>JBAUTF010000153.1:0-15559 GCA_049582065.1 Candidatus Dormiibacterota bacterium | reverse complement strand
GCGACCGCGGTGGCCACGGTCAGCGCGATGGCGGGGCCCTGGCGGCCGAAACGGTCGGTGAGGTAACCGCCCGCAAGATACGAGCTTGCCCCTGCCACGCCCGACACCACGATGAGGATGCTGATGGCCGCCGGCGACATGTGAAGGATGTCGCTCGCGTAAACAGTGAACAGGAGGCCGGCGGGCTCGAGCAGCACGGCGAGCAGGGCGGTCATCAGCGCGAGGATGAGCACCCGGCGCCGCCACGGCAGTTGGAACAGGAGGTTGAGCGCCGAGCCGCTGACCCTCACCGCAAGCCAGGTCCTTCCTTCGGGGAGCCGGAACCAGATCATCGGCGCGATCAGCACTCCGACGCCCCCTGCCATGAAGAGCCAGCGCCAGTGCGGGGCGACGATCGGATAAGCGATGACGGTGACCCCGGTGCCGAGTCCGGCGAGAAGCGCGAGCACGCTGACCGCCTGGCCGCGGTGCGATGCGGGCGCCTCCTCCACGATCAGCGCGGTGGCGACGCCCGCGACGAGGGCCTCGAAGCAGACGGCGACCAGCCGAAGGGCCGCAAGGGCCGCGAGCGAGGGCGCAAAGGCGCTCACGAAGTTGGCGATCGAGAAACCCGCGACCCCGATCGCGATCAGCCTGCGCCGGCCGAAGTGATCGGCCAGCGTCGAAAGGGGCAGGGCGCCGAGCGCGCCGAGGGCGAGGACGGAGCCAAGGTTGGAGAGAGCGGGGGTGCGGGCGTGGAAGTCGGCCGCGATCGCGGGCAGGGCCAGGACCAGCACCGAACCGTCGAATGCGGTGAGCACCACAGCCAGCCCAGCCCAGGTCAGAGTGCGGCGTTGAAGCGAGTCGAGATTGATAACTCGCCACTGTATAGTCGGTTGACCCATGGCCGTCGTTGTCAGCGTCAAAGACCTGCGGAAGCGGTACCGGAGCTCTGATCCGTGGGCCGTCGACGGCGTCACGTTCGAGCTCGAGCCCGGCCAGGCGTTCGGCCTGCTAGGCCCCAACGGCGCCGGTAAGAGCACCGTGGTCAAGGTCATCGCGGGGCTGCTCCGACCCGACGCGGGCACGGTCTCACTGTTCGGCCTGGATCCGGGCAACCCGGCCGCTCGCACCGGCCTCGGGTTCTCGCCAGAGGAACCGGATTTCCCGAAGTTCCTCCGCGCAGCCGAGGTCCTCGACTATTTCGCAAGCCTGCTCGGCCTCGACGAGGTAGACCGCAAGCGCAGGATCCCCGAGACCCTCGCTTTCGCCGGGCTGGACCAGGAGCGCCGTCAGATCAGGCAGTTCTCCAAAGGCATGAAGCAAAGGCTTGGCATCGCCCAGGCTATCCTCGGCCGCCCCAAGCTCTTGATCCTCGACGAGCCGACCGCCGACCTCGACCCGCTGGGCCGCCGCGACGTGCGCGCCCTGATCGACCGGTTGAAGGAGAGCGGCGTGGCGATCCTGCTCAACAGCCACCTCCTGAGCGAGGTCGAGCTGGTGTGCGACACCGTAGCGATCATGGCCAAGGGCCGGGTCTTGAAGGAAGGGACCATGAAAGAGGTGGTGCCGGAGGGTCGCAACCTCGAGGACGTCTTCGTCGAGCTCGTGCAGGCTTCGAGCCCCGCCGGCGTGCCGCGCGACCAGCTCCCGTCGTTCATCTCGGACCAGGACAAGCAGTGAAGGGAACGCTTTCGGTCGCGCGCTATACGCTGATCGAGCTGTCGAGGCGTCGCATCCTGCTCGTCTTCTTCATCATCGGCGCGGTCGGCATCGCGCTGCTCGGCATCGGGCTGAGGCTTTTCTACTCGGCGATCGTCTCGGGCAGCCAGTCGGGTCCGTCGGGCACCAACCTCACGCCGCAGCAGGTCAACCAGGTCGTCGAGTACCTGTTCGTCAGCCAGATCCTTGGAGTGCTGGGCATCTTCGCCCTTCTCATCGCGTTCGCCCTCGGCATGACGACGATCTACCACGACCTCGATTCAGGGTCCGCGATCAGCATCTTCGCCAAGCCCGTGTCGCGGTTGGCGTTCACGGCGGGCAAGTTGCTCGCTGCGGTGGTTGCGATGGTGGCGATCGTCGGCGTGCTCGCGCTTGAAGCGAGGCTCGCCATGTACCTGTTCGGCGGCGGGCTCGAGAACGCGCTCTGGCTAGAGGTTCTCGCGCAGCTTGCCAACACGCTGGTCGTGATGCTGCTTGTGATGTCGTTGAGCACGTGGATGAACAACATCGTCGCGGCGGTCGTCGCGTTCATCTACTACGACGTCGTGACAGGCGTGATCGTCTTCATCCACAGCCTCGCCGACCAGGGCGCGATCAGCAACGCGATCGTCAAGTTCGTCTTCGACATCCTCTACTGGGTCGTTCCTCACACCCTGACCAGCTCGGCGATCCGCGACCTGGCCGTGGCCCAGGTGCAGATCTCGGGAGGCGGTTCAGCGTCACGAGGCGCGGTGAGCGTGTCGAGCATCCCGCCGGCATCCGGCATCGGTGACATCACGTGGTGGGCGTTCATCGTGATCATCCTGGTCGCGATGGTCTATTACTCCGTCCGCCGCCGCCAGGTTTAGGTAGCGCGGGGAAGGACAGACGTCGCGCGCAAGCGCGTCAAGGATGGGTCCTACCGACCGCTCCCCCGCGGAACCCCCTCCTCTCCACCTGTGCGCGGGGAGGCGCTTGGAGAGACCGTTGGGGTCCCCGCGACGAAGTCGCGGGAGGTGGCGCCGGAGTGAATCCGGCCTAAGGCTCCACCCAGCATCTGTCCATTTAGACGAGGTGCAGCCTCTTCAATACGTAAGGCCCCGGCCCGAGGAAGCCGCACGTGGCTCCGATGTGCGCGATCGAAACCCCCAGCAGCGACGGTGGTCCTGGGAGCAGCCAGTAGGCAAGACCGAGCGGCACGCCGACGAGCGCGGTCGCTAAGGTGTCGGCCCAGGGCCAGCGGCCGAGACGGTGATACAGGACGTAGACGGTCGTGGCGATTACGAATCCCACAGGCGTGCCCCACAAGAAACCCAGGCCGCCCTGCCCCAGGCCGCGGAAGAAGGCTTCCTCGAGGGGCCCGTTGACGGCGTAGAACGCGGCCTGGAACCAGGCGTCGCCCGCGCTCGCCGGCACGCTCAGCACCCCACGTCGTCGCGTCAGCCAGAGCTGCACCGCCAATGCCGCGGCGAACATCACCGGCGCCGCGACCAGGCCGAACACCAGCTGCGTCTCGATCGTGCCGGCGCTGAACCCGAGCCAGCGCGCCCCGCCCGTCAGTTGGTACGCCAGGGTGTAGGCGGCGCCGAACGGCAGCAGCCTCACCAGGAGGTCCGGGCGCATCCAGCGCCAGCTGTCGGGAATACGCGTGAGCACCAGACGCGTTGGAGTTGGATGAATGGCTGATTCGGGGCTCATCGGATTCGAGATCTTTTACGACTACCTGTGTCCATACGTCTACCGGGCATCTGTGCTGATGGAAAGCGTGGTGGCAGCGGGCCGAGAGCTGGAGATCGGCTGGCGTTACTTCTCACTCAGCCAGGTCAACTCAAAGGATGAGGGCTGGACGGTATGGGATGCGCCCGAATCCGAGAGGGTCAGAGGCAGGCTCGCCTTCAAAGCTGCCGAGGCGGCTCGCCGCCAGGGCCGATTCGAGAGCCTGCACATGCCGCTGCTGCGCGCGCGCCACCGTGACCGGTTGGACATCGACCAGGTCGACGTGGTCGAACGGGTCGCGGAGGAGTCGGGCCTCGACCTGGAGCGGTTCCGAAAAGACATCGCCGACCCGACCATCCTCGAGCCGCTGGCCCGTGACCATCGTGAGGCGGTTGCGCGCCATGGCGTTTTCGGCACTCCTACGTTCGTGTTTCGCGACGGGGCGTCGGCATACGTGCGGCTCTCCGAGGCGGTCGACGGACCACGGGCCGAGGAGCTCTTCGATCGCATTGTCGCCGTCGCCGCGGACGAGCCCCGGATCCTCGAGCTCAAGCGTCCGACCGCGCCTTCCCCCACCTAGTGAGTCTGGTCGCGCGCGTAGATGACGACGCCGTCGACGGTCGCCACCACGTGGTAGTGGCTCGCCACCAGGTCGGCGAGCACCGGGTAGTTACTCATCGGATAGTCCGAGAAGTCGCTCCAACCGGCCGCCGCCGTGTCGACGATGAGGGCGGGCGGGTTGGCGTTGAGGTCGGCCTGGAGCAGAGGCCACACGTCGGGCGCGGTGTCCCAGTTGTTGGGGGGTAGGGCGGTTCCGCGGGCGAAGCCACGCAGAAACCCCGGGAATCGGCCCGACATCAGGCGGTCGGATTCCACGTAGAGCGCAGGCCAATCACCCCAGACAAAGATCCGGTCGGAATGCGAAGTGTGGTCGCGGATATAGGCCGCAACGGCCTCGTGCTGAGGGATCGCTCCGCTGAAGTCGTATGTCAACGGGTCGGCGGTCAGGTCGAAAGCCCACCAGGCCAAGGCGGGGAATGCAATTCCCACGATCGCGGCTGCCACCACCCCGCGTCGCAGCCGGATGCGGTCGAACGCAAGAGCGGCCAGCAAGGCGAGCGGCCCCATCGCCTGGATGAAGTAATGCCACGAGAGATGGCCGCCCGCCAGCGACCCGACCATCGAGACGGCGAGCCACGCGACCATCAGGCGCTCGGCCGGGCTCAAAGCGCGCCATCGCCAGGCGAATGCGATGGCCGCGATCCAGAAGACCGACATGTCCACGACGAATGGCACGACGCTGTCCCTGGCTCGCGCCCAGACCAGCGAAGGAATCCAGTTCGTCGACGCGTATCCATACAGCGTCTCGATGGTCCAGCGCCAGAACCCGCTCAGCGAGCCGGTGGCGGCGAGCAGGCCGGCTCCGGCGACTAGGCCCGCCACCACCCCGCCCGCGAAGAACGCCAAGGTCCGCAGCCTTCCGCCTGAGGATTCCAACCACAGAAGGCCGAGCCCGACCAGCACGACGTTCACCCCGGCCGACTGCCGAAACGCGCCGGCCGCCACCAGCAGGACGCCGGTCCAGAACCAGCGGCGCCGCAGCATGGTGAGGACGGACGCCGTGAGAGGCACCATCATGAAGATCTCCGTGTTGGAGGCCAGCAGCCGGGGATTGCCGGCCGCCGTCAGCAGGCCGTAAAACAACGCGGCGAGCAGGCCGGCGCGGGCCCCGGCAAGGTTTCGCGCGATGACGAAGATGAGCGCGCAGGTCACCGCCATGGCCACGAATCCCGCCGCGTGAATCGCGGTCATCTGATAGGTGCCGGCCAGGCGGAAGGTCGCCGCGTAGACCCAGAAGATCCCCGGTGGCTTGTTGTCCACACCTCCAGGCCCATAAAGCGGGCCGCCCAGGTTCATCAGTGCCGCGATCGAGCCGTAGATCGCCTCGTCGCCGTCGAGGAGGCGATGCAGGAAAGCAGGCACATGCGCCGCGAGGACCGCGACCCCGACCAGGGCCGCCCAGGCGGCGACTGGGAACCGGCGTGTCAATCCAGGTCGTTCGTGCATGGTCGAAATAAGCGTCGCTTAACGGTGCTGAGGTAACGTCAAAGCGATGACACGGGGGGGCAGGTCGTGGATGTGGCTGGGCCTGTGGATCGTGGGATCGACTTTCAAACCTTCGATCCAGCCGAGGGCTCATGCCTCATCGGGATCACCTTGACAGCATGAAGGACAATCGCAAGCAGCTCTGGACGTCGCTCGCATTTGAGCTCTGGCACGACGGCTACGCAAGCCCGGCCTGAGGACACCGGGCTGGGCACGCCGCGTCGGCGCTTACGCGCGCGCCGAGCCGCGGTTGCAGTTGCTGCCATCGTTGGGCCGCTGCTCGTCGCCAGCTCGGCCCTCCTGATATACCGGGGCAACCCTGGCTGGATGTACGACGCGAAGGTCTACAGGGAGGGGGCACAGGCGGTCCTGAGCGGGCGCGATCTGTACGCCAACGTCTTTCGCGCAGGATTCACGTACACACCTTTCGCAGCGTTGCTATTCATTCCTCTGGCGTCTCTATCCACGCCGGTTATCGGCGTCCTCTGGACCACGCTTTCGATGGGGTGTCTCGAGCTCTCGATCTGGTTGTGCTTGGGCTGGATCGGGATCGTGAGCGCGCGGCTGCGGATCGGGCTCACCGCGGCCGCCTGCCTGGCGGCGATCTGGCTCGACCCGGTGTCTTCGACCCTCTTGCTAGGGCAGGTGAACCTCATTCTCATGCTGATGGTGCTCGTCGACGTTTGGCTGCCGGACGGCAACCGCTGGAAGGGGATCGGAGTCGGGGTCGCGGCGTCGTTCAAGCTCCTGGCTGGATTCTTCATCCTTTACTACCTCGTCACCCGCCGGCTGCGCGCGGCAGCCGTCGCGGCGGCCACCTTTGGCGCCACCGTCGCGGTGGGCTTCGTGGCCTTGCCCAGTGACTCGATCAAATACTGGGGCGGCAAGGTTCTCGACATCAGTCGCGTCGGAGACCCTCAGAACCCACGGAGCCAGTCACTGCAGAGCCTCCTGGTGC
This sequence comes from Candidatus Dormiibacterota bacterium, assembly GCA_049582065.1. GTDB lineage: Bacteria > Chloroflexota > Dormibacteria > Dormibacterales > Dormibacteraceae > DATKSS01. Next base: position 9,099 of record JBAUTF010000153.1, on the reverse strand, counting down.
GATGGATGCACACCAACCAGGGCTTCCAGCCCGCGTGGGTGGTGCTCTGCCTTGTAATCATCGTCGTGGCTCTGGCAGTAGCGGTTTGGGCCGAGCGAAAAGGTGACCGGCTCCTGGCGCTCTGCACGTGCGCCGTCGCCACGCTCCTGATCTCGCCGATCAGTTGGCAGCACCACTGGGTATGGGTCGTGCCGGTCTTTCTCTGGGTGGCGCGGAAGGCCTGGGAATCGCGGTCGCTTCTCCTGCTGATCGCCGCCGCCGTGGCGTTCATCGAGTTTTACGCCAGGCCCTACCAATGGATCCCCGTGAACAAGGCGGCCGACCTGCATCTCGGCATATGGCAGCTTGCCCTTTCGAGCACGTATGGCCTGAGCGCCGTCGCCTTTCTGGCGATTGCCGGTGGAGCGATGTGGCGCGATCGCCGCACCGTGCTCACCCGGCGGGCGAACTCGTCTTAGGAACGCTCAACGGGTTGCCGGCGACCGGCGACACGTGCCACCAGACGTCGACTCCGCCGACCTGGTCCGGTAGCGCGCCTACGACCGCGGTCAGGAACTCCACGATTGCGTCCCGACCCGACGACGGCCCCGCCACGATCGTTTGCACCTCGAAAGCGGAGAGGTCATGGAGTGCTTGGAACCGCGCGGTCGCGGACGCGCTCACGTGCACCCCTTGATCGATCTGCTCGAGAGTCGTTTCCAGGTACGACGGATGTGGACCGAGGTACGGGCCCGGAGTGAAAGCGTCGCCTTCGGGCATGCGGAATCGGTACCCGGATGCGGCCTGCCAGTACATGGCGTCCGTCGACTGCTTGCTGGCGAAGGGGGTTACGAGGACGACCGCACCGTCCGCGATGTTCTGGACCCCTCCTCCCGGCCGGAAGAAGCTCGGCAGGGTGGAAGGCGTGTTCGCAAACGGCAGCTGGGGGACCATTGTGAGCAGGCCCGCGGTAAGAACGAGCGGGGCTGCGAACCGCCAGGAACGCTTGCCACGGATCGGAGTCATCCACACGCTCGCCACGACGATCCCGATGCCAAGGAAGGCGATGACCATGAACCGTCCCGGGAGGGCGCCTCCCATCAAAGGCAGCTTGGCCAGGGCCGCCCAGGGCAGCCACAGCGGGGTCGCGTGCCCGAACACGTGAAGCCGCGGGCCAAGTGAGAGCAGGGCGGTGATAAGGGCGAGAAGGCCGGCCCAGCGGATCGGGGGCCGGCGCCAGTTCAGCTTCAGCCCGGCGACGAACAGCACCAGCAACGGCAGGCCCACGTAGGCGTCGTCCTCTGAAGCGTTGCCTGTGAAGTGCTCGACGACGTAGGCCGTGGCGCCGTTCTGCAGCAGGGCGTGATTGGGCACGAGGAAGGCGAGCAGGTCGGTCACGTACACGTCGGGCGGCTGGACATCACCGAACACCCTCTGGGGCCCGAGGAACTGCACGGCCAGCGGGTACGCCGACAGGATCCCAAACGAGATGATGGCCGCGGCAGCGGCGCGCAATGCGTAAGGCAGCTTTCCGGCCACTGCATGGCGGAACATCAGCGCCAGTAGGGCAACGCCGATGGCTCCCACCAGAGCGGTGGTTGCGAGCAGCTCTTCGCCGGTAAGCAGCTGGAGCGCTGCAGCGACGCCGGCCACCGCGCCGATCAATACCGGACCGAACCGCTGGCGCACCAGGATCTCGTCCGCCAGCAGCACAGCGATCGGCGGGAACAACGCGATCATCGCGTGGGGATGTCTTGTCGCCTGCGCCAGCAGGCCGGGACTGAACCCGTACACCAGACCGACGAGCACGCAGAGGAGCTGATCGTCGAAGAAACGCCGGGCCGCCAGGTACCCGAACCACGCGGAGACCGCCACGCCCGCGGTCACGAGCACGTTGTAGGCAACGACGGGCCCGAACGCGGCGGTGATCGGCCAGAGGATGAACGCCGGAAACAGCAGCGACGTGTTCCACATCAGGTTCACGCCGGGCGGATAGGCCATGTAGTCCGTGATCAGCGGGTTTTGCCCCGATGAGAGCGCGTGGGGAATCCAACCGAGGTACCAGATGAAGAGCTTGGGATCCTTGCTGTCGCCGATCCAGGAACCAGCCGGGGTCGCCCAAACGTTGGCGAACAACAACACAGCCAGTAGGGCGTAGAAGAAAAGCGCGGCCGCGCTGGTGAGGGCACCTCCGCGGTGCAGGCGCTGCAGCCACCCCCGGTCATCGGCGTTTGAGGTGGGATTCGCGATCACGTCGATGGTTACAGACACGTCGCTGGCGCATCACAAGGTACCTATTCGTCGCAACGCGGGCATGCGCTGCTGCTCGGGAACCATCCTTGGCCGTCGTTCGACCTTGTTCTGCTTTCCACCTTTGCCACCTGGGGGGTGGCGAACCTTAACCGCCCGGGCTGACTTGAGGTCTCGAGCGCCCGCATAATCAGGTTCGCCCGCGCCACCCCAGGGGAACCTTTGCCACTCCACATCGACGAAATAGACGGACCACTTCGCGTGCTCGCCGGCCCGGGCACCGGGAAGACGCACGCCCTCGTGGACCTGTACGAGCAGGCCGTGCGCGAGCGCGTCGCGGGCCGCGATGAGATCCTCGTGCTCACCTTCTCGAACGGCGCGGCCGGCGAGATCGCGCGCCGGATCGACGAGCGCCTCGAGGACGACTACGGTGAGGCGTGGATCTCGACCTTCCACAGCTTCTGCGCGCGCCTGCTCCGCGATCACAAGCCGGACCGCGAGCGGCTGCTCCTGAACGGTTTCCAGGAGTGGCTGGTCATGCGGCGGGTGCTCGCCGACCTTGACGGCGAGACCCTCGGCCCGCTGGATGGGGTGCGCCGGTCGGATGCGTTCGCGCGCGACCTGCTGGCCTTTGTCGCCTTGATGAAGCAGAACCTCCTCCACCCCGCTCCGCTGCTGCTGGCTGCGGAGGCCGGCGCGAGCGAGCGACTGCGCGTGCTGGCGGCCGCATACCAGGCCTATCAGCACCGGCTGCAGAGTGCCGGGATGGTCGACTTTCGCGATCTCATCTCGGGTGCGATCGAGCTGTTGCAGTCCAGGGCTCCCTTGCGCGAAGCCATGCGTGCGAAGTTCAAGCTCGTGCTGGTCGACGAGTTCCAGGACGTCGACCCGGCGCAGTTCGAGCTGCTGCGGCTCATCGCGCCGCCCGAGACCAGGCCTCGGATCGTCGTCGTCGGGGACCCGGACCAATCGATCTACGGGTTCCGTGGCACGGTGCCGCGCCTCTTGAGCCATGACTTCGCGGCCGCTTACGGCGCGGCCACCATCCAGCTCGACGAGTGCCGGCGGTGCTCCCAGCAGATGTTGGACGCGGGAGAGCGCCTGCTCGAGACGACGCAACTCGGGCGTGCGCCGCGGCGGCTGCGCGCGACGCAGGCGCACACCGACCCTTCGATGGTCGTGGCCCGAGAAAGCGACCCCGTCGACGAGGCTTTCTTGGTCGCGCGTGAGATCAAGAGGCTGCAGGCGGAAACACCCGAGCTGCGGTGCAGCGACTTCGCCATCGTGCTCCGAAGCTCCAGCGCCCTCGGCGCGCCTTTCGAGGAGGCGTTGCGAGCGCTCGGCCTCCCTTACGAGGTGCGCGGGTCCGGCGCCACCGCGCGCAACGAGGTCGTCCGCTTCCTCATCGGATACCTCGAATCGCTGCGACGGCCCGACGACTCCGAGGCGTTCGAAGGCGCGCTCGCGTCGAGCCTCGGTGGCGTGGGCGCGCGTACGGTTAGCCGGCTCCGGGCGCACGCCCGCTCGAGAGGGCGCCCCCTGCTGCGGGTCGTCCGCCGTTTGATGTACGTGCTCGCGGCGAAGGACCCGCAGCGCTATCCGCTGCCATGGGGAGGCGAGCCTCCGGCGGATGAGCCCTCCGTCCCGGACTACCTCCCATATCTCGACGAGCACGAGCTCGATAGCCTGCACTCGGCCATGACCGTCCGTCACAAGCTGCTCGCCCGCTCGGCCTACATGCCGCTGGCGAGCCTCGCCTACACCGTCCTGATCGAAGACGGCGCCATGCGCCGGCTGCTCGACCTCGAGCTTCCGGCGGACCAGCGCAGCGAGGCGATCGGGGACCTGAGGTCGACGATCGAAGGGCTCGAGGCGATCGAGGCCGTGCACGAACGGCTCCACGGCGCCAAGCCCGTGCTCGGCGACCTCAGCGGCTCGCTCGAGACTCTGCTCGCAGGCGCCGCCGATGACAGCCAGGCCGCGCCCGGTACGCGTGACGCTGTACAGGTGATGACCGTCCACCAGGCCAAGGGCCTCGAGTTCGAGGTGGTGTTCTGCTCAGGCTTCGCGCACGGCCTGTTCCCGATCGATGCGCGGCCGCACCCGCTGCTCGACGCCGGGGACCGCGCGTGGCTCGAGGGCTTCAAGGTCGGTTTCATGCCGTCCTGGCCCTCAGATCCCGACGGCCACCTGGCCGAGGAGGCGCGCCTCGCCTTTGTCGCGATGACGCGAGCGCGGCGCCGTCTCTATGTCACATTCGCCGATTCGTACCTGAGGCAGGCGGGCCGGTCCGTATTCCTGGACATGGCCGCGCCGGAGGCCGAGGTGCGGGAGCTGACCCGCGCATCGGACCGTCTCGAGCCCGACGACGTCCTGCTCCCACGCGAGGCCGAGGTCTTGATCGCCTCCCATCCTGCCGGCGTCACCGATCGCGTCGTCGAGCGTGCCGCGGGGCTCGGGCTTGACGTCGAGTTCCTCTCCGACCGCGAGTCGGGCGAGCCGTTCGAGCCGTACGGCGGCGACCGCAACCCCGCGAGCGTGGAGATCGACCACTTCAGCCCGACCACGCTCAACGACTATCTGAAGTGCCCGCGCCTCTACTGGTACAACCACCACCCGGGCCTCGTCGACGAACCTCGGTCGGTGGCGATGGAGCGTGGTGGCTTCCTGCACGAGGTGCTCGAAGACTTCCATGCGCAAGAGGGCGAATGGCGTCCGCTCGACGGCGACCGGCAGCGGGAATGGCTCGAGGCCGCGCTGCAGCTCCACCTCGACGGGTACCTCTCACGCATGGAGGGCGTGCTTGACCGCAAGCGCGAGGAGAAGCAGGTGCGCTCGCTGCTCGGCAACTACATCCGATTCGTGACCGGGATGCAGGTGATCCGCCGGCTGCGCACGCTGGCCATCGAGCGCAGGTTCCGCCTGCGCCTCGAAGGAGTGGACATCGTAGGCAAGATCGACCGGGTCAACGACGTGGGCGACGGCGAGGTCGAGGTGGTCGACTACAAGACCGGGTCGGGCAAACCGATGCGCTATGCCTACGAGGCGTATTTCGGTCCCGACCTGTACGACGTGCAGCTCGCGCTCTACTACCTCGCCTGTAAGGACGGCGTGGACGACGAGGGCAACCCGCTTGGTTTCCAGCCCCGGTTCCTGTCGCTCTGGTATCCGAAGGACTGGGTGTGGGGCGGCATGCGGCAGGACATCTTCAGCGTCGGCCGCCCGGCCGGCCTCAAGGAGTACCGGGAGAAGGCGCTTTCGGCCGAGGACCTCGAGCGCAGCCGGGGCGTGGTCTTGAAAGCCATCGGGCGCATCAAGGGCGGCCACTTCGAGCCCGCCCCGCGCGACCTGCCGGGTACCTGCGTCACGCGGTTCGGCTCGTGTCCGCACGCGGCGGTCTGCCCGTATGGCGGAGCCCCGCCCGAATGAGCGTCACCCGCCTGCATGTAGCTCCGGTGCTGAGCGCCGAGCAGGCGGCCGCCGCGCACGCCGGGCCGGACGGGGCCTTCCTCATCGCCGCGGGGCCGGGCACCGGCAAGACGTTCACCGCGACCGAACGCTTCTGCTGGCTCGTGGACCGCGGCGTGCCGCCCGACCAGGTGCTGACGGTGACCTTCAACGACCGCGCCGCCGAGGAGTTGAGGCAGCGCATCACGAAGGAGCTGGCAGCGCGTCACCCCGACCTGGGAGGCCAGGCCCTGGACGGAGCCTGGATCGGCACCTTCCACGGCACGTGCGCCCGGCTGCTGGACGAGTTCGCGTACCTCGTCGCCGCGCCGCGTGAGATGAGGGTGCTCGACGAGACGGCGCAGCGCCTGTTCGAGCAGGACCTCATCGCCCGCCTGCGCAGCGGGGCGGCGACACCGCTCGACCCGGACTCGTTCACCGCTCTGTCGGTCGAGGACCTCGACGACCTGCTCCGTTCCGGCCTCCGCTTCCTGCTCAAGCTGAAAGGGCGCGGCATCGACCCTGAGCGATTCCGGCTTCGCGCGCACGAGCTGCACGCCAGGCATTGGGCCGCCCGCCCGCCGGCGAGCACGGACGGTTCGGGCGGTCCCGACCCCGCCCGCGCCGAGCTCGAGGCGATCGATGTTTTGAGCCTCGTCTACCGCACCTACGAGGAGGCTCTGCGCGCGGCAGGCTTGCGCGACTTCGACGACCTGATCCTGGAGGTGATCGATGCCCTCGAGCGAGTGCCGGAGTTCCGGCGCCGCTGCCGAGAACGCTTTCGGTACCTCCTGGTCGACGAGTTCCAGGACACCAACCGGATCCAGCTCGACCTCATCCGGCTCTTGGCCCATGAAGACTTCGGCAACGTGTCGGTGGTCGGCGACGCCAAGCAATCGATCTACGGTTGGCGAGACGCCGAGATCGAGAACATCCGCAGCCGGTTTCCCGGCCGGCGCCTTCCGCTCACCCATAACCGCCGCTCGTACCAGGGCATCCTCGACTGCGCCACCGACTTCATCCGCCACGACCGGGACTTCGCGGGAGAGCCGGAGCTCATCGCCACGCGTGGCGTAGGCGGCGGCGCTCCCGTCACGGTGGTGATGGCGCCCGACTCGCGCACCGAGGCGCGCTCGGTGGCCGAGACGGTGCGACGCCTGCACCTTGGCGGCCGGCCGTTCCGCGAAATCGCCGTGCTCGCGCATTCCATCCGCATGCTCCCTCGTGAGTTCGAGGACGAACTTCGCCGGCAGGGCATCCCCTACGTGACGAGCGGCGGTTCGGGCTTCTTCGACCGCCAGGAGATCAAAGACGTGCTGGCGCTGCTCCGCGTGACCGACAACCCGATGGACGACGGAGCGATAGTCCGCATCCTTCAGGGTCCGATCGTGCGGCTGGACGACCGCGGCATGTACCGCCTGGCCGCGCGGCGCAGCGGGCACTCGGGCATGCGGCTGCGTGACTGCTTCGACGAATCCGCCCGCGAGGGTTTTCCTGAGATGGTGCCGAAGGTCGCGGCGGCTGCCGCGAGGCTCATCGACCTCACCGACCGCACCGGCCGCCTGCGAGACGCCTTGACGGTGGCGGACATCCTGAACCGCCTGCTGGAGGAGAGCGGCTACCTGCGGTGGGCGGAGCTTCGCGCGCAGCGCGACGGCAGCCCGCGGGCGCTGCTCAACCTGCGCAAGGTGTTCCAGCTCGCCGGTCGTTTCGAGCGGGACCTGTCGCTGGCCGGGATCGGCGACTTCGTGCGCCACCTCGACCAGGTCATCGACGCCGAGCTCCCCGTGGGCGAGGCGGCCGAGGAGTCGGCCGGCGCGGAGGCGGTGTCGCTTCTCACGATCCACGCCGCCAAGGGCCTGGAGTTCCCGGTCGTGTTCCTCGTCAACTTGCGGCCGCCGCGGCCGCGCGACACCGAGCGCCTCTTCTTCGACCCCGACAACCTGGGCTTTGTGATCAAGAACTGGCGGGGCGAGAAGCACCCTCGATTCGTGGAGACGTCGCCCGGCGCGCCCGCCGTGGCGCTGGCGATCGGCGAGAGGCGGCGCATCGTGTACGTAGGCCTCACCCGAGCCAGGGATTCGCTGTACGTGACCGCGACCCGCGACGAGGTGTCCGCGCACGACGTGGGCGCCAACGGCGCTGAGCAGGACGACCACTTCGCGGAGATCCTCAGCTGGGCGCTCGGCCATCCGGAGGCGGCGTCGGTGGTCGAGGCGGAGCAGCTCGAGCTGCCGGTGTCGCGCGTCGCCAATGGGCGCGCGGACGGCGACCCGGCGGTGGTGGCCGCTGTGCTGGATCGCATGGAGCAGCTCCGACCACACAACGTCGCGGCGCGATCGGAGGCTCCGCCGCCGGTCGAGCTCAGCTTTTCGCAGCTCCACGACTTCGAGGTGTGCCCGGTGCGCTACCGGTTCAGCCAGGTCTGGCGCGTGCCCGCTCCACCGGACGACCTCCAGCCGCCGCACGTCCGGGCGATCGGTTCCACCGAGCTGGGCGTGGCGGTGCACGAGGCGCTGGCCGTGTGGCATCGCGACGGTGGCGACCTGCTCGGCCTGTACCGCGGGCCTGAGCTCGGCCGCGAGATGCTCGCCCGCTACATCGGCCAGCCGCTCGCGGCCGCCCGGACGCTGGCGGTTGAGGTCGGCTTCAACATGAACCTCGGCGGCGCGCGCCTACGCGGCTTGGTCGACCGCATCTGCGAGCTGGACGGCGAGCTCTACCTGGTCGATTACAAGACCAACGCCAGCCTGGATGCCTCACTGATGCACGCGTACTCGACCCAGCTGCGCCTGTACGCGATCGCGGCTCGGCGCGGCCTGCTGCCCGGCGGGCCCACCCCCCGGCTCGTCCTGGTCGACATGCGCCGTGGGGAGAGCCACGACATATCAGCCGACGATGCAAGGGTGGAGGCCGAAGTGCTTGCCTCGTCCAGGCTCATCGCTGCGGGAGACTTCAGCCTGCGGGCCGAGCATGCGGCCCGGCCGTGCTCGTTGTGCGCCTTTCGCCCCATCTGTCCGGACGCCCTCGTACGCTCGAAGAGGTGAGGCCGGGCGTGGAGCTGCGCGAGAGGTATTTCGAGCGCCGGGAGATCAAGGAGGCGATCGCGTTCGCGGAATCCGGAGGCATCGCGGTGCACCGGAACTTCGACCACTACCACGGCACCACCATTCGCGGCTTCACCCGCGAGCGCCCGTTTCTTCACGTTATCGGGCTGCGCCCAGCGCTCGAGGAGTGGGGCCGGCAGCGCGGTCTGAAGCCGGAATGGATCCAGCCCGAGAAGCGCCGCAGTGTCGCCCACTACGACATCTTCGGGGCCCACGCCGAAGCTCTCATCGCACGGCTCCAGGGGGCGCCTTGACACGCTTGACGCGGTGCGTTATAATGCAATGCGTCAAGAAAGTCAAGTCAGGCCCAAGGAGG
>JBAUTF010000152.1:0-15057 GCA_049582065.1 Candidatus Dormiibacterota bacterium | reverse complement strand
GCGGCGGCCGAGATCATCGAGGCGGCGACGATGCTCGACGACGAGGGCTTGCGAGTCTTCCTTCAGCTGTTCGCGGGCAGGGTGCGGGCGTCCGGGGCACCGGTCAGAAGCGACGAGCTGAGGACCTTCCTGCACCGTGCGGCCGGCGCAGGCGCTCCTTGATTCGCTCGGCGTCCTGCAGCAGCTCCCAGTAGTTGGACCACGCGGCGCGCGCGACCGCGACCGCGAGGTGCGCCCTGAAATGCTCTCGGGCGGCGCGCGCCGCCTGCTGCTGCGCGTAGCACCAGCGGTCCCAAGCGCGCTCGACGGTGCAGTCGACCATCGCGAGCCATTCGGCCTCATCAGAGCTGCTCGACGGCGCCGGCAACGTAAGGACCTTCCATCGCCTGTCCTCGCGGATCACCGTCACGACAGGCTGTCCGCTCGGGCGTCCGACATGTCGATTGGGGCGTGGGTGGTTTGGATTGGCGGCCATCAGCCTCTGCTGAACCGCGAACACCAGGTCGTGGGCTGCGTCAATGGTGGCCGGTGGCAGGGGTGGGTTGCGGCGGCCGAGACGGATCTGTAGAGCGCGGATCGCCTCTCGAAGCTGCGGCGGCGCCTCGACCTGATCTACCAACCGAAGGTTCTCGACATCGTCGAGGAGCGTGTCCGATTCGGCCAGGAGCGACCTGCGCCGCGACTCGACGGCCGCTTCATCGGGGAGGGTCGTCGTCGCAGCGGCCATGCGGAGCACAATAATCGGCGCCGACCAGATGTCAAGTCCAGATTTACAGTCTGCGCGCGTTAACAACCTGGATTGTGCGACGGAGCTGCGCACTTTAACGTCGCGGCGATGATCAAACGCTGGCTGGTCGCGTTCGTTGCGCTGGCGCTGGGCGGGGCGGTGACCGCGGGGCTGCTGGTCTTCGCCAATCCGTCGCGCGACGCGGTCGAGGTCTACGTAGCGGCCGAAGACATCCCCGCGGGGACAACGCTCGCCGGCGGGTCGGTGGCGCTCGCGCGTGTCGCCGTAGGTGGCGGTGGTCGGCAGCTGTTCACGCGAGCCGACGGCCCTGCGTTGGCGGCCCTTCGGGCCTCGCACGATCTCGTAGCTGGGCAACTGATCCAGCACAGCGACGCCAGCGCGTCGGATTCGCCCGCCGACCGCAGGCTTGTCTTCGTCCCGCTCCAGGACGTGCCGGCGGCGCCGGCCGGGTCGCGGGTCGACCTGCTCGTGCTCGATGGTCTGCCCGACCACCTTGCCGTCGAGCCTTTCGCCCTGGGCGTTGAGGTCCGCTCATCCTCGCCAGCGGGCCTGGTGCTGGTGGTTGGGGCAGAGAGGGCCGCCGCGTTCGTGTACGCGGGGGCTGTGATGCACCTGGCCGCCGTGATCGCCGAGCCCGGCTCGTCCGGCGGCACCGAGTCTCCTGTCTCGACCACCGACCAGGCTATCCAGGTCGCAGAAGCTCCGTGAGCATTGGTGCAAGCCCAGACCTCGAAGGCGTGATTCGCGCTCGCGTCGAAAGCGAGCTTGCTGTCGAGGTTGGCCGTCGCGACCGCACGCGCCTGCGGGTCGAAGATCAGCAGTGGATATACGAACTGGTCGGGCGGCTGGTCGCCGCCGAGAATCTCGACGGGGCACAATCCGAGCAGCTCTGGCGGAGCATCTTCGCCTCGGTCACGCCGCTCGGTCCTCTGGCCGAGCACCTCGCCGATCCCGAGGTCGAGGAGGTCCGCATCAACGGCACCGAGGCCTGCTTCGTCTTCAAGGCGGGGAGGCGCCAATCGATCGCGCCGCCTTTCGTTGACGAGGCCGGTCTCGTCGAGCTCGTCCAGTGGTACACGGACGGCACGCCCAGCGCCCGGCTGGACCGCGCGAGCCCAACCGTGACCATGACGCTGCCCGAGGGCAGCCGGCTCCACGCGGCGCTCTCGCCCCCGGCGCGTCCCATGAGCGTGACGATTCGCCGCCATCCTCCGGCGCGTTTTGCCGACCTCGCCTCGTTGGAAGCCTCCGGCTTCCTGCCCGCGGCTTTGCGTCCGCTGCTCGAGGCCGCGGTGGCCGGACGCCTGAACATGCTCATCTCCGGGGGCGCGGGAGCCGGCAAGACGACGTTCATGCGGGTGATGGCGCGGCTCATCGGAGCTGACGAGCGGATCGTCACCATCGAAGACCAGGCAGAGTTGCACCTGTGGCGTGAGCTTCCCGACTGCATCGCGCTAGAGGGCCGGCTTCCGAACACCGAAGGGCGCGGCGCGATCACGATCCAGATGCTTGTCCACGAAGCGCTGCGCATGTCGCCCGACCGCATCATCATCGGCGAGGTTCGCGGCGGCGAGGCGCTCGACCTGCTCGACGCCATGAACACCGGGCACCCAGGCTCGTTCTGCACGCTGCACGCTGAGAGCCCGCGCGAGACTCTGCCCCGCCTCGTGCGGCTCGCGTCACGCAGCCCGCAGGCGCCGCGCTCGGAGGTGGTGCTCGCGGAGGTGCTTCATACGGTCGACCTCGTGCTTTACACCGCGATCGTCAAGCGTGGCGGTGATCACCGCGAACGCCGGTTGATGTCGGTGGGTTGGGTCGGCGGCCTGGACGATGGAAGGCCGTTGGTCCAGGAGCTCGTCGGACTCGGCCAGGACGGCGCCTGGCATCGCGCAGGCTCACCCGCCGCCATGCCGGAGCGTGTTTGGACCAAGCTTGCTCGCGTCTGCGATCCGGCCACGCTCCTCGACGGCTTCGATGGTTGAGCTCGCCGCCTCGATCGGCGCGGGCCTCGCAGTGCTGACGGCGATCCTCGCCATAGCCGCCCCGCCTCCGCCTGCACAGGCGCCGCGTTGGCTCGGACACTCACTGCGGAAGTGGTGGGAGGATCAGGAGTCACTGGCGCGCGAGGCAGGGGTCCGTTCGTTCGAGGCTAGGCGCTTTCTGGCCCTGCAATGCGCGGCCGCGGTCGGGGTCGGACTGTTCGCCGAGACTCTGACCGGTCTGCCCGTGCTGACCGTGCCTGGCGCGCTCGGTGGCGTCATGGTTGTCCGTGGAGCGTTTTCCTCGCGCGCGCGGGCGCGTCAGGCGGCGCGCCAGGACGCGGTGCTCGACGCAGTTCGAATGCTGCGTCAGCTCCTCGAGACTGGCGCGACGAGTGTGAACCAGGCGATCGCGGTTCTGGCTGAGCGCGGGCCGCTACCGCTGCGCGGCGAGTTCCGAGCTATATCGGCCCGGTCGGTCGGCCGGCGGCAGGCTTGGAAGCATGCCCGGGAACGCATCGCCGAGCCGCTTTTCGACATGCTTGCCGCCGCCGTTCTCATCCAGCGCCCGGGTGGGGGCGAGCTCGCGCCGCTGTTCGCCGACCTCGAAGCGTCGGTGTCGGCGGCGCAGGAGGTCGAGCGCGAGGCCCGGGCGCTGCAGGCGCAGGCCCGCTCGGCGTCGACCATCATCGTCGCCCTGCCGCTGGCGTTCCTGGTCATCCTCTCCGCCCTGCATTCGCCCTACCTGGGCGCATTCCATCGACCGGATGGTGAACTGTTCCTCATGGCGATGCTGGCCACGATGGCCGCCGGCTACGCATGGATGCGGCGACTGCTCGAGTTGCCCGGCCTGCAGCGTGTGAGGTTGACCGATGCCTGACGGGCTGGTGGTCGGCGGCGCGGTCGCGGCCGGCCTGCTCTGCTCGGCCGGCGTGCTGGTTGGAGCTCTGGAGACCCACCTGTTTGATCTGCGACGCCACGTCTCCAGGCTCCGAGCGGCCATCAGCCGATCGCTTCGCGATGCGGGCCCCGGGCGCTGGCTCTCAACCGGCATCGAGCGTGCCGGCTGGCCCGAGACGCCCGAGCGAATCGTTGTCATTGCGCTCGCGCTCGCCATGTGCACGGCGGCGGCCGGATGGGTGATCGCGCCCGTCGTGGCACCGATGGGGTTCCTCGCCGGATGCGTCGTGGTTGTGGCTTCGCTCAACTCGGCGATTCAACGCCGCCGGCGGCGCCTCGCCGGCGAGCTTGTTCCGCTGCTGGAGCTGTTCATGCTCGAGCTGAGTGGGGGCGGCAGCGCTCTCGCGGCGCTGGGATCGGTGACGATCCAGGTCGAGGGTGAGCTTGCCGCTGAACTCCGCCGGATGCTCATCGCGTCTCAGGTCACGGGATCGGTCTCATTCGAGGCGCGGCTCCTGGAGTACTCCGAGCGGACCAGGATCACGGCGCTCGCAAGCCTGGCAACAATCCTGGCCGCAAGCCGCGAGTACGGCACAGGGATGAGCCAGGGCGTGCGTGCCCTCGCGACCGACCTTCGACGCGCCCAGCGGCGAGAGCTCATAACTCACAGCCGCAGGGCGTTGAACCATGTCCTTCTGCCGGCCGCAGTCGGTGTGCTGCTGCCCTTTCTGGGAGTCCTCATGTTCCCGGCGGTGTCCGTCCTGCAGAGGAGCCTCCAATGAAGCGCGGGACGAGCGGCACGGCGTTGGTTGAGTTTGCCCTGGCCTGGCCGATCGCCCTCCTGCTGGCGCTCGGCTGCGTCGAGTTCTCCGTCTGGAGTGCCGAGGCGTTTGCAGCACGTTCGGCGGCTCTGGCCGGCGCCCGCGCTGCGTCGGTTGCCGGGAGCGGCGGGAGCATTGCATCGCAGGTAGCGCTGCGCGCGCTGGGGCCGAGCCTGGTTGGAGTCACGGCCTCCGCCTGGTGTCCGGGGCAAGCTGGCATGAGGCCTGAGGTCTGGGTTTGCGCTCGCGATTCGGGTGAGACAGTCGAAGTCGTGATCGGCGGAACGGCGCCTGCGATAGTGCCGCTGGTCGCAGGGACAGGCCTTCCCCTTCACGCACACGTTGTGATGCGCAAGGAGACGTTCAGTTGAGGAACTCAGGGCAATCGATGGTCGAGCTGGCGGTGTGCGCGCCCATCGTCGCCCTGCTGGCCCTGGGCGGGGCGGCTGTCGCGCAGGCGGTGGATGCTCGGGCCGGCCTTGATGCGGCCACCCAGGCCGCGGCGGCGGCGGCAGCCCGCGCTCCGGATCCGTCCGCTGCCCAGCTTGCAGCGCAGGCGCAGTTCGACGCGGTTGTCGAGGCGTATCCGCTCAGCGGCTGTGTTCTGCGGCTGGACCTCGGGTCGTTCGGTCGAGACGGCGTTGCACGCGCAACGTCAAGTGGGTCTATCGAGCTCGGGTGGGCGAGTCTAATGCCTTTTCAGACCCGCCTGGACCTGGAGGCGACCGCCACCGCCGATCTCGAACCCTTTCGTAGTCGCGCGAAGGCGCCATGAAGCTGAAACAGCAGGGTCAGGTGCTGGCGTTTTTCGCCGTGGCCTTGCCGCTCGTCTTGCTGCCGGTCGCGGCTTATGCGGTCGACTCTGCAACGGTCAGCGGCCGAGCGGCCGGGCTGCAGGCCGCGACGGCCCAGGCCGCCGAGTCGGCGGCGCAGCAGATCGACGTCGCTTCCCTCCGTTCAGGCGGAACGCTGGAGCTGGACCGTACCGCTGCTCAAACCGCCGCGTTGCGGGAGTTGGTCACCGAAGAGCCAGGCGCCGGCCTGGATCAGGTGTCAGTGGGCGGCGCCGACGTGACGGTTGTTGCCTCTGAGCGTGTCGACCTGCCTTTGCCTCTACTGGCCAGGACCATCACGCTGCACGCACGCTCCATTGCGCGACTGATCCCGGGTTACGACAGACCGAGCAGCCTCTTGCCGTTACCGACCAGCACCTTTTGAAGCACCGGCGCGGGAATTTCGAGGGTGGCGAGCTCTTCCAGGCAGCGCTGGGGTGAGATGAACGGGTAGTCGCTGCCGAAGACGAACTGGTTCTGCAGCCGGCCCTTCAGGTCGCGCATCACCTCGGCCGGGATGTAGCGGGGCGCCCAGCCCGAGATGTCGATGTGGAGGTTGGTCTTGTGCAGCGCCATCGCCAGCAGCTCCATGTGCCAGGGGTAGCCGAAGTGCGCTGCGATGATCTGCAGATCCGGGAACGAGGCGGCCGGCGCGTCGAGGCGGATCGGTCGCGCATAGTCCAGGCGGATGCCCTGCCCGCCCGGCTGCCCGGCCCCTATGCCGCTGGTCCCTGTGTGGAACAGGACGGCGAGGCCAAGGTCTTCGCACCGCTCGTACAGGGGCCAGTAGCGCTCGTCGTCCGGCGCAAACGCCTGGAGCGAGGGGTGGAGCTTCACGCCCTTCAGCCCGAGGTCTGCGATCCTCTCGAGCTCCTCGACCGCGCGCTCACCCTTCAACGGGTCGACGCTGCCGAATCCGACGAACGCCTTCGGGTGGTCGAGGCAGGCCTGGGCGACCAGCTCGTTGGGCACCCTGGGTCGTGCGGTCGCGGTCTCGGCGTCCCAGGCGAGCAGCACCGCGACCACGTCCATCGCCTCGTAGTCCGCTGCCAGCTCTTCGAGGGTGCGCCGGGCGACCTTGGACCGGAAATACGCCTCGGCCGCCTCGACGTAACCCTGCATCGATCCGTCGAGCCACTCGGCCGTCGGGAGGTGGACGTGAAAATCGATCGCTCGCACGGCGCGATCATTGTCGATCATGCAAGCCTCGCTCCTCGTGCTGGCCGGCGGTGAGAGCCGGCGGATGGGCCGGCCCAAGGCATGGCTCGAGGTGGGCGACACCTATCTGCTCCGCTACGTCGCGAGCCGGTTGGCCCCGGCGTTCTCGGACGTCATGGTCAGTTTCGCCGAGCCCGAGCAGCTCGAGCAGCCGGTGCCGTATCGCGTCGTCTTCGACCGCAAGCGCTCCGCCGGACCGCTCGCAGGCCTCGAGGCCGGTCTTGCCGCCGCGCGCGAGGAGGTCATGTTCGCCGTCGCGTGCGACATGCCGTACGTGACGGTCGAGCTGGCGCAGGCGGCCGTGGCCGCGGCGCGCACCTGCGACGCTGCGATCCCCAGGATCGACGGCCGCCCGGAACCGGTGTGCGCGGCGTACCGGAGGACCGCTCTGCCCGCCATCGCCGGCGCTCTCGACGCTGGCCTGTTCAGGGCGGCGGACGTCGCCGGGAGCCTCGACGTGACCTGGCTGGAGGGCCTGGAGGCGGCGCAGTTCCAGAGCCTGAACACCCCCGCCGACCTGGCGCGGTTCAATGCCGGGTTCCCGACGCAGCGATAATGGAATGACGCTTTGAAAATCGTCGTCACGGTCAAGCAGGTCCCGGATCCCAACTCGAACCTCGTGTTGGACTCGGACAACACCATCTCTCGCGACAAGGAGGTGGTCCTCGACCCCGGCGATGAGTGCGGCGTCGAAGAGGGCCTGCAGCTGAAAGAGGCCTACGGCGGCGAGGTCGTCCTGGTTTCGATGGGGCCTGAACGGGCCAAGGACGCGATTCGCAAGGGCCTCTCGATGGGCGCCGACCGCGGGATCCTCATCACCGATCCCCAGCTGGCCGGCGCGGACGCGCTGCTCACCGCCCGAGCGCTCGCGGCCGCGATCAAAGCAGAGGAGCCCGACCTCGTCATCTGCGGCACCGAGTCGTATGACGGGAGCACCGGCATGGTGCCACCGATGCTCGCCGAGCTGCTCGGCATGCCGCAGCTCACGGTCGCCAAGAAGGTCGAGATCGACGGTTCGACGGTCAAGGTCCACCGGCAGACCGCGGACGGCTACCAGATCGTTGAGGCTTCGACCCCCGCGCTCATCACTGTGACGGCGGCGATCGCCGAGCCGCGTTACGCATCGCTGAAAGGCATCATGGCCGCGCGTTCGAAGGAGATCAAACAGGTCGGAATGGCCGATCTCGGCATCGAGCGTGGCGAGTCGGTAGAGACGATCGAAAGCATCGCCGAGGCCGAGACGCGCAAGTCCGGCGTCGTGATCCCGGACGACGGCACCGCGGTCGAGCGGATCATGCAGATCCTCACCGAGGCCAAGGTGGTTTAGTGGCAAAGATCTGGGTCTACGCCGAGATGAACCAGGGCAAGCTCGCCCCCACGTCGCTCGAGCTCATGGCCAAGGCCCGCGAGCTGGGCGACGTCGAGGCCATCGCGCTGGGCGCGGGCGCCAAGGCCGCCGCCGCAACGCTCGGCAAGCACGGTGCCAAGGTCGTCTACGTCAACGAGGACATTGCGTTCGACGACTTCGTCGCCGAGCCGGCGACCGACGCCCTGGCATCGCTGCACGAGAAAGGATCGCCCGACCTCATCCTGTTCGGCTTCACGAGCGATTCGCGCGAGGTGGCCGGCAGGCTCGCCGCGCGACTCGGCACCGGGCTCATCTCCAACGCCGGCGACGTCGTCGCCAAAGACGGCGGTTTCGTCGCGAAAGTGCCGTATTTCGGCGGCGCCCGGGTGGCGTCCATGAAGGCGAACAGCAAGCCGGCGATCGTCCTGGTGCGCCCGAAGTCGTTCGAGCCCTCCGAATCCGGCGGCACAGCCGATACCAGACAACTCGAGGCGACGGTCGCGGAGGGCTCCAAGCGGGCCCGCATCACGGAGCGCGTGGTCGAGGCCACCGAGAAGGTGAAGCTCGAGGACGCCAGGGTCGTGATCAGCGGCGGCCGCGGGCTCGGCGGGCCGCAGAACTTCCCGTTGCTCGAAGACCTCGCGGGCGCCCTGGGAGGCGCGGTGGGCGCGAGCCGCGCGGTGGTAGACGCGGGCTGGGTGCCGTATTCGATGCAGGTCGGCCAGACCGGCAAATCGGTCAGGCCGGGCGTCTACATCGCAGTCGGCATCTCAGGCGCCATGCAGCACACGGTCGGCATGAAGGCGTCGAAGGTGATCATCGCCATCAACAAGGACGCCGAGGCCCCGATCATGAAGATGGCCGACCTCGGCGTGGTGGGCGACGCGCTCAAGATCGTCCCAGCGCTCACGGCCGCGGTCAAAGCCAAGAAGGGCTAACGGACGCCGGGCGCGCGCAGGGCGCTCTGGACAGAGCCGACGCCGAGAGGCTCCTCGCCGAGCGTATCCAGCGCCGGCAGTCGAAAGAGTTCGAAGCCGCCGACGCGATCCGCGAGCAGCTGCGCGCGGGCGGGTGGGACGTGGTCGACAGCCCGAGCGGCAGCGAGCTGCAGGCAATCAGAGCGCCGGCCCAGGAAAACCAGGCACCGCCGCGAGCAGTCACCCTGCTCACTGTCGTGCACGGCTGGAAGCCGGACGCGGAGCGCTGGCTGCTGTCGGTCTTTTCGCACTGCAAGGCGGACTTCGAGGCGTTGATCGTGGACAACTCCGACGACGCTCGCATCGCCGCGTGGTTGGAAGGCCGGGCGGCCGAGCGATTCCGCTTCCTCCCGCTGTTCCCTACCCTCGGCTTTGCGGCCGCGGTCAACGCGGGCATCGAGGCCGCGGCAGGTGAGGTCGTCGTGCTCTTCGACGCCGGCGTCGAGCTGAAGGGCGACGCGGTCTCGCCGCTCATCCAGGCTCTCGCCGACCGGTCGGTGGCGGTGGCCGGGCCGTACGGCGTGCGCGGCAAGGGGACGATCAAGGAGTTCGAAGAAAGCGCAGGCCCCGAGGTCGACGCCGTCGAAGGCTACTGCATGGCCTTCCGGCGCTCCGACGCCCTGGCGATCGGGGGGTTCGACCCCAAGTTCCGCTTCTATCGGATCGCCGACATCGAGTTCTGCTTCCGCCTGCGCGACCGCGGGGGAAGGGCGCTGGTCGTCGCCGACCTGCCGGTCGTCAAGCACGAGCACCGCCTGTGGGAATGGACCGAGCCAAAGGAGCGCGAGCGGCTGTCGAAGCGCAACTTCTACCGGTTCCTCGATCGCTGGGGCAAGCGCGCGGACCTCCTGGTCGGCGGCATCTCTAACATTGCGCCCGATGCCTGACGAGTACGGGGAGCTGGTCGCCGACCTCCACGCCAAGCGCCGCAAGAACCTCGGCATGGGCGGCGAGGAGCGCATCGCCAAGCAGCACCAGCGCGGCAAGCTCACGGTGCGCGAGCGCATCGACCTGCTCTTCGACGAGGGCACGTTCGTGGAGCTCGGCCTGCTCGCGCACCAGCAGCCGGTGCGGGGAGGGGAGTCCGACCCTGAGGGCACGCCCGCGGACGGAGTGGTCACCGGTCACGGCCAGGTCGACGGCCGCGAGGTCTGGGTCATCGCATACGACTTCACGGTCATGGCCGGTTCGATGGGCGCGGTCGGCGAGCAGTTCAAGGCCGCCCGCGTGCGCGAGCTCGCGCTGCGATATCGCAAACCGCTTGTGTGGCTGCTCGATTCGGCGGGGGCCAGGATCCAGGAGGCCGCCGGCTCGACGTTCGCGGGGACTGGCTTCCTTTTCTATGACCAGGTAGTGATGTCCGGCGTCATCCCGCAGGTGGCGGCGATGCTCGGCCCGTGCTCCGCGGGCACCGCCTACATCCCGGGCCTGGCTGACTTCGTCCCGATGGTCAAGGGGACGTCTTCAATGTCGCTGGGAGGAGCCCGTCTGGTGAAGGCCGCGACCGGTGAGGATGTGACCGACCACGACATGGGCGGCTCGCAGATCCACTGCTATGAGTCAGGGGTCGGGGACAACGAGGTGGCTGACGACACGGAGTGCATCGCCACCGTGAAGCGATTCCTCTCGTACCTGCCTTCGAGCAATGCCGAGCCGCCGCCCTTTCGCGAAACTGGCGACCCGCCCGACCGCCTCGTCGAGGGCCTGGACAAGATCGTCCCGGCCAACCCGCGCGCCGCCTACGACGTTCGCAAGGTGATCAAGGCAGTCTTCGACCACTCCTCGTGGTTGGAGATCAAGCCGTCGTGGGCCAAGAACATCGTGGTCGGCTTTGCGCGCGCGGCCGGCCATTCGGTCGGGATCGTGGCCAACCAGCCCATGCAGAAGGGCGGCATCCTCGATTCGGACGCCGCCGACAAGGCGGCGCGCTTCATCCGCATGTGCGACGCGTTCAACGTCCCGCTGGTCTACCTGATGGACGTGCCCGGCTTCCTGGTCGGCTCGCAGGTGGAGAAGCAGGGCATCATCCGGCACGGCGCCAAAATGCTGTACGCGACGTCCGAGGCGACCGTGCCCAAGGTGACGGTCATCATGCGCAAGGCCTACGGCGCGGGCTATTACGTCATGTGCGGCAAGGGTTACGAGCCGGACACCATCGTCGCGTGGCCTCTGGCGGAGATCTCGGTCATGGGGCCCGAGGGCGCCGTCAACATCATCTTCAACAAGCAGATCGAAGCCTCGGACAACCCCGAGGAGACTCGGGCGCAGATGATCTCGGCCATCCGCGCGCAGATCAACCCATACCTCGCCGCCGGCTGGGCGATGATCGACGACGTGATCGACCCGGCCGAGACCCGCCGTGTGATCGTGAGCGGTATCGAGCAGGCCCGCGACAAGAAGATCGAGCGGCCCTGGCGCAAGCACGGAAACATCCCGGTATGACAACCCCACGAACCCCCCCCGACGAACTCGGAGGCTTCGCCGTGAGCTCGCGGAGACCCCTGGCAAATCGGAGGCTTCGCGGTGAGTTCGCGGGGACCCCGTGTCAATGAAGGTCATCATCACCGCTGCGCTGACGGGCGTCCTCGCGACGCGCGACCAGTGCCCGGCCATCCCCTACACACCGAACGAGGTCGGCGAAGAGGCGAAGCGGGCGGCGGACGCCGGGGCGGCGATCGTCCACATCCACGCGCGCACCCCGGAAGGAGGCCCGGACTGGACCGTGGCGACGTTCGCCGACATCTTCTCGGAAGTGCGTGCCCGCAGCGACGTCATCATCAACTTCTCGACCGGTGCGGTCGGAGTCGCGCCGGAGGAGCGGGTGGCGCACATCAGCGAGCTTCGTCCAGAGATGGCGGCCTTGAACATGGGCTCGATGAACTACGCGATCTACTCCGAGAAGAAGAAGGCCTTCTATCACGACCACGTCTTCGCCAACCCGTTCAAGGACATCCGCTTCTTCCTCGAGGCGATGAACGCGGCGGGCGTCAGGCCGGAGATGGAGTGCTTCGACGCGGGACATGTCGCCAACACGCGACCGCTGATCGACCTGGGCGTCTTGAAAGCCCCGTACCAGTTCAGCCTCATCATGGGAGTGCTCGGAGGCATTCCCGGCACCACGCGCCAGCTCGTCAACCAGGTGGACTCGCTTCCTCCCCAATCGCACTGGCAGGTGATCGGCATCGGTTTGAACCAGTGGCCGCTCCTGGCGGCCGCGCTCACGATGGGCGGCAACGTCCGCGTGGGCCTTGAGGACAACTTTTACGTGGAGGAGGGGAGGATGGCAAAGAGCAACGCCGAGCTGGTCGAGAAGGCGGCGCGTCTGGCGAGCGACCTGGGCCGGCCGGTCGCAAGCGCCGCGGAAGCCCGCGGCCTGCTCGGTCTCGAGGCTCTGCCGCGTCCGGCGCGGTCGAAGAACGCCAGATGACCGAGGTCCGAGCGGAGCTGGTGGGCACGGTCTGGAAGATCACGACCGAGGCCGGGGCGAGCGTCGCCGAAGAGGACGTGTTGCTGATCCTCGAGTCGATGAAGATGGAGATCTCAGTCACCGCCCCGCGCGCGGGCACTGTGATGGAGATCCGGGTCAAGGAAGCCGACGTGGTCAAGGAGGGCCAGGTGCTGGTCATCCTCGAATGAGCCGGGGTATCAAACAGCGGTGAAGCCGGCGCAGCTGCTGTTCGCCCATCAACGACTGGTCGAACGCGAACGGGCGCTGCGTGACGACATCGAGCGTGTCGAGTCGAGGCTCGCCTCCGATCCCGAGGTGGTCGAGCTCGAGGACGCGCTGGCCCAGGCGCTGGCGGGCCAAGGGGTCATGGCCGCGAAGCTGCGCGACTCGGACCGCGAGCGTGAGGCGCACCGCACCAAGCTCCGATCTCGCGAGAAGGAGCTGATGAGCGGGCGCATCCGCAACCCGACCGAGCTGATGCAAATGTCGGAAGAGGTGCAGCACATGAAAGCCCGCTTCGCCGAGGAGGAGGACGCGGAGCTGCATCTAATGGAAGGCGCGGACTCGGCAGACGAGGCGGTGCGCGTGGCCACCGCGCAGCTCGCGGAGGCACGTGCGAGGTCCGCCGCCGAGGAGCCGGACTTGAAGCAGGACCTCGCGGCATGGCGAACTGAGCTCGCCGAGGTAGAGGCCGAGCGCGACGACATCTGGTCACAGGTGCCGCCGGCGGCTCAGGCGGCGTACACGCGCATGCGGATGCACCCTCCCGTGGCGGCAGTGGTCGGCAACCAGTGCCAGGCCTGTCGCGTGATGGTCACCTCCTCGGGGATGCAGCTCCTCCGCAAAGGATCGGACGAGATCGTTCACTGCGAGCACTGCGGCCGCATCCTGGTGCTGAGCTGAAGAAGACGCTTCGCATCTTCAGCGACGGCGCGTCGCGAGGCAATCCTGGTCCGGCCGGCCTGGGCGTGGTGATCGAAGACGACCAGGGGATGCGCCTGCGCGGGCTGCACCGATGGCTCGGCGTTACCACCAACAACGAGGCGGAGTACCACGCGCTGATCGAGGGTCTCAAGGCTGCCGCTGAGTGGAAGCCTGACCGCCTCGAGCTCTATCTCGACTCCAAGCTCGTCGTCGAGCAGGTGTCGGGACGTTACAAAATCAAAAAGCCCGCGCTGCAGGCCCTGTGCCGGAAGGCGATCGAGCTCAAGAGCTCGTTTGACGAGGTCACTGTCACGCACGTCGAGCGCGAGAAGAACAAGGGCGCCGACGCGCTGGCCAACATGGCGATCGACGAGCACGTCAAGAAAGCAAAGTCATCGGGGTAGGGGCACGAGCGTGAGCGAGCGACTGGCGGAGCTGCACGTTCATCTCGAAGGGACCGTGCGGCGCGAGACAGCGATCGCGCTGGCCTCTACACACGGCTTGCCGGCGCCGCCTCCCTATGAATACTCGACCCTCGCCGAGTTTCTGTCCATCTATGGCGTGGTTTGCCGGGCGATGACGAGCAAGGAGGACTTCGAGCGGGTCATTCTCGAGCACGCCCAGTCGATGTCACAGCAGAGGATCGCGTACGCGGAGATCAGCTTCAACCCAGGCCTGCATCCAGGCGAGGGCTGGCTCGAGGGTGTGACCAGCGGCAGGCGGCGTGCCGAGCAGGAGCTCGGCATCGAGATCGCATGGCTGGTCGAGATGACCCGCGGAGCGCCCGATGCGGAGAGCCGGCGAGCCCTGGAGGTCGCCCTCACGACCGAGGCCGTGGTTGGGATTGGCCTGGTCGGAGACGAGTCCATCTCGGCCATCTCGATCGCCCCCCTGATCGAGCGCGCGAGAGGAGCCGGTCTCGGGTTCATGCCCCACGCCGGACAGGCGGGTAGTCCCGAGGTCGTGCGAGAGGCGGTCGAGGTCCTCGGCGCCACCCGCGTGGCGCACGGGGTTTCGGCGGCCCGCGATCCAGGGCTTATGGCCCTTCTCGCGGAACGCGATGTCTGCCTGTGCGTGTGCCCTTCCAGCAATGCGCATGTCGGCCTCAGGCCCGACTACGGGAAGCTCGCGGGCGCCGGCATTCCGGTGACGGTGAACACCGACGATCCGGCCTTTGTGCCGACCACGCTTTCCCGGGAGCTCGATATCGCAGAGACCCAGCACGGGATGAGCCGCGAGACGCTGGTCGCGGCTTCCTGGCGACACCGCTTCACTGGCCGGGTTAAGAAGTAGGGGCCTCGTGGGTAGAATCAGTGCGGGCCGAGGCGGACGGGTGACCGCCGACCTAATAAAGCGGTTGGAGGAAAGTCCGGGCTCCACAGAGCAGGGCGCTGGGTAACTCCCAGTCGGGGCGACCCGAAGGAAAGTGCCACAGAAAATTACCGCCGGGCTGCAACGATCTCCGGAGAGCTGCAGTCGGGTAAGGGTGAAAAGGTGGGGTAAGAGCCCACCGGCGGCCGGGTGATCGGCCGGCCAGGTAAACCCCGCCCGGAGCAAGACCAAATAGGAGGGCGATCACGGCGGCTCGCCGAGCCCTCGGGTATCGGTCGCTAGAGGCGCCGGGAGACCGGCGTCCGAGACAGATGGTCACCGTCCCGAAAGGGATACAGAACCCGGCTTACAGTCCGCCCTCGACCCACCTACGCCAGCTCAAGGAACCCCTAATTCGGGCCGCCCAAGGGAGCGGTGTACCTGCGCCAGACCGAAGTTGAAACACTTCCAGGCCTCTGGGCCCGTATATGGGTGAGATTGTGGCGAGCATTGCGGAGGACAAACTGCTCGAACGTGCGAAGAGTGGCGA
>JBAUTF010000151.1:0-2314 GCA_049582065.1 Candidatus Dormiibacterota bacterium | reverse complement strand
GTCGATGAGCCGGCGGCACGCCTCGGTCGCCAATCCGCGCCCGGCACGGTCAGACCGGATCCAGTAGTGCAGCTCGGCGGTGCCCGGTGCTTCGCGGTTGAGCCCCGCGACGCCCAGCATCTCGCCGGATTCGCGCTCGACCAGCGCGAAGTGGAACGCGCGATCTTCGAGCCAGTCTCGCGGAGCTCGCTGCGTCATGACCAGCGTTCCCGCGATCGACGGCTCGCGCGCCCATGGCATCCACGGAAGGAGCTCCGGCTGGGATGCGACAGTCGCTTCATACAGGCCTTCTGCATGCGCCGGGTTGACCGGCTCGAGCATGAGGTGCTCCGTCTCGAGGGTGACCGGGTCGGGCAGAGCGCCCGTTTAGCGGCCTACTCCGAGCGCGCGGGCGGCGCGGCCTTCGCGCCGTCGGTCTTGACCGGCCCGACCCAGATCGTCTGGATGTTGGTGAACTCCTTGATCCCGTATTCGGACAGCTCGCGTCCATAGCCGGACCGCTTGACGCCGCCGAACGGCAGTCGAGCATCAGACGCGACTATGCCGTTCACGAAAACCTGCCCCGCCTCGACGCGCTCGGCCAGCTTCAGGGCGCGTTCCACGTCGGCGGTCCAGATGCTCGAACCCAGCCCGAACTCCGAGTCGTTGGCCACGCGAAGCGCGTCATCGGCATCTTTGACCCGGATCACAGCCGCGACCGGGCCGAAGGTCTCTTCGTGGTACGCCGGCATGCCCGGCCTGACGTTGGCCAGTACGGTCGGCTCGAAGAAATAGCCATCGCCTTTGATCCGCTTTCCGCCGGTGAGCGCCCGCGCGCCAAGGCGGACCGACTCGGTCACCTGACGCTCGAGGTCGTCGACGAGGTCACCGCGGGCGAGTGGGCCGACCTGGTTGCCGCGGTCCATGGGGTTGCCGACCTTGAGGGCGGCCACCGCGGCCGTGAACCGGTGCTCGAACTCGTCGGCCACCGCCTCCTCGACGATGAACCGCTTGGCCGCGATGCAGCTCTGCCCGTTGTTCTGGTTGCGGGCGCGGCAGGCGACGGTGGCGGCGGCGTTCAGGTCGGCATCGGCCAGGACGATGAAGGGGTCCGAGCCACCGAGCTCGAGGACCGCCTTCTTGAGCGCCTTGCCGGCGCTCGCGGCGACCAGCGCCCCAGCGACGTCGGAGCCCGTGAGCGTGACGGCGGCGACCCGGTCGTCGCCGATGATCCGGTCCACGGCGCCTGAGCCGATGAGCAGCGTCTGGAAGACGCCCTCGGGGACGCCCGCTTCGCGGAAGACCTCCTCGATGGCGAGTGCGGACTGCGGGACGTTGGACGAGTGCTTGAGCAGCATCACGTTTCCGGCGCTGAGGGCTGGAAGCGCGGCGCGGAACGCCTGCCAGAAGGGGAAGTTCCAGGGCATCACCGCAAGCACGACGCCGAGGGGCTGGAAGCGGACGTAGCTCCGGGTCGCGGTGCTCTCGATGGTCTCATCCGCCAGGAGCCTGGCCGCGTTGTCGGCGATCCACGTGGCGGTCCAGGCGCATTTCTCGATCTCGGCCTCGGCTTCCACGATCGGCTTTCCCATCTCCGCCGTGAGGAGCGCCGCAAACCGCGGCTTGTCGGCTCGGAGCACACCCGCCACGGAGCGCATGAGCTCCGCGCGAGCCTCGAGCCCTCCATCACGCCACTCGTGGCGCGTCGCCCATGCGCGAGCGAGCGCGGCCTCGATGCCGGCCTCGTCCAGCTCCGGGTAAGTGGCGAGCTCCCGGCCGGTGGCCGGGTCGATGGATCTCAGCACCCCCTCGAATCATGGCACGATTGGACATGTGGCCCGAACCCCGGTGAAAAGACGGCTGGAAAGCCAGGCCGCCCAACCGCCGGCGCCACCGGACGGCTTGCCCGACGGGCAGGCCCGGGTCGTCATCGAGGCGGTCATGCCCGAGGTCGACGGCGGCCGCTTCCCCGCCAAGCGCGTCCTTGGTGAGTCGGTGACTGTCGAGGCGGACATCTTCGCCGACGGCCATGACGCTCTGGCGGCGGTCGTGCTGTACCGGCATCCGGGGTCGGATGCCTGGGTCGAGGTCCCGATGACCGCCCAGCCGAACGACCGCTGGCGGGCCGGCTTCACCGTCACCGAGCTGGGTCGGTACTCCTTCGCCGTCGAGGGCTGGGTCGACCACTTCGAGACCTGGAAGCGGCAGTTCGCCAAGCGCGTCGAGGCCGGCCAGGAACTTTCCGCCGAGCTGGAGGTCGCGGCAAGGATGGTCGAAGCGGCGGCCGTGCGGGCCGGCGATGCGGCCGGCGCGGCGAGCCTGCGCGCGCATGCAG
>JBAUTF010000150.1:0-7050 GCA_049582065.1 Candidatus Dormiibacterota bacterium | reverse complement strand
ACCGGCGACTTGATGGGCACGCCGGCGTCCATCAGCGCGAGCGTCGAGCCGCATACCGATGCCATCGACGTCGAGCCGTTGGAGCTCAGGATCTCGGAGACCAGCCGCATCGTGTACGGCCATTCCTCCACCGGAGGGATGACCGGCAGCAGCGCGCGCTCCGCGAGCGCGCCGTGACCGATCTCGCGGCGGCCGGGACCGCGCAGCGGCCGCGCCTCGCCGACCGAGAAGGGCGGGAAGTTGTAGTGGTGCATGTAGCGCTTGAACTCGTCGGCGACGGTGAGACCGTCCAGCTTCTGCTGGTCGGACATCGAGCCAAGAGTGGCGATGGTCAGCGCCTGCGTCTGGCCACGCGTGAACAACCCGGAGCCGTGGGTCCTGGGCAGCACTCCGACCTCGACCGTGATCTGCCGGACATCCTTGAGGCCGCGGCCGTCGACGCGCACGCCCTCTTCGACTATCCGCTGCCGAACCCGGTCCTTGACCGCCTTGTCGAAGAGCTTGCCGAGGATCTCGGCGTGCTCGGGGAACCGCTCGCCCAGCTCGGCCTTGGTCGTGCGGCGCAGGTCCTCGACGCCCGCCTCACGGATCGACTTGTCCGCGCTGTACAGGACCTGGTCCAGGCGAAGAGCGAGGTACTCGCTCATGATCTCGGCCATCTGCTCCGGGTACGACACCGGCACGAAGTCGCGCTTCTCGAGGCCGACCTGCTGCTGCAGCTCCAGCTGAGCGGAGCAGATCCGCTTGATCTCCTCGTGAGCAGCCGCCAGAGCGTCGAGCACGATCTGCTCGGAAACGCCCTTCGCGCCCGCCTCGACCATGAGGATGGCGTCTGCCGTCCCGGCGACCACGAGGTCGAGCTCCGACTCCGCCATGCGCGACATCGGCGGGTTGGCCACCACATGGCCGTCGAGATAGCCCATCCGCACCGCGCCCACAGGGCCCTGGAACGGGATGTCGGAGATCACGAGCGCCGTGGAGGCGCCGTTGATGCTCAGGATGGTCGGATCGTTCTCCTGGTCGACCGAAAGCACTGTCGAAACCACCTGGACGTCCAGCCGGAAGCCGTCCGGGAAGAGCGGCCGCAGCGGCCGGTCGGTCAGCCTCGACGCAAGGATCGCAGTCTCGCTCGGCCGTCCCTCGCGGCGCATGAAAGCGCCTGGGATCTTGCCCGCCGCGTACAGCTTCTCCTCGTAATCGCATGTAAGCGGGAACCAGTCGATTCCCTCCCTGGGCTCTTTCGCCATCACCGCGGTGCTGAGCACCACCGTGTCGCCCTGGCGCAGGATCACCGCGCCGTTGGCCTGTTCGGCCACCCGGCCGGTCTCGATCGAAAGCCGTTTGCCGGCTATGTCAACGTTCTTCGTGACTACTGCCACGTCAGATACCTCCATATGTGTGGGAGGAGACCCCCGGAGGCGCGACCTGGGCCAGGTTCCTAGAAGCCGCCTCCGAGGGCTCGTTTCGGTGCGCATCTTGCGCAGCCTCCACGACCTGGGTGAGGGCTTCTAAGAGCTGACCCGCGCTACCAGCGTGGGGTCCTCCCGGATTTACTTGAGGGCGCCCGGCGGGCGCCCGGCGCTTGGTCGGACTATCTCCTGATCCCGAGCTTGGCGACAAGCGCGCGATATCGCTCGATGTCGGTGTCCCTCAGGTAGTTCAGCAGCCGCCGCTGTTTGCCCACCAGGAGCAGCAGGCCGCGGCGTGAGTGATGGTCCTTGGCATGCGTCTTCAGGTGCTCGGTGAGCTCCCTGATGCGCGCAGTGAAAAGCGCGATCTGGACCTCGGGCGAACCCGTGTCCTTGTCGGCGCGTTTGTGCTCCGCGATGAGCTTGCCTTTGACTTCAGTCTCTACTGCCAAAACTCGACCTCGAAGTATACGGGCGCACCGCCCTCGGCCGTCAGAGGACGAATTCCACGCTTCCATCCGAGCGCGGGTCGGCGCCCGCGCGCCATGCCCGGGGTCCATCGATCACGATGGCGTGCGCGTGTCCGAAGAGGTGATGTCTCGGCGGCATCAGCTCAACTTTCCATGTCGAATGCGACAGCTCGGCCGCGTCGGGATAATCGGCCTCGACCGAGACCGTGAGTCCGTCTGCAAGGACCCGGATCCTCGGCCGAGCCACGGCCTCGGCGGGCTCGAGCCGGTGGTCCACGACGTTGATCAGGACCTGCGTCTGCAGCTGAGGCTGGCCGTCTCCACCCATCGAGCCGAAGGCCGCCCAGGGCCGGCCATTTCTTGAAGCCATGGCCGGGATCAAGGTGTGCATGGTCCGTTTCTTGGGCTCGAGCCGGTTGACGTGTTTCGGGTCGAGGCTGAAGTACGCGCCCCGGTTCTGCAGGAGCATGCCGGTGCCTTCGGCCACGATCCCCGACCCGAAGTCGTACGCGACGCTCTGGATCAACGAGACCACGTTGCCGTGCTCGTCGGCGGCGCACATGTACACGGTGTCACCACCCTCAAGGGAGGTCGCTGTCGCGGGGCCGAGGTGGCTCGCGTCGAGAAAGGGCGCGACCGGTGCGGCCGCGAAGTCCGGGTCCGTGATGTACCGGTCGCGAAGCGCATAGCTCGAGTCACGCGCTCGCTTGAACGGTTCGATGAAGCCGATGCCCGGGCGCAAGCGCCCAGACGGCACCGCGTTGAGGCGCGCAAGCATGCCCGCCGCGGCAAGACCCTGGGTTGGGGGCGGCAGCTCATACACCACGAGGTCTCGATAGGCCGACTCGACCGGTTCCACCCATTGGGAGCGGTGTGAGGCGAGGTCCAGCCCGGTGACAAGACCGGCGCGGCGTTTGATCGCCCCGGCAATCTCCGCCGCGACCTCCCCACGGTAGAAGCCGCCAATCCCGCCGCGGCCGATAGACTGCAGCACCAACGCGAGGTCGGGGTTGCGGAGCAGCATCCCCGCCTCCATCGGGGGATACAGCGCCTGGGCTGCGGGCTCGCGCCCAAGGAGCTCGGCCGCGTCCATCAGGAAACGCGAAAGCTGGGGAGTGATGACGTAGCCGTCACGCGCCAGCGCGGCCGCGGGCTCGAGGACTGCGCCGAAGCCGAACGTGCCGAAGCGCTCCAAGAGCCTCCCCCACGCCTCGACAGTGCCCGGCACTGTGACGGTGAGCACTCCCCGCAGAGGCATCTCGGTATGACCCCGAGACCGGATGGCTTCGATCGTCGCGAGCTCTCCCGAGCGGCCCGCGCCGATCAGGCCGACCGGTGCATTTGCATCCGCAGCCCAAACGATCGCCATCAGGTCGCCTGCGACCGAGGTCATGCTTGGATAGACGACGCACAGCACAGCATCGGCCGCGATCACGGCGTCGATGGCGTTGCCACCATCCCGCAGCATGCTCGCGCCCGCCTCGCTCGCAAGGTGATGCGGGGTCGCGATGACGCCTTTCGTCATCGCTTGATTATCGAGGCGTTATGAACTCGATCGCGCCAGGCTGGATCTCGAAAAGCGCGGGCAGGAAGCCCGGCTGCTCGCCGTCCATGTCGATGCGCACCTTGTCGGTCGACGTGACCGAGATGCGCTTGCCGTACAACAGCTCGATTTTCGGGTTGTGCTGGTCGAGGTGTTTGCCGCTGCGGATGTCGCTCATGCCTCGGATGGTCTCCACCTTGCCGGCGTTTCCGACGAGGATGACGTCGAACACTCCGTCGGTCGGCGACGCTGTCGGCGCCATCTTCATGCCGCCGCCGAAGTACTGGCAGTTTGCGATCACCACCTGCTGCGCCCTCGCAAGCTCATGCGTGTTGCCGTCGATGACAACTGTCATCGGCTTGTTCTTGTAAGCGAGCAGCGCCATCAGCGCGGTGATGGTGAAGGTGGCGCTCCCCAGCCGCTTCTTGCCGCTGTTGACGCGATGCACGACCTCTCCCCCATAGCCCGCGTCGGCGATGTTGATGAAATGCCGCACGCGCGTGGTGCCGTCCTCGGCCTGGTAGGTCACGCACCCAGCGTCCAGGCGCCGCACCAGCCCACTGCTGATCACCTGCACGGCCGCTTTCACGTCCAGCGGGATGCGGAGCGTTCGACGAAAATCGCCACCCGTGCCCAGCGGGACCATCGCCAGCTTGCTTGTCGTGGGGATCGGGGCGCCGTTGTGGAAGAAGCCGTTGACCACCTCGTTCAGGGTTCCGTCCCCGCCGACCGCCACCACGACCGGCCTCGACTGCCGGACCGCTCGCTCGGCGATCTCGGCAGCCTCGAGCGGACGCGTGGTGAACGCGGTCTCGAACGGGACGCCGCTCGACGGCAGCCAGCGATCTACCTCCGCCCATTCGCGTGCAGCTTTCCCGGCGCCCGAAGCCGGGTTGACGATGAAAAGGACCGGTGAGCCGGCCTGGCCGCCTATCTCGAGCCTCCCATGGCTCGCGGGTTCATCATCCCCTGCGGGTCAAGTCCCTCTTTCACCGCTCGCCACACCTTCATCCAACCTCCCATCTCATCGGCGACCCAACGCGCCCGCACCTGGCCCACTCCATGGTGGTGGCTGATCGTCGCACCGAGCTCCAGCGCTGCGCTCATCGCCCCTTCCCACGCGCGCCCGTACGCGGCGCGCGCGTCCTGCTCGCTGCCGGCCGAGCCGCCGAACGAGAA
This sequence comes from Candidatus Dormiibacterota bacterium, assembly GCA_049582065.1. Classification (GTDB taxonomy): domain Bacteria; phylum Chloroflexota; class Dormibacteria; order Dormibacterales; family Dormibacteraceae; genus DATKSS01. The sequence goes on along the minus strand of JBAUTF010000150.1, from coordinate 2,449 downwards.
ATATGCGCAGCAGCCTTGCTCGTAGGCATGACTGAAGTGGCATAACGCCAGGCCACCGGCCCCTATTGCGGACTTGACCTGGGCGTGGAGCTCTGGAAGCACGGTCCAGGGCGCCCCCAGCTCGATCGTGTCGAGGTAGGAGTTGGGGGGCTCGAGAAACGTCTTCAGCCGCTCCGCCGAAAGATCGAAACGATGGCGCTGCCAGCGCTCCCAAGGTCCGGGGCCGAGCTCGGTGCCGGCACCGGCGAAGCCTTTGACCGCGGCCGCCTCCGATCTCGCGACGTCAGCCAGGCCCGCGGTGGCGACGACAAGAGCGCAACCGCCCGCCGGCAGGTCGAAACCGTTGAACGCGCTGTCTTCCGGGTCATAGAGCCGCATGACCAGCGGCCGGATCCCCGACTGCATGACCTCGCGCATGCAGTTCAGCCCGGCGGCGAGGTCCGCAAACCCATATCCGGCACCCACGGTCGACGGTGGGAGGCGGTGGACGCGCAGAACGGCGCCGATCACGACGCCGAGCGCGCCCTCGGCACCGATCCAGAGCTCGTGGAGCGCCGGGCCGACGGCGGAGCGCGGACCGGGCCGCGGCGCGGCAAAGCTCCCGTCCGGCAGGATGACGGCGAGGCTCAGCACCATGTCCTCGATGCTCCCGTAGCGGCTCGACTCCTGCCCGGACGAACGGGTGGAAACCAGGCCGCCGACCGTGGTCCCGGGTAAGGAGCTCGGGTAGTGGCCCAGGGTCAGGCCGCGTGCGTTCAGGTGCTCCTCGAGCACCAGACCGTTGACCCCCGCCTCACACCGGCAGGTCAGGTTGACCTCGTCGACCTCGAGGATGCGATCGAAGGCGCCCATGTCGAGGACGATCTCGCCTTGGTCCGGCGACACGGCGCCGCAGACTCCGCTCCCACCGCCCAGCGGCGTGACCTTGACGTCGTGAGTGGCGGCCCAGCGCAGGACCGCCGCCGCCTGCTCGCGGCCGGAAGGGCGCACCACCAGGGCCCGAGGAGCGGCGGCGCCCGACCGACGTTCCATGATCGCAAGCGGCCACAGGTCGCGGACCTCGCGCTCGTCGACTGCGGGCCGCCCGACGATCGCCTCGAGCTCTGCCCTCAAGGTTTCCTGGCCGCGAACCGGCCTGCCAGCCAGCCGGTGAGGACCGGCACGCCGAATCCGCACGGACCGCTGTAGTCGTAACCACCGAGCACAGCCCCGGCAGCAAAGAGGTTCGAGAATGGCGGGCCGCCCTCCTCGTCGAGCGGGTGCAGTCCCTTGTCGGTGGCCAGGCCCGACCGCAGCTCCTCGCCCGGATCCAGGTACTGCATGTGCTGGAAGCGCGTGCCGAGGGTGCGCACCGGCCGGCCCTCGTGAAAGACGCCCAGGTTCAGCAGCGGCTCGGTGGCATGCCGTCCACCCTGCAGCCCGCCCCCGATGTGCCGCCCGCTGGCCAGGACAAACGCGTCGGCCCGAAGTGCGCGATCGCCCGCGCGCGCCGCCACGATGCGGTCGCCGGCGGTCTCGAAGCCGGTCACCTCCGCTTTCACCGTGCCGAGTCCAATCGCCTGTTGGAGGCGCCAGCCGTGCGGTGATGGTGGGGACGCGAGCAGCTCGAAACCGTTTTCCGGAAGGTTGGTGAATCCGGGTGGGTAGGCGATCGACGCCGACTTCGGCCTTGCCGCTGAAGGCGCGCGGCGCCCGTAAAGATCTGTGAGCGCCGCTCCGACCGGGAGGTCGGCGATGCTTACTTCCTCGGCGAAAGCATCGATCCCGTGGAGCTCCTTGAGGGCTTGCGCTGTAGATGTAGCGTCGTAATCGCCGACCTGCGCGACGCCGATGACAGCCACCCTGTGCCCACTCAGCGCACGGAGCTCGCCAGGCGCGACCGTGTCCGGTACGAGGTTGGCCGGGCGCGCGAGCCCGTGGATGTCAGCGTACAGGCCACGCGTGCGCCAGCCGCCTTCGAACTTCAGACCTTCTTTCTCGAGCGAGAGGCGCAAAGTCTGGATGGCGCCGTCCAGCTCAGTCGCGAGGCGCACGGCGTCCAGTCCCAGGCGCGTGATCGGGTGGTGAGGCTGCGACCCGAGGACCGAGTCGAGGTCGTCGACGATCTCCATGCCGCCCGCATAAAGGGCCGTCGCCCCCGGAGCCCGGGCGACGATGCTGACCTCCGCCCCGTCGCGCCGCGCCGCCAGCGCCGCGCAGTAGCCGGCGATGCCGCCGCCGATGACGAGGACTTTCACCGCGCCACCATCCTCCGGGTGTCCTCGACGTCCTTCTTCAGTTGCTGGACCAGCTCGGCGGGGCTCGGGAACTTGATGTCCGGGTGCAGGTAGCGGACGAAGCGAAGCTCCAGGCGCTGCTGGTAGATGTCCCCTTCGAAGTCGAGCAGGAAGGCTTCGACCCGAAGCTGCGTGCCGCCGAACGTCGGTCGGTAGCCGACAGACAGCGCAGC
>JBAUTF010000149.1:0-4877 GCA_049582065.1 Candidatus Dormiibacterota bacterium | reverse complement strand
CGTGATCAACAGCGGAAGCGTTAGCCTGTCACTGGATCGCGATGTGCGCGCGACCTACGTGATCGTTGATGGTGATCAGGTCGAGCACCGGCGCGTCGACTACGACCTGGAGAAGGTGGCCGCGGATTACCTCTCGAGCGGCTACCCGATGGCAGACTCCTACGTCCGTTGGCTGCGGACCGGCATGTGGACGCCGCCTTGAGCACCGAGCGCGCGATCCCGGAGTGACCCATGCAGCGGCAGAGATTGCCGCTCAGCGTGTAGAGAGCAATAAGGGGCGCACAATGCTTGGCTGTGTCCTGGGAGGCCGTCGACGCTGGCTGGGGCCGGCGCGCGCCTGCATGGGCGTATCTACTCGAGAAGCAGTACTGGGGAGCCTACGCCGAGATCTTCGACCGGCTCGAGCTCGGCCCCGGCACGCGCTACTTGGACATCGCCTGTGGCTCCGGGCTGGCCGGCTACATCGCGTCCCGACGGGGGGCCGAGGTCTCCGGCCTCGACGCCGCCGCCCGTCTGCTCGAGATCGCGCGCGTGCGCACGCCGACGGCAGACTGGCGTACGGGCGACATGTACTCGCTTCCCTGGGCCGACGGAAGCTTCGATGCCGTCACCAGCTTTAACGGGATCTGGGGCCCCGACCAGGCGGCGCTTGCCGAAGCGGTTCGGGTGACCCGACCGGGAGGCTTACTCGCCCTCACCTTTTGGGGTGACCTGCGCAAGATGCCGGGCTTCCCACTTTTCGTCCCACTCGCCATCTGCGCTCCCCCGGAGGCGGTCGCCGAGCAGGGTGCCGAGGTGGCCATCGGCCGGCCCGGCGTGGCCGAGGCGATGTACGAGGCGGCTGGCCTCGAGGTGGTCGAGCGGGGCAGGTTGGAGATCACCTGGGAGTTCCCAGACGTGGACACTGCGGCGGCCGCCCTGGCAGCATCAGGCCCCGCTTACGCCGGTATCGTCCACTCTGGCGAGGAGTCCGTGACTGCTGCATTTCGAGAGGCAGCGGAGCAGCTGATCGTGCCCGGGGCCGGCGTCCGCGCCGAACTCAATTGGGGCTTTTTGGTCGGCCGTCGCTCTGTCGAGACTTAAAGCCCAGGATGCCGACTGACCGTGCGACTATTGCTCAGGTCCAGTCGCCCCAGGAGCGCGTGACCGACGTGCGCGCGGCGCTCAGACGGTCCCTGGTGGCAGCAAGAATACCGGCGGCGATCAACAACAGGATCGCGATGGTCCCGAACACAACGTACACCTGCACCGATTGCAGGATGAGGAACAGCGCGCGCAGGGCACCGAACGCCAGTCCGGCGCCTCCGACCAGAACGAGAGTGCGGCTGCGTGCGCCGATTCCGACAAGCATTCCGAAGACAGCTTCGACAACCCAAAGGGTCGTGTAAGTGGCCGCCGCGTCCTCGGTAACGGACTGATATGCGCTCGCCCCAATGAGGACCAGGGCGCCGGCACCGATGGCAGCGCGGCAAAGAGCCAGGGTCGCGGGCCGCCGCTGGTCCTGAGGTGCGATGAGGCCCAGGGCCACCAGCGCGATGCCGGTGAGCGCAACCTCCGCCTGGAGGTTGTCGGCGCCGACATAGCGCGCGATCCAGATACCGCCTAGCGAAGCGACGGCAGCAGCGGCGTAGTCCAGCACAGGCCGGCCGTACCGCCTGCCGTCGAAGAGCAACAGCGCCGCCGTCACGCTCACTGCTGCCAGCGCCGTGAGCGCTCCCAGGTTTGCCTGCTGCCAGAAATCGCCGACGGTGTAGCTGTATGCGGCGGTCAACGCCACGATGGCAATCGCGCTGAAGCGGTGGGTCCGCGCGATGTCGGACTCACCCCAGGCGAGATGCGCGACATATACGAGCACTGCAAGCGCGGTCATCGTCAGCGGGTACCAGTACGTCGCCGTGACGGCAGCTCCAAGCAGCAGCAGCAGCGCGACGGCCGTCGCGAGCACGGCGGCCGCCACTCCGGGCGTCCAGCGATCGAGCGCGGCGGCGACGTACGCAACACCCGCGTACACGATCAGCGCGCGTCCGGCCAGCGTGAGGTCTCCCTGGGACGCGGCGCTGGCCGCCACTCCAAAGGCCACCAAGCCGCCGGCTGCATAGAGCGGCCACGCCCAGCGCCGGCCGCGGCTCAATCTCAACCCCAATCCCGTGAGCGCATACAGCACTGGGAGCGGGCTGTAGGTGAGGATCAGGGTGTCGGCTGTCGGCTTCGGCGGCGGTGGCAAGAGCGACTTCGCCAGCCAGAACCAGTCGACGCCGAAGATGGCCGCCGCCAGCAATAGCCAGGCCTGCGTACCCAGCTCGATTGCGAAGAACACGCCGATGCCCGACGTTGCGAGGAGGACGATCGCCTGCAACCCATCCGGGCTTGCGCTCAGAAGGACCGGACATGCCGCCTGGAGCGCCGCCCCATACTGCACGAACGTGCGAAGCCGGGGAGGGCGCATCCACCGCTGGCCTATCGCGTACGCCCACGCGAGGACCGCGAGCTCGACCACGTAGCCTCTCTGGCCGAAACCGAGCGGCTCAGTGGTGGCCAGCACCGCGAGGCTGGTTCCTGTCCAGACTGTCCACAGCATCCACCTGCGGCGAGATCGCCAAGTGTACAGGCCATAGGCGACTGTCAGCAGGCTCAAGGTGGTGGCGAGCTGAAAGCTCGGTCGCGATTGAGCATTGATTTCCAGGTTCCATTCCGAGACCGCCTGGCTTATTGCCCATCCGAGTGTCAGGATCGCCGCGGCGTGGATGAACGGTTCGGCGAGCTTCGTGAAGACCTGGGTCTGGGGTGCCGGGCGAGCGAACGGATAGGCGACCCCGATGTAGGCGATTGCGAGCGGGGCGAGCCACGCGCCAATCCATACGCCGGCATGAGCCGACAAGAGAAACCCGACCCAGCCAACCGCGAACGCCACCATGCTCAGTGCTGCGTAGCCCCTTGACTGGAGTCGCAGGGCGAGCACCGCGTAGAGGATCGAGCAGCCCAGACCGCCCATTCCGAGCGCGAGCTCCCGCGAGATGCCGCGTCTCTCGAGCGTCAGGAAGACCCAGGCCGCGGCGATTGTGAGCGGGGCCATCAGGGCGAAGATGGCAAGGTACGTCTGGCCGACCAATCGCAGCCTGGAGCGGCCGAAGCAGAGATATCCTGCGGCCCCGAAGACCAGGTTCAGAACGAGGACGCCCGTGAAACGCACCTCGCCGCCGAAGCCAGTCGTGCCGTAGATCTCGAACAGCAGCGTGGCCACGATGAGCAGGAAGGCTCCGGCGATCGAGATGATCAAAATCGAGTTGTCGGCGAAGAACTCGCGCATAGACGGGCCGGGCGGTTTCGGGGTCGAGGACGCGGCTCGGGCACGGGAGGTCTGCATCAATCCGGCGGGAACCTTTCCCGGCACGGATCCGTAGAGCTCTCGCACCGCCTGCAAGCGTGCCCGGTACTGGCGGTGGAGCTCGGCTAGGCCGGCCTCGGTGAGGTCGCCCGACGGCCTGATCGTTGAGAGCTCGGCGGATACGCGATCCAGGGTCTGGAGCTCCTCCCACAGCGCCCGCGCCTCAGCATCGGGGATCGGCGCGCCGGAGCTCAGCCTCGCGGCAACCACACCAGCCAGCGGGCTCGCGCCCGTCTGCAGCACCGCAAATGCCGCGTCGACCGCTGCCCCGCGCTTGTCAGGGTCGCCAATCTCGCGCTCGGCCCAGGCTTCCCATGCCTCTCGCCCGGTCGGAGCCGCACCGCCGCGCGACTCCGACTGAGCCCGCGGCCGTTCTTCGGCTCCGCTCATTTCACTAGGACCGGGTTCCACAACCGTCTCCATTCATGCGGCACATGATCCACAGCCGCAGTCTCAGATCCAGTCTCAGGGCAGAATCATCGCCTTTCGGCGACGTTGCTGCTTGAGAGTCATTTCGCCTCCGCGAGCCCCTTTCTTAGGGTCGCTCTCGACCGGGCCGGTCCTGGTGCAGCCCGGACCTTTGCCAGATCCCTACGCCAACTTGAAAAATGGTCAGGCCCTCCTGACCATCGACTGGGTCACGCAGCCAGAAGCGTGTGGTGGCAGCGCGAGTGTCCAGATCGCAACCGCCAGGATCACCCTCAATGGCGGCGGCGCAGCTCTCTCTGCCACCCTCTCGGATAACCCCGCGGCTTATCTGTGTGCGGGACTTGGCATCGGTACCTTCGAGGGCCCACCTCCGCCGGTCGGGGAGCCACCGGTTCTGCCGCTACCCGCGATTGCGCTGAAGGTCCCATCGAGCGTGCGAGCTGGTGGGGTGCTCGTTTACCAGGTGACACTGACCAACGGCACGCTGCAGCCCATGGATCTGATCGCGAACTGTCCCAACTATGGTGAAGAGTTGGTTCTCATTGACCCTAACGGCGGCCCGACTCGCGGGATCAAGCCGGCGTTCCAACTCAACTGCCCACCGGCCGGCACCATCCAGCCTAAGGCGAGCCTGACGTTCGAAATGCGACTCACTGTCCCACAGGATGAAGCCCCAGGCTTGTACAAGCTTTTCTTCACGCTCGGTTACTGGAACGCGATGACGACCCCAACGAGTGCTCCAGTAACAATCAGCAAGTGAGGCCGCTGCGGGTTATTGGAGAAAGAGGGTGTGGCCGTGCGCCGAATCTCTCGCAAAACGAGGCAGCCCAGGAGCCATCGACCTGGGCAGGTTCGCACGTTGTCGGTGCGGAGCGGGCCGGGCTCCAAGGGGTGCAAATATCCCGGTGCTCCTGGAGATCAGACCTGGGGTTCCGAGCGAAGTTGCGCTAATCTGCAATCCGTAGTACTGTTCTAAGCGCAGTATGCAGCACTTGAACGGAGATCCGATTGATACCAGCCAGCTCCTGAAGGGCGTGCTGGACCTAGCCGTCCTTGCCGTCCT
>JBAUTF010000148.1:0-5115 GCA_049582065.1 Candidatus Dormiibacterota bacterium | reverse complement strand
TATGTCTCGACGTAGGCGACCACCACGTCGTGACCCTGGCGGATCAGCTCGTGGGCCTCGCGAAGCATCGCGAACGTCTTGCCGGCCCCCGGCGTCGCCCCGAGGTAGATCTTCAGGTGGCCGCGCGTGGCCGGCGCACCGGCCGAGGGCGCTGGATGAGGATGCGCGTGGGGCTCGACTACCGGCCTGGGCGGATCGTTCTGCATGGCAAGACGATTATTCCCAAGCCGCGCCGACCCTATCCGGCCTCTCCGTTGTCCAGCGCCAGGTTGACCTCCAGGACGTTCACGTACTGTTCGCCGAAGATCCACAAGATCCGGCCATGCACGTGTTTCTCGATCAGCGCCCGCAACTTTGACGGGTCCAGGCCGCGGGCTTGGGCGACGCGATTCACCTGCAGCAGAGCGGAGGCCTCCGTGATGTTGGGGTCGAAGCCGCTGAAGTCGCCGGTCACGATATCGACCGGGACCTGGTCGTTCGGGCCCATCCCGTTGGCCTGACGGAACGCACGGGCCGAGCTTGCCACGCGGTTGATCAGTACCTGGTTGCTGGGTCCGAGGTTGCTGCCAGCCGAGTTGTCGGCCGCATACCCATTGGCCGAAGGCCGACCCTGGAAATATTTGTCGGCACTGAACTGCTGGCCGATCAGCGTCGAACCCACGATCTGCCCGTTCTTCATGATCAGGCTGCCATTGGCCTGGTCATGGAAGAGGACCTGGATGATCCCGGTCATGCCGAGTCCGTAGACGAGGCCGGTGAAGATCGCGAAGACGAGGGTCAGCCTGACGGCTTGAACCATCTCGCTTGGCAGTGACTTCAACATCTCTTCTCGAAGCTCCTACGCGGCCAGATGGACCGCGGTGACAATGATGTCGATCAGCTTGATGCCGATGAACGGCGCGACGATGCCGCCCAGGCCATAGATCAACAGGTTGTTGCGCAGCAGGGCGGCGGCTCCGATCGGCCGGTAGCGCACGCCGCGAAGCGCAAGCGGGACCAGGGCGATGATGATCAGCGCGTTGAAGATCACGGCCGACAGCACGGCGCTGTTGGGGCTATGCAGCTGCATGACATTAAGCGCGTTCAGCTCCGGCAGGGCGACGAAGAACATGGCCGGGATGATGGCGAAGTACTTCGCCACGTCGTTGGCGATGCTAAAGGTGGTCAAGGCACCCCGCGTCATCAGCATCTGCTTGCCCGCCTCGACGATCTCGATCAGCTTGGTGGGATCGCTGTCGAGATCGATCAGGTTGCCGGCCTCTTTGGCCGCCTGGGTCCCGGTGTTCATCGCCACGGCCACGTCTGCCTGAGCCAGAGCCGGCGCGTCGTTGGTGCCGTCGCCGGTCATCGCGATCATGCGGCCCTGAGACTGCTCGTTCCTGATGAGCTCGAGCTTCTTTTCGGGCGTTGCCTGGGCGAGGAAGTCGTCCACGCCTGACTCGTTGGCTATCGCAGCCGCGGTCAGCGGGTTGTCACCGGTGATCATCACCGTGCGCAGGCCCATGCGGCGCAGCTCTGCAAAGCGGTCGCGAATGCCAGGCTTGACGATGTCCTTCAAATGGATGGTGCCGAGGATGGCCCCGTCCTCGCCCACCACGAGCGGCGTGCCGCCGGCGCGACCAATCGTCGCGACCTGGCTGGCGACGTCGCCTGGCAGCTCCTTGCCGGTCCATACCGCGATTGCGTCGTCGGCGCCTTTCCTGATGGCGCGGCCGTTGTAGTCGATGCCGCTCATGCGCGTGGTCGCGGAGAAGGGGATGAACGTCATCTCCTTCTGATTCCTGGCCTGGCCGTTGGAGCCGAGCCTGTGCGCCAGGGTCACGATCGACTTCCCCTCGGGGGTCTCATCGGCGAGGCTCGCGAGCTCGGCGGCCTCGACCAGTCGCTCCATCGCCACACCCGGCGCGGGGATGAACTCGGAGGCCTGGCGGTTGCCGAAGGTGATGGTGCCAGTCTTGTCCAGCAGGAGCGTGTCGACGTCGCCGGCCGCTTCCACCGCCCGGCCGGAAAGCGCGATCACGTTGCGCTGCATCAGGCGATCGATGCCTGCGATGCCGATTGCGGAAAGCAGGCCGCCGATCGTGGTTGGGATCAAGCAGACGAGCAGCGCGATCAGGACTGTGATCGTGACGGACGTGCCCGAGTAGATCGCGAAGGGCTGCAGCGTTACGGTCGCGACTATGAAGATGATCGTAAGTGCGGCGAGCAGGATGTTCAGGGCGATCTCGTTGGGCGTCTTGCCGCGGGACGCGCTCTCGACGAGGTGGATCATGCGGTCGAGGAAAGTCTCGCCAGGGTTGGCGGTGATCTGGACCACGATCCTGTCGGAGAGCACCTTGGTGCCACCGGTGACGGCGCTGCGGTCGCCGCCGGCCTCACGGATCACGGGCGCGGACTCGCCGGTGATCGCCGACTCGTCGATGGAGGCGATGCCTTCGATCACATCACCATCGCCGGGGACCACGTCGCCGGCCTCGCAAACCACGAGATCGCCCTTCTTCAGCTGGGTAGAGGAGATGCGCTCTTCTCGGCCATCCACGAAACGTCGCGCGATCGTCTCGGAGCGAGTTTTGCGTAGGGCGGCGGCCTGGGCCTTGCCTCGGCCTTCCGCCATGGCTTCCGCGAAGTTCGCGAAGAGCACCGTGAACCACAGCCAGACGGTGATCTGACCGACGAACAGCTCGTTGTTGGGCCCACTGAAGCCCGGAGTCCCATTGAAGAGGTCGATCACGAAGATGAGCGTCGTAATCACCGCCCCGACCTCGACTACGAACATGACCGGGTTGCGCGCGATCCGCCGCGGGTCGAGCTTGGCGAAGCTGGCCCGGATGGCCGGGACGAGGATCGCGCGTTCTGTCAGGCTGCTGCGCCCTTTCCGCCGTTCGTGCTTCTGGATCGTGTCTTGCATGGCCTTAGTGGAGGTGGCCGGCAGCCAGCTGGAACTGCTCGAGGAGTGGACCGAGCGCGAGCGCGGGGAAGAAGGTGAGCGCGCCGACGATGATAATCACGCCAATCAGCAGGCCGACGAAGAGCGGGGTATCCGTCTGGAATGTTCCAGGGCCAGCCGGAACCACCTTCTTCCCCGCAAGCGCGCCGGCGAGGGCAAGGATGGGGATGTAGAAGATGTAGCGGCCGGTCCACATCGCAATGCCAAGCGCGGTGTTGTAGTACACGGTGTTGCCAGTCAGGCCGGCAAAGGCGCTGCCGTTGTTCCCGTTCGTGGACGAGAAGGCGTAGAGGATCTCGGTGAAGCCGTGGGGTCCCGGGTTGAGCGGACCCGCCTGGCCGGCAGGCGTCAGGACCGAAATCGCCGTCCAGACCAGGATGTTGAAAGCGCTGGTCAGGATGACCAGTGAGGCGAGCCGCACCTCCTTCGACTCGATCTTCTTGCCCAGGTATTCAGGCGTACGTCCCACCATCAGGCCGGCGATGAAGACCGCCAGGACCGCGAAGACGAGCATCCCGTACAGGCCCGCGCCGACGCCGCCGGGCGTGACCTCGCCGAGCTGGATGCTCACCAGCGGGACCATGCCGCCGAGCGGCGTGAAGCTGTCGTGGGCCGAGTCGACCGAGCCCGTGCTCGTGCCGGTCGTGGTGGCGGCGAACTGGGCCGAGTAAATAGGCCCGAACACGACCGACTTGCCCTCCATGTTGCCGCCGGCCTGGGTCGCAGTGTTGGCTTGACTGACGCCGGCGTTCGTCAGTGCGGGGTTGCCCGACTGCTCCGCCCAGGCGGCAATCGCCACCATGGCGCAGAGGATTATGCCCATCGTCGCGGCGATCGCGATCCCCTGCTTGATGTTTCCGACCCAGCGGCCGAACATCAGGGCCAAGGCAAATGGAATCAGGATCTCGAGGAAAATCTCGAACTGGTTGGTGAAGCCGTTCGGGTTCTCGAACGGGTGGGCTGAGTTCGCGTTGAACGGGCCTCCGCCGTTGTTGCCGAGGTCCTTGATCGCCTCTTGCGAGGCGAAGGGACCGACCGCGATGTGCTGCACAGCACCCTCGAGAGTGTGAGCAACGGGGTAGCTGGCCAGCGTCTGCACCGCTCCCTGCGACGCGAGGACCAGAGCCGCCACGAAGGCGATCGGGAGCAGCACGTACAAAGTCGCTCGCGTGACGTCGACGTAGAAGTTGCCCAGCGTCTTGATCTGACGGCTGGAGATTCCGCGCACCAAAGCGATCGCCATGGCGATGCCGGTGGCGGCGGAAAGGAAGTTGTGCATGACCAGTCCGACCATCTGCGAGAAGTAGGACATCGTCGACTCGCCGGTGTAGTTCTGCCAGTTGGTGTTGGTGGTGAAGCTGACCGCCGTGTTGAAGGCGAGGTCTGCGGGCACCGGACCGAAGCCCTGCGGATTGAAGGGAAGCCTGTCCTGGAATCTGAGCACGAGATACGTGAAGATCAGGCTCGCGATGGTGACCGCGAGCACCGAAACCCCGTACCCGATCCAGCTCTGCTCGTGTGTCTCGTCGACCCCCATCAGCTGGTAGGCGCCGCGCTCGACGGGTCGCAGCACCGGGCTCAGGAAAACACGCTGGCCCTGGAAGACCTTGACCAGGTAAGGGGCGAGAAACCAGGCGCCGACCGCCACGGCGAGGTAGGTGATAACGGCACCGATGACGTCGAGAGTCACGGTCAGAACCTCTCTGGATAGAGCAGCGCGGCGAACAGGTAGATGGTGACAAGGAGCGCCACGGCGCCCGTGATGATGTAAGGCAGCTGGGCAGACATCAGGGCAGTTCCTCCAGCCCTCGCAGGTAGAGGACCGCGATGACCGTCAGGAGCAGCGCCAGGCCCACCATCCAGAAATCGAGCGGCATGCGCCCAAGCCTAGGCACCAGGCCATCAATGGACCATCAACAAAAGTCCGGCCCCGGCAGGGCCGAAAGACCTCGGCACCGCCGGGCGCGATGTTGACTCGTTGTTGACAGGGCCGCTCGTACGCTCGAAGCAAAGGAGGTGACCGAGAGATGATTTCGCTTATCGGAGCCCCGTTCGCGCCAGTCCACCACGGTGCCATTGCACCGATGGACTGGACGCTGGTCGCCGGGCTGATCGTCGTGATGGCGATTGCGCTGGTGGCAGTGTTTGTGTTCGCCAGCGGATCCGCC
>JBAUTF010000147.1:0-1880 GCA_049582065.1 Candidatus Dormiibacterota bacterium | reverse complement strand
GCTGCGGAGCTTGTACATGGTGAATGGGACGCCGCCCTGGCCGACCCGAACCTGGCTGTAGATCGCCGATGCGCCGGTGCTGACGCGTGCCGCGGCCATGAGGACAAGCAGCAGAGGCCAGGACAGGACCAGCCCTATGACGGCGATCGCGATGTCCAGCCCGCGGCGCCAGCGGTCCGGAGAGACGCTGGGCAGCCCGTCGATCACCGGCGCGGCCGGACCGGACGGCCGCATGGATCGCGCCACATGTCGATACCAGAGGACGAGGCTGAAGGTGGTGATCAGGTACGCGGCACTTGAGGCGACAGCCGCGCCGACCGCGCCAAACCGCGGGATGAGAATCACATCGAGAACCAGGGTCACTACAACGCCGGCGCCTGCCGCCAGCGAGTTCAGCCCCGGCCGGCCCCGGCCAAACAGGAACGCCGTCGCCACGCCCCCGACCCCTTCTGCGGCCAGGCCGATGAGAAGGATCCGCGCCGGCAGAACCGCATTGTCGAACGCCAGCCCAAAAAGGGGCGGGACGACGACGCTGGCCAGGACCGCCATCGGGATTGACGCACACGCGGTGACTGCCCCCGCACGAAGGATCATGCGTCGAGATGTGGTGGCTGCCTGCGCTGGGTCCGACCGTGCGAACTGTGGGTAGAGCACCCAGTTTGCCGCTATCGGCACCAACCGCAGGAATTCGGCGTATTTCGCAGCGACCGCATAGATTCCAAGCACGGCCGGCCCTGCGAGCGCACCGAGAATAATGAAATTGAAGCGAAGGTTGAGCAGCTGCATCAGGCTGCCGAGCTGGCCGCGCGTGCCAAACGCGTACATCTGCCGCGCCAGCGCCAGCGACGGCCGGTTCGCACTCGACAGGAAGCCCCTGCCGAACAGCCTCGCCCAGGCGATCGCTCCCGTGAGCAGGTCGGCGAGCACGAGGGCGGCGATCAGAGCGGCGTCGCCGGAGACATGACCGGCCTGAACCAGCCCATATGCAGGAAGGAACATCAGCTCCTCCAGGAGGATGGTGAGGTTGCTGCCAGGCAGGTCTCCCGACCCTTGGGCCGCGGCTTTGCCCGTGATGACGACGAGGCGCAGCGCGACCCTTACCGCCACCCATGCGACCAGGCTCACCGGCAGCTGCCGGAAGAACACCAGGTGCACCAACGGTGCCGCAATCAGCCACAGGACCGCGCCTGCCACGGCGCTTCCCAGAGTGATGGCGAGCACGGTCGATCGGACGTGCGGGTTGTCGCGCGTCGGTCCCGATAAGAAGTACCCGAGCGAACCAGCCAGACCGCCGGAAACGATCACGGCCACCAGCCAGGGCAGGATGCGCAGCAGCGCGTAGTCGCCGACCGCCACCGGCCCGCCGGCGCGCGCCACCCAGAGCGTTGCCACTCCGAGCGCGGCCATCGATCCGGTCAGCGCGAACATGTTTTCCACGAACGGCTGCCTGGCCCGCCGGACGAGCTGCATCGTCCGGCTCATTTGCGGCGCCCCCAGAGGTACAACGCCGCGATCACAGCGAAGAGCGTCCAGACGTGGCGGAAGTGCAGGATCTGGTAGTAAGAGGCTGATACCGCGAGCCCGGCCACCGCGCCGAACAGGGGTGATTGACTTGGGAAGAGCTGCGCAAAAGCCGGAGCGAGCGGCTTGGTGGCGACTGCCCAGGTCCTGGTGCCGACCGATCCTACTAACAGAATCAAGCCGAATGCCCCAATGACGCCGCGTTCGACGATGGCTTCGATGTAGTCGTCGTGCGTCTGGTAGGCGTAGGGCGCCAGCTGGGTCTGAAGCAATGGCTTGGTCGAATCTGGACCGAGGCCCCACGGAGCACCCTGTTCATAGAGCCCGATGGTTTCGCTGATCAACCATGCGCGTTCCTG
>JBAUTF010000146.1:0-20858 GCA_049582065.1 Candidatus Dormiibacterota bacterium | reverse complement strand
GCGGAGCTCGCGGGAGGGGCCGGCTACACCAACGAAGCCGGCGACAAGGCCGGCATGCGGGATCCGCGCCTACTCGCGGACTGCGTGATCTACGACGCCGATCTCACTCTCGGCACGCCGATGCAGCTGTGGCTCTCGACCGGCATACGAGCCCTTGATCATGCCGTCGAGGGCTTCCTCGCCGATGGAGAGCACCCGTTCTCGGACGTGATGGCGCTAGAGGCGATCCGCCGCCTGTTCGATTCGCTGCCGCGCGCCAAGGCCGCCCCGAAAGATGTCGGGATCCGCACCGAGAACCAGCTCGCGGCATGGTTCTCCTTCACGCTGCCAGGTCAGTCCGCGAGCGGCCTGAGTCACATGATGGGCAAGCAGATCGGGGCGCGCCACGGCATCCCGCACGGCGTGACGTCATGCCTGATTCTGCCGCATGTCATGCGCTATATGGCGGGCCGGGAGCCGGAGCGCATGGCCGCGCTCGAACGATCGATGGGCTCGAAACCCGCGGACGCGGTCCAGGGCTTGATCGGATCACTGGATCTCCCGCAGCACATCGCCGGCTACGGGATCGGCGAGCTTGAGCTGCGCAGGGCTGCGTTGGAGCTCGCCGGCAAGCATTCCGAGAAGGACCTGCTGGAGATCTACCTGGCCGCCCTCTGATCGACAGATGCGCGGATCACGACAGCCAGACGAGCAGGAGCGCCACCAAGGCGGGCAGCGCCTGGACCACCAGGATCCGCCGGCTCACGGTCGCGCCGCCATACACGCCAGCCACGACTACGCACAGCAGCAGGAAGGTCAACACGGGGCGTCCAGCGACGACGCCGTAGAAGACCAGCGCCCAAAGCAACCCCGCTGCCAGGAAGCCGTTGTAAAGGCCCTGGTTCGCGGCCAGGACTGCGGACGACGCGGCCGCCTCCGGTGAGGTCCGGAACGTCCTCCGCCCGAATGGGGTCTGCCAGAGGAACATCTCAAGCACCAAGAAGTAGAGGTGAAGGGAGGCGACCAGCACGACCGCGATCGACGCCACGAGTCGCATGACGAAAGGTTATCCGTCCAATTCTTTAATGGCGGCGGGGGTGCGAGCGGCGCAGCGTCGTGGCGATGCGCAGCGGCCGGCCGCCGATGCCCAGGACATCGCGCGCCGCCTCCACCAGCTCCGGCTCCGCCTCCTCCGGCACGATGACCTTGAGCCAGCACATCCCGGCCTTGATCGTGCTGTGCAGGTGAAGGGCCGGTTGGAAACCTGACGGCCCGATCGCCTGCTGGGCGGGAATGGCCACGCTGCCGATCCACAGGCGAGCCAGGCCTTCGCGAGCGGCGATATCGGCGACCGCCGTAACTACGGAACGAAAGACGCCCTGGCGCCGGTGCTCCGGTAGCGTGAAGCAGTTCCAGAGATAGCCCTCGCCCGGGCCAGGATTGATCTCGAGCTGGATCTCGCCGATCCACTCGGGCCCGGTGGAGAGCCAGCCGTAACCGGCGACTGCGCCGCCGGACAAAGCCGCAAAGCACCGGCAACCCCGGGCCAGCCGGTCATCCACGAGGTCCCCTTCCGGGCCCATCGCGGCGGCAATCAGCGGCGCTGTTCCAGCATCGATCTCAACGAATCGTCGGGTCCTGCCGCGAAGAAGTCCCTCCCCACCGGCCCTTCGGGCCACCTCCCCACCAGTGGGGAGGTCGTCACCCGCCCTCCGGGCCACCTCCCCACGGGTGGGGAGGTGATCAGACGCCCAGAGAGTGCTTCGAATCAGATGGAGTGGTGGAGGTGGCGCACCTGGTGGATCACCTCGGGGTCGCCTGATGCTGACCCGCCCGGGTAGCGCCCGAAGAACGTCAGAACGAGGTCGGCCGCGTTGTCGAACTCGAACAGCGCGTCACAGCCGTCGAAGTTGCCCGGCTCAGGCGCGGGGGTCCACTTTCCATCCTTGACCGTGATGCGCCACTTGCCGCCCCATGGCCCAGCGACCTCGATCCCGTACTGGGTGTCGACGCCGGCGGCCGCCTTCTGGTCGACCTGGTACTGCCAGAAGATGAAGGCGAAGGGAAGGATCAGCCCGGCCGTCGCCTCGTCGATGGTGGCCAGCTTGTTGCCGAGGCCGTATTCGACGTCGTACGGATGCACGCCGTAGTCCATGATCTGGAACGTGCCGTAGAAGCCCGCCGGCACAGGGCCGGAATAAGGGTGGGAGACCATCAGGCCGCCTTCCCATTGCTGGGGGGTGAGCCCTTCCAGCATGGCGTCGAACTTCATCGCGTCCTTCTTGAAGCGCTCGATGGCCTCTTCACGCGACAGCTTGCGGAAATCTTTGGCATGATCGTTGAGCGTTTCCGCCATGACCACCAGTCCCAAAGGCGCGGTCGGGTCGCCCCCAGTCGTGGCCGCGTCCCAGTTCTTGAAGTAGCCCTCGAGGACGTCGATCATGTGACCGACAAGGTCACGCGTCTCCCATTCGGTGCATCGCGTCTGCACGTTCCAGTTCTTCGGGTCCGAGACCACCCGGATGAAGTTGGCGCGGTCGCGGCGCATGACGCTCATCACGGTTTCTTTGCCTTCGGCCGACATCGGGTTGACCGGAGCGATCACGGCAGTGCTCATCAGCTCATTCCCCTCCCCGGGTGAAGTTTGCGACCACGTGTGCTCTTCAGTGACCGGCGCCGGTCGTCGCCGTGGTCGGAACGACGATCGGCGGCAGGGTGTCGTCCAGCCGGTCGCGCCGCACCTGGAACCAGGGCGGCAGGCTGAGGCTCGTGCCGAGGGCCTCTGGTTTCTCGTCGATGGTGAATCCGGGGCTGTCCGTGGCGATCTCGAACAGCACGCCGCCGGGCTCGCGGTAGTAGATGGACTTGAAATACCAGCGGTCGATCACCGGGGTGACGTTGCGACCTACCTTGACCAGCGCATCTCGCCAGGCCACCTGCGCGACGTCATCGGGCGTTCGCCACGCGACGTGGTGCACGGTGCCCTGGGACTCCTCGCCCACGGGGCCTTCGGGAGACTCGATCACATCGAGGGTCGCGTTGGGGCCGCCGTCGCCTGTCTCCCAGCGGCTGCGGTTCCCCTCCTGGCCGACCTTGCGGAAACCCATCGTCTTCTCCAGCAGATCGTCTGTGGCCGAAGCCTCAGCGATCGTCAGCGTCACCGAGTGGAAGCCGCGAATGGCATTTTCCATGTAGACCGGCCCATCGTGCCATGGGACCCAGCGTTCGTCGTTGGCTTTGCCGGCCAGCTCCACCTCGATGCCGTCCGGGTCGTGGACCATGATCGCTTCGGTGCCGAAGCGGCTGGTACGCGTCGCGTCAATGCCGAGCTTGCGCATCCGCGCGCTCCAGAAATCGAGCGAGCCGTGCGGCACCGCGAACGAGACGGTGGTCACCTGGCCGCTACCGGTGCGACGGCTGGGCCATGTTGGCCAGCCGAAGAAGGTCATGGCGGTGCCGGGCGAGCCGACGTAATCCCCGAAGTAGATGTGATAGGTGTCCGGCATGTCCTGGTTGATGCTCTTCTTGACGAAGCGCAGGCCCAGGACGCTGACATAGAAGTTCACGCACTTCTGTACGTCGCCGGTGATGCACGTGACGTGGTGGATGCCTGAGAACGCCTTGGCCAAACCGATGCTCCCTTCAGATGGTTGCGGTCGCAAACATATTAATCCCGTCCAGATCGCTGATGACCCGAAGTCTCATCCTCGACGCGAGACCAGATCTCGCTCGCCGTAGGGGCTTCGATCTCCTCCTGGATGTGCGCTACCAGGCCGATGGCGCGAGCCATCACCGCGAGGCCCCGAGTGACTCGCCAGGGGATGCCCAGCTCGCTCGCGAGCGCGGCGATCGCGCCGGTGGCGTTGACCGGCAGCTGGCGGCCGAATGCCACTCCCGCCTCCTCCGCGATGAGCTCCATCAGCTCGACGTACCGGCCGGAAAGACCGTTCGCGGCGGCCACGGCAAAAAGCGCGGGCGTGCGGGGATCGACTGGTTTGTGGATCGGGTGCCCGAGGCCCGGGATCACCTGCTTCTTCGTTTGGTACGTCTTCACGATCTCACCCGCGATGGTCCTGAGGTCGGCGTCCTTTCGAGCGCCGTCGAGGCCCTCCTGCAGCGCTCGAGCCGCGCCTTCGATGGAGCCGCCGAAGCGGTCGCCCAGGCCGAGCAGGCCCGCCGCCACCGCTCCCTGCACAGACTCGGGCGCGCCGAAGTAGGTCAGGCGCGCGGCGATCGCGCTGGGCGTCATACCGTGCTCCACGAGGGTCACCGCGATGGCGTTGAACACGAGGGACTCCTGAGGAGTCGGCAGGCGGCCCTTCAGCTCGAGGAAGGCGAGGTCTCCCAGCGACACCTTGCCGATGATGTCGTTGGCCAGGTCGAGCCCACGGACGGTGATCTTGTCTGCGGTGCTGGAGCCGAGGTCTGACTTGATGCGCTTGGTCACCTCTTCACGGTGAGCTTCGTCTTGTAACCTGCCTCGCCGAAGTCGGCCTCCGGCACGAGTGTGACTTGGCTGCGGAACAGCAGCCTGGCGTGGATCGCGTTCTCCACGTCGGAAACCAGGGATGGGTCGACGTGATGGCCGTCGCGGACCTCGACCTCGACCGGGATCGGCGGTTCGATCGTGGTCTCCGACCCGCGGCGCACGACCCGCGCCCGGCCGGTGAGGCGCGGCCGGAACTCGCCGACGATCGAGAGGATCGCCGAGGGATAGACGTTGACTCCGCGCACGATGAACATGTCGTCTCTACGTCCGAGAACCCGCATCCGAAAGCTCGTGCGCTCGCACTCGCAGGACGTGCCTTCGACGCGCACTATGTCGCCGCCGAGGAATCGCACGACCGGCATCGCCTCGCGCGTCAGGCTTGTATAAGCGAGCTCCCCGACCGCTCCAGTTTCGATCTTCATGGGCTCTCGCGACTCGGGGTCGATCAGCTCGGGCCACACGTGCCCCATGCCGCAGAAATGCATGCCTTGCTGGTGGGCGCACTCACCGAAGAGCGATGGGGCGATGTCGCCGATGCCCATCACCTCGGTCACGGTCACGCCGAGGACGCGCTGGATGTGGTCGCGGATCGCCGGGATGCCCCCGCCCGGCTCGCCGCCCGTGACGACATGGGTCAGCGGGATCGCGCTCGGCTCGTCGTCCGATTTTTCCAGGCGGTTGGCCAGGTACTGGGCGAACGATGCGGTGGAGAGGAGCGTGTCCGCCAGGCCCGCCCGCAGGCCGAACACGACCCGCTCGGTGTCGCCGGGCGCCACCGGCACCGAGCGCGCGCCGATGCGCACCAGCACGAAGTGCGTGTGGCCGGCCACGAAAGGGCCGGCTCCAAAGGTCGTGAGGACGCTGCTGTGCTCATGGATTCCGGTGGAGTAGTAAGTGCGTGTGCCCATGACCGTCCAGGTCTCCATGTCGCCGCGCGTGAGCGCGAGCACGCTCGGCGCTCCCGTCGTGCCGCTGGTCTGGTAAACCCGCTTGACCTGGTCCGGCGAGACGCACAGGTTGGTCCCGAAAGGCGGGTCTTCGTCCATCGCCTGCTTGAGCTCTTCTTTGGTCGTGAAGGGCACGTTCGCCAGGTCCGCAAGGCCAACGAACGACGAGCCGAGACCCGCTTCGCGGAGCTTGCGCGCGTAATAAGGCGACGCCTCACGCAGCCGCCGATACTGGCGCTCCCATGCGGACTCGGCCAGGCGATTCGTCTCTTCGGCCGAGGCCGTCTCCACCTCGCGCTCCCAGATCCAGTCGCGCTCGCAGTCGTCGCCTCTCAGCCGGTTGCCCGTGCTAGCCATCTGTCCGACATGATGAGCGATACTCTTGCCGCCGTGGCGAAACTCCTGCCGGCAACCGTCGTCGGCAGCTACCCACAGCCGGACTGGCTCGTCGACCGCGCGATGCTGGGCAGCCGCCTCCCGCCGAGGACCCGCGCGCTCGAGATCTGGCGCATCGCGCCGTCGTTCCTGGAGCAGGCGCAGGATGACGCGACGGCTGTAGCGATCCGCGACATGGAGCGCGCCGGGATCGACATCATCACCGACGGCGAGGTGCGGCGCGAAAGCTACTCGAACCGCTTCGCGACCGCCCTCGAAGGTATGGACCTGGAAAACCCCGGCACCGCGCTGGACAGGACCGGCCATCCCAACCCGGTGCCTCGAGTGGTCGGGCCGATCCGCCGCAAGAGGCCGGTCGAGGTGCGCGATGTGCAGTTCCTACGCGCCAACACCGACCACGAGATCAAAGCCACCCTGCCCGGGCCGTTCACGATGTCCCAGCAGGCGCAGGACGACTACTACCACGACGAGGAGGCGCTTGCGATGGCGCTCGCGGAGGCCGTCAACGCGGAGGTGCGCGACCTGTTCGCCGCGGGCGCCGACGTGGTGCAGCTCGACGAGCCGTACTTGCAGGCACGTGCCGAGAAGGCGGAGCGCTATGCCATCAAGGCGATCAACCGCGCGCTGGAAGGGATCACGGGAACGACGGCGCTGCACACGTGCTTCGGCTATGCCCACATCGTGCATTCGCGGCCCAACGGGTACCCGTTCCTCGAACAGCTCTCCCACGTCTCGGCCAGGCAGATCTCGCTCGAGTCCGCGCAGCAGAAGGTGGACCTTTCAGTCTTGAGGTCGCTCTCCAAAAAACAGCTGATCGTCGGAGTGATCGACCTGTCGGACCAAAGCCCGGTCGAGGACGTGGAGACGGTCGTCGCCCGGATCAAGAACGCGCTGGAGTTCGTCGACGCCGACCGCCTGATCGTAGCGCCCGACTGCGGCATGAAATACCTGCCGCGCGCGACGGCCTTCGGAAAGTTGAGCGCCCTCGCGCTGGCTGCGGCCCGGGTCCGCACCGAGCTCACGGATAAGAATTGATATCTCGAGATGTTTATCAATCGGGAGACCTGCGGAGGAACGCGCCGAACATCGGCGCCGTGAAGGCGACCCGTCCACGCTCCGGCCGATAGACCAGGCCTTTTTGAATCAAGGAGCTCAGGGTCGGCTGTATCTCGTTGTTCTTGAGCCCTGACGCCTGCTGCAGCTGCTCGCTGCTCGCGCTCTCACCGACCGCTGCGATGTGGCGCATGAGCTTGCGTTCGTTGGGCGAGGCGCGCACGTAGCGAGCCCGGAAGAAGCCGGCATCCAGCGTGGCGAGGATTCGAGGCCGCATCCGCTTGAAGTCCGACATCGCGATGGCGTCGCCGGAAGATCCCGTCCACAAAGCGTCGCCGTAAACCTGGATGAAGAACGGGTAGCCGCCGCTGTCCTCCATCACCGCGTCGACTACCTCGTCCGCGTACCTACGGCCGAGGCGCACGGCGGGATCGACAAACGCCGCCCGATCCTCAGGCGGACGGAGATTGCCAAGCTCCTGGGTCGCAAACATTCGCTCCGAGTAGCTTTTCGAACGTGACAGGTTGTCGACGAGCGTCGGCAGGCCGCAGAGCATCAGCATCAGAGGCAGGTTCCGCTGCTGCACGGCTGACGCGGCGGTAAGTAACGCGCTCAGCGTCGGCGCTCCACGGTGCTCGCGCACCACGTGGAACTCGTCGTATCGAAGCGCCAGGCCTTTGTGCTCGCTCTTCTGACACAGCTCGCAAATTCGTAGGAGGGCCTCGCGCAAGTCGTCGTCCAGACGTCGCGGCGGCTCGGTGCGCCGGCGCTTGGCGTCGACGCTGACCTTGAACTCACCGTAGCTGACGGCCAGGGCGCCGATCGAGTCGATCGCGGCGTCGAGCAGCTGACCGGCCCGGTCTTTCAATCGCGCCGAAAGGCTCAAACGCCTCAGGGCTCGATTCACGTCGGTCAGCAGTGCGCTCGCAAAGGCGGCGGGTTCGGCGTCCGGTTCCGAGAACTCGCGATCGACGACGATCCAGCCGGCGGCCTCGGCCTCAGCCTCCATCCGGTTGAGGAGCACCGTCTTCCCCACGCCCCGTAGGCCGGTGATCAGGACGTTGCGAGGGTGGCGCGGGTCGCGCAGGAACCGGCGGATGGCCTCGATCTGCTCTTCTCGATCGCCGAGGTAGGGCGGATCGATGCCATTGCCGGGCCGGTAAGGGCTGGGGGGCCAGGAAGCTGCCAACGGATAAGAGATGATAAGGGCGGGACCTTATCAGTGGCCGAACCGAGCGAAGCCCTCAGGGCCGGGATCCTAAGGCCGGTCGAGCCACTCCAGGGCTTCTTCGGGCGTCGCGAAATAGGCCACATCCAGCCTTGTGCTCAGGGTGGCCTCTCTCGCCCTCAGGTTCGTGGCGGCCAGGCCGCTCTCCGGAAGGACCACCGCAAACCGCTTGAGCCCGACGCCTGCGGCCCTGGGCAGCCACTCGGCGTCGGCGCGAGCACTGCTCGCCGTGCTGAGCACACGCTCGCGCCGGCAGTCCGCGAGCCACCGCGTGCCGCCGTGGTCGATGAGCGCCCGGACGCCCGATTCGAGCAGGGCGGCGAACTCTGTCTCGTCCGCCCATCCCTCCCACTCCACGAGCACCATGGCGTGCTCAGAATCCCATGTGACCTTCGCCACACCGGCCTGGTTGAAGTAGACATCGCCGTCGGGAGGAGGCACAGCCGAAGCAAGAAAAGGATAAGAGGGGCAGGGCTCCAGGGCACCCTCTCATCTCAGGGGCCGATTACCGTCCGCTTAACGGGCGCCCTCAGAGCGGGGTCGGACCAAGCTAAAGGTGTGAAGAACGCGCTCATGACGTCGCGCTCTGGCCCGTCCTGGTACGACGTGCAGTTGCGTCGCGGTCCGCCGGCGATCGAGTGACCGCAAGCCAGTTCCGATGGCCGTCCATCTCCCGGCAGGGGACCGTCTTTCTGCTGGCGCTGGCAGTCGCCATCGTCGCGGTCGCCGGATTTGTCGCGTGGACCTCGCTCCGCATCGGCGGCGACACCGTGACGATCGCGGTGGACGACATCGGCGAAGCCGTCGCAGCATTGGTCGGCGCGGCTTGCTGCGGCGTGGCCGCCAGGCGTGCGTCCGGGCGGCCCCGGGTGGGTTGGTGGCTGCTGGCTGCTTCAGCCGCGACATGGGGGGCAGGCGAGATTGTCTGGTCCGTTTACCAGGTGGGCCTGGGCGTGCCCGTCCCCTTCCCGTCCGCGGCCGACGTCGGCTTCCTGGGGGCCATACCGCTCGCGGCGGCCGGCATCCTCATGTTCGTTTTCTCCAGCCCTGGCAGCAGCTCCACGCGGCTGCGACTGTGGCTGGACGCCGGGATCGTGTGCCTTGCCCTGGTCTCCGTCAGCTGGACCCTCGGCCTCAGGACTCTCTACAACTTCGCGGGGGATCCGCCGCTCGTCAGGATCATCGGCCTCGCCTACCCGGTCAGCGACATCCTCATCGGCATCATCCTGGTTCTCGCCATCCAGCGCGCGACCGTCGATGCGCGCGGCCGATTGCTGCTGCTCCTCGGCGGTTTGGCCTCCAACGCGGTCGCAGACAGCGCCTTTGCGTACATGAACGCCGCTGGGACCTACGGCGCCATCGGCAGCGTGCTCGACGCCGGGTGGGTGATCGGTTTCCTGATGATCGGGCTGGCCGCGCTCTGGCCGATGAAGGCGGTGGCGCCGGTGATCCAGCTGAAGGCAGAGCTGGAGCAGCCCCCCGACATCTGGCAGGTCGTCCTGCCGTGGGTCGCCATCCTGGCCGCGGGACTCAACGCGATCCTGCTGCCCGCCACGGGCCACGCCCTCGACGCCTTTTTGATCATCCTCGCCGGCGGCATCGCCGTCCTGGTGATGGCGAGCTCGATCCACGGGCACACAGAATCGTTGAACCTCTTGATCAAGAGCCGCCTCTACGCCTCTCGGCTGAACGACATCATCCGGTACGCACCGCTCGGTGTCGTCCGGATCGGGTCGGACATGCAAATCATCCAGGCGAACCCTCGATTCATGACGGTCCTGCGCCGCCCGGAGGCTGAGGTCGTCGGAGCGCCGCTGAGCACCATCCTGCCGCCGTTGGAGATGGTGCGGGCCACCGAACAGTTTCGGGCGCTGTCCGAGGGTTCGATGGCCGCCACCGATTCCGAGTTCGAAGCCGTGCGGACTGACGGCGAGGCGCTGTGGCTGCATTGGACGGCCACCGAGGTGCGCGACGCGAATGGCGAGGTCGACTATTTCATCGCCATGTTCTGGGACACGACCGACCGACACGAGGCCGAGGTCGCCGCGTTTTCGAACCTCGGGGTGCTCGAGCGCCTCGACCGGCTGAAGAGGGAGTTCTTGAGGATGGTGAGCCACGAGTTCCGCACCTCGCTGGTCGGGATCCAAGGTTTTAGCGAGCTGATACGCGACACCGAGGACCTGGACCCTGCCCAGGCGAAGGCCTTCGCGAGCGACATCTACAACGACGCCCAACGACTCGACCAGATGCTGCGCAGAGTGCTCGACAAAGACCGCGTGGAGGCGGATGCCATGGTCATGAAATTCGCGCCGGTCGACATAGGCGAGGCCGTGCGCGAGGCGGTTGCGCGGGTCAGGGCGTCAGACCGTGCCCACCTCTTCGCCGTCGACCTCGATTCGGACCTGGGCCTTGTCTCCGGCGACGCAGTGCGCCTGGCGACCGTGATGAACATATTGCTGAGCAACGCAATCAAGTACTCACCCAAATCGAGCAAGGTCACGGTTTCGGCGCGGCGCCAGGTCGACGAGGACGTGGTCAGCGTAAGCGACCATGGGATGGGGATGCCCGCCGACTTCGACGACCGGCTGTTCGGCCCACACCGGTGGAACGCGAGCGACACCAACTCCGGGGTCATGGGCTCGGGAATCGGTCTTCCGATGGCCCGTCAGATCGTCGAGATGCACGGCGGGAGGATCTGGTTCGAGACCACGAAAGGGCAGGGCTCCGTCTTTCACTTCTCGGTGCCTCTGCAGGCTGTTCACGCCGTAACGAGCGAGCGGCGCTCAGAGGTTCCGGCCGCGGCGCGGGTCTAGCTCTCAGGGCCCGGGTTCGTCAGACCTCTCTTGCATCTGGCCCTTTTCTTCGTACATCTGCCTGGTCCGAAGGAGGTTGCGCACGCGGAGGACGAGCTCGGTGCGATCGAAGGGCTTGGTGAGGAATTCGTCGGCGCCGAGGATTAGCGCTGAAATCCGCGAAGTCCTCGCCGTCTCGCCGGTGAGCATCAGCACCGGGAGGAACCCGAGGCTCTCGCGGGCGCTGCGCAACCGTCTGAGGATCTCGAGGCCGTCGGGATCGTGCATATGCAGGTCGAGCAGCACGATGTCCGGCTCGAAGTCCTTGAACACGGCTTCGACCTGCTGCGAGTCGGAGAGCGCGTATATGTCGTCACTCACCTCAGACAGATACGTCTTCAAGAGCAGAAGGTTCGCCTCGTCGTCTTCAACGATCAGGATCCGGTTCCTCATCGTGCCCGCATCCTAACCATTGGCGACCGATTTGTCGGTTGGGCACTTGGCCTTCGAGCCGCGGGCCGAAGAACCTATGCCGGCTTGCGATGCGGGGACCGGACAACATCACTGTCCTTGCCGAGACCGACGCCGGGATCGTCGGATTGGTCCACCTTGTTCTTGATGACGACGAACGGTGGGGGTCACTGGTGGACAATCTGCACGTCACCCATGCCCACCGGCGGCACGGGATCGGCTCTGCACTGATCGCTCGTGTGGCGCAAGCGGTGATTGACGGCGGAACAACCGGCGCGACGTATCTGTGGGTGCTCGAGCAGAACACTGCGGCGCAGTCCTTTTGCGCGGCGCACCGCGGCCGGTCCGCCGAGCGAGCATTCGCGCAATCGCCGGGCGGCCTGCCAGGTCGCCTCAAATGGCCACCCGGTGAAACTCCGGTATACCTGGCGCCCGATTGGCCCGTTCTTTACAGGTCCCCCGAAGAGCCGCAAGCGGCTCTCTTTGAGGGCGCTTCCGAGTTCAGATCCGCACGTCATCCGTCTTCCAAAAAGGGTTCCGCTACCCTTCCCAATGACGCCGGCGTAGCTCAATTGGCAGAGCAGCTGTTTTGTAAACAGGTGGGCTGCCCCTGAGATCGAAATCGGCCCCAAAAGGCCCTGTGACCAGTTGTATAAAAACAACTGAACAGCCCTTTGTGCTGCGAGGATGAGGCTACCGCGTAGGCCCTCGGCTCGGACCGAATCGGTGCCTATGCGAGGCCGACCAGACCCGTCGAGCGCTCGATCCTTAAGCGCTGTTTGGCGAGTTGCGTTTACTCGCGCGTGAGCGAGAGTGCCAGGCTGGGAACGACAAAGGACAAAAGAAAGATCGGCAAGATGCTCTTTCCGCTGCATCGGAAGCTGGCGACTTCGCCCTCGGCGACGTCGAAGGTCTTAGTTGGGCTGGAGTTTCGGCCGCTGCGAACTTGCATGGTGTGCCGTCCAGGATCGACCGGTATGTCGATGGTCTCGTTCAGTTCGACGGTCCCGGCCTGCTTCCCGTCGACCACAGCTTCGTATGCGCCGCGGCGCACTTCCACTCCGATGGTTTTGTGCGTCAGCTTCAGCGTTGCGGACATTGTTGATTCTCCTCCGTTACCGATTCAGCGGCGCGAGCTGTATTTGCTTCGCAAGCGCGTACGCGGTCGGTTGATCGATGTCGCTCTCGACGAAAACACGGCCGATGACGAGCACGGAATTGTTTGGCGAAGCAATCTGCGTCATGCCTTTCGGTACGGTTCCCTTCCAGCCGGGCCCGCTGAGAAGATAGTCACCGGCCTTGGTTCCGGTCGTACGTTTGCCGACGTAGGCAAAGTTTGCGCTGTTCGACGGATCGGTGAACTGCACGCTGTAGTACCGCCCGGCCATATCCGGGGCGTGCATGACTTGCGGGCCATTCTTCAAGTCGAGCCAGCCGCCGACGTAGAGCACGTCGTCGGTTCCGGTCCCCAGTAGGCTCCCGCTCGACGCCGACGCGGAAGATAGGGTGGGCTCCGCGTAAAGCGTGTTGACGGGGATCGGGCCGCCGCCGAAACCACGGTTGACAATCGCTCTCTTGAAGCCCGTGACCGTGAGGCGCGGCCAAAAGTAAATGAAAGCCGGGGCGCCAAGCGCCCACACGATAACCGCCGTGACGGCGAGTGGAACGACCTCCCTCCACCCGAGAGATATCCGGCGATAGATGACCCACGCGAAAACCACCAGTATCACGGCGGTAATGGGATATCCGTATTTCAAAACAAGCCGATTCATCTCACTGCGCCTTAACGACTGGCGGCACACGGTAGGTGCCATCGAGAATGGCCGCACCGGGGAGGTACGCGCGGAGCATCAGCTTGAACTTGCCGGAAGGAGCCGGCAGCCAATTCTGCTCGTGCCCCGTCGGAGCCTCTTGCTGAAGATAGATATCGATTGAACCGTCCGCGTTCTTGGCGAGATTCGAACGATCGTCAAAGCTGGAGCGATTAATCGCATTGTTCACCATGTACCCGACGACATCGGTAATGGTTAGCGACCAGAAGGCGTCATTCGGCGGGAGTTGCCCGGCCGGAAAATTCAGGACATATTGATACAGCCCGCTGAGCGTTCGCCCAGAGCCATCCCTGGTGGTGGTCCAGTACGCGGCCTCTTCAAACACATTGACAGCGGGCAGGGCTTTCGCGCAGGCGGCCCGCACGAGGATCCCGTTGCCGGGCTGGCCGCATTTGCGGATGCTGCTCCAGCCGTTGACGGTCGTTGTTATGGACCGGGCCACGGCGTTCATGATGAGAATTGCCGTTAAGAACGCCAGCGTGGCGCCGATGATTATCCCCTGCACGACACCGGACTGTGAGACCCACGAGAGGACATTTGCCATATGCGCCCAACAATAGTTGACATCTGGAATCGCTACCCTTCCCTATCGACGCCGGCGTAGCTCAATTGGCAGAGCAGCTGTTTTGTAAACAGCAGGTTAGGTGTTCGATTCACCTCGTCGGCTCCAATATTGAGATCGAAATGAGCCTCGGCGGGAGGCTACCCGACCCAACCAACTGAGCCGGGTAGCCTACGGGTAGCCTACGGGTAGCCTATCGTGCTGCGGCGGCGGTGTACTTCCGGGCGGCTTCGCTGAGCGCCGCGTCCATCGCGTTGGCGGCCTCGCGCTTGGCCTTCTCGAACACGTGACGGTAGGTATTCATCGTGAGCGACACGTTTGAGTGCCCCACGAGCTTGCTGACGGTAGCGACGTCAACCCCGGCCTCGCCGAGTATCGACACCACCGAGTGGCGAGCGTCGTGAAAGCGGATAGCCGGTAGGTCTGCCGCCTTCGCCGCGGCCTTGAAGCGGTTGTAGACCCACGAGCCGCTGAGCGGCTGACCAGTCGTCGTACGGAACACGAGGTCGTGCCACTCCAAGTTGCGGATGGTGCCGGGCTGCTGAGCTGTCTCCTGCTGCTTGGCCTTGTGCGCTCGCAGCGCGGCCAGCGTGATGGCGGACAGAGGCACGACGCGCCTGCTGTTCTCGGACTTCGGCTCGACCAACTTGTAGACCTTCGCCACGCGCTGGAGCGCGTAGTCCACGCGGAGCGTCCCAGCCTCCAGGTCCACGCTCCTCCACCGCAGACCCAGGATCTCGCCCTGGCGCATGCCGGTGGTCAGCGCGAGAACGTAGACCGCCTCCAACGGGTCGCCCGCCACGACCCGCAGCAAGGCGTGGGCTTGGTCGCCGTCGTAGGTCTTCATCTCCCGCCGCGGCACCTTGGGCGGCTTGACATCACCGGCCACGTTCCGCTGGCTCGGGATAAGCCCGTCCTTGATGGCGACGTTGAGCCCAGTCCGCAGCACCGCCCGCAGGTGCTGGACGCTGCGAGGACTCAGCCCGGCCCGGCTGTTGAGCATGGCGCGCACATCGCCCGCCGTGAGCTTCTCCAGCGCGATGTGGCCGAGCACCGGGTTGATGTGCTGCTTGACGAAGCCCTCGTAGGAGCGGTAAGTGCTGGGACGCACGGTCGGCTTCGCCACGTCCTGCAACCAAGCCTCCATCCACATTCCGACGGTGCGCTTGCCCGTCGCCGGGAGGATGCCCTTCTTGGACTGTTCCTTGGCGTCCTCAAGCCGGGCCTGGACTTCCTTCCAGGTCTTGCCCTGGAACTTCCGCCTATCGCGCTTACCGTTCGCCTTGCGGCCGAGGTTTAGGAAGGCCGTGTAGCCAATGACCTTCCCCTCCTTGTTCTTCCGCTTGAACACGCTGCCTTCGCCCTGCTTCCGTCTCACCACTTCCTCCTCCTCTTGATGGGCTGCGGCGTCGTGCGCAGCCGCTCGATTTGCCGCAGGTCCAGGTATCGCCTACGGTCGGTGGGCACCTTGTAGGCGGTCAGCAGCCCGGCCCCGAGCCAGCGCTGAAGGGTGCGCCGCCCGAGGCCGGTAGCCGTCGCCGCGTCGTCCAGGGACTTGATGTCGGCCAGCGCCACGATGTACCCTCCTTGACTATCAGGTTTACTGATATGAGAAGTATAAGGTAAGTGCGCCTAGACCGCGCCGCTACTGCGCCTAGAATCTGGACGCGGTGGATGCCACAACCCTTGCCGTCCTAGCCATCATCGTGACCGTACTCGTCGCGTTGGCCACGCTGGTCGTTGCCTTCCAAACCAGGAAACTGGCCGGGGCAACCGTCACCCTCGGAACGCACGCGGAGCGCCAGCTCGCCGAGATGGAGTTATCCCGGAAGCTTGACTGGGCTCCCTGCTTGACATACCAGCCCAGCCATGGAGGCGACTCCCTTGTTGGAGGCTTCAGCTATACGGCTACTGTCACCAACATCGGCCGCGGGCCAGCGCTGGATTGCTTCTTTATTCGGGTGCTTGCCTCCACCGGCAAATGGGCTCAGTCCACTCAGTTTGACCTGGGGTCCGGCCAGCAGTTGGAGTTCACGGCGCGCGAGCAGCCTGTGCCACCGCCCGCATTCTTTGGCAAGGAACCTGGAATCACCACCGTGCTGTTCTGTCACGAACCTTCCGGGGCGTGTCATGTGTTCGGCCTCGCAGACGGGCGGCGGCAGGTGAGCAGTTCGGCGGCGGATGCCCCGCCGTGGGCTGTTTGGTACCGGGAGCAGATAGCTCTGAAGTAGGCCGTCTCCGCGCGGTAGGTTTGCCCGCTGGACGAATGCGTCCGCGCCGGGCGAGACACCTTCCAAGCCGGGCGCATCTCCCGGCTGAGGTTACTGTCAGTGGGGCGACAAACTAACCGCAGATCGCCGACGCGGACGTGGCGTACTGATTGGCCTGAGTGACCCACGTCTGCAGTTGCTTCAGTGCAGCCGCGATCATCGCGTCCGCCTGCGAGTTGGCGTTGGAGGCTGCGGTGTGGTCCTGCGATATCTGAGCCGATGTAGGCTGGCCGCTCGGCTGATACGACGGGATTGCCGCTGTAGCCGACTGGAACTTCTGGAAGTCAGCATCTAGCCTGCTGATGTCGCCGTTTATGGACTGGACATCCACTTGTTCGGAGTTCTGATCTACCTCCACCGTGTTTTGGTCGACCGCAACGGTGTTGGCGTCGACCGCAACGGTGTTGGCGTCAACCCCGCAGTTGGAGTTGCCGCTGCCCTCGCTCTGGACCTTCTTGAGATCGTTGTACGTCGTGACAGTGTCCTTGTAGCCCTGCTGCTCGTCGCTGTTCACTGACGCATACAGGCTCTTGTAAGAGTTGATGTCGTTGGTGACCTGGGTGAAATCGCTGTTAACCGCAGATATTGCCTTGTCAACCGCTGCGCGTTGGTCCGCTTCCTGCTGAGCTTGCTGTTGCGCGGCAGTGGCGGCTTGTTGGTCAGCTTGGGCCTGCTGGGCTTGCTGGTGGAGAGCTTGGACGGCAGTGTTGTACGCATTGGTGTCGCTCGGAGCGAAGTCCTCTGTTGACAGGGTGCCGTCCGACTGCGGAACGCTGAGCTGTATGTGGTCGCCGCTGTAGCTGCCACTAATGGACGTTGCAAACCCGAGGCCCTGAGGAAAGGTAAGCGTGATTGCTGTGCCGTCGGTGGTTCCAGTGAAGGACGCGTTGAAAGTCGTAACCGTGGTCGGGTCGGACGACGAGATGCTGGCGCTCTGTAGGTTCCCGCTCAGGTTCGATCCGTTACGGGTCACTTGGAGAAACTGCGCTGAGGCGTTCGACTGGGCCAAGTAACCCTGCTGCGAATTTCCTCCACAGCCGAGGAGCAGCAATGGGCTGAAGAGAACGAGTAGCGCAACCGACTTTCTAGACATGTGTACCAGCCCCGAGGGGTAGGCGGATTATGTGCCCAACACAGTGGTATTGCGCGGTCTATTCGGCCCGCTTGAAACAGGCCGAACGCGAGTAGCCTTTCGCTATGCCACGACGCCGCTCTCTCTCGTCGCTGCTATTCCGCAGCGCCCGCCGCGTGGACGACCTAGAAGCCCTCGCGAGCGGCAATCCCAAGCGCGTGGAGCGCCGGGTCAAGAACCGGGTGGTGGGCCGTGTACTGGGACGGGCGGGCTTCTGGCGCTGGCTCTGGAAGTAGGCCCTCACCCGCCGTGACGATAGGTGCGCCACCCCCAAGCCAGCAGCCGCAATGGTCGGCCGATGGGCGGTGGTGGTGGGACGGGCAGCGGTGGATTCCCGCCGGTCAGCCGGTTGCGCCACCGATGCGCCGACCGAGTCGCGCACCTTGGATAGCCCTCGGAGTCATAGGCGTGGCCGTCGTCCTAGTCATCGCGGTGATAGGAGTTGGTTTTCTCCTGGTCGAGGGGCTCAATCCGACAGGGCCTTCAAACTTCGCATTGCAAGGCACCCAGGGCGTGAACCCGTGCAACTTTCCGCCCCAGTTCTGGAATGGCGGATCGGGCACACCCGTTGAGTGGACGTTGCCCGCCAACCTCGCGCCGATCTCTTCCTGTTCGTTCTCAGCGACCTTCAGGAACACAGGCGGCACTGGTGGAGGGCACGTGACCTTTGCTGCCGAGTACGGACCTGAGTACATGGACCCGCAAGGCTACTGGCACGTTCGCTTCATCAAGGACTCGTCAGTCTCGTGTCGCGCTGACATCCCAGCGACCTGGCCCGCCGCGACTGCCACCGTGAAGTGCAGTCTCTCGGCCCCCGACCCAAACGAGTACATGGGCCACTACTCGTACGTCGTCTCGTCGTCATAGCTTTCGGCTGCCTGCGTTAAGTCGGTTGGCAATCTTCCGTAAAGCGGCATAGAATCGTGGGTGCCCCCTTGCCATTCGTTTCGTGCTGCCGTCAAACAGGCTGAGGAGTAAGGATCGTGGGTTTCACTGAACGTCGGGACATCATCCGCAAGATCGAGCAACAACGCGGCTCGACCGTCATTTGCTACCTGACGACGCTGCGCCCAGGCGTGGCCGGAATGATCGCCGGTGATCAAGTCCGCGTCTTCTTTGACCACCTGCTGCGTTTCCCCAAGCGACCCATCGAGAAGCTCGATATCTTCCTGTGCAGCAACGGTGGGGACGGCACTGTGCCGTGGCGCCTGGTCGCGCTGTTCCGCGAGTTCGCGACAAAGTTCAACGTCCTGATTCCTTACCGCGCCTACAGTGCGGCCTCACTCTTGGCGCTTGGTGCGGACGAGATTGTCATGCATCCATTCGCCGAACTGGGGCCGATAGATCCGACCGTTGCCAACGAGTTCAATCCCGAGGATCCAGTTACAAGACAGAAGAGGGCCATCAGCGTCGAGGACGTCACCGCTTATGTCCACTTCATTAAGGAGACCGTCGGCATCACACACGAGGACGAGTTAGTGCGCGCCATCGAGATTTTGGCGCAGCAAGTCCACCCAATCGCCCTCGGCAATATCGAGCGGTTCATATCACAGTCACGGATGATCGCCCGGAAGATCTTGCGCACTCACATGGCCGACACGGAGTCCCACGTGATCGATGAGATCGTCGAGAACCTCGCATCGAAGCTTTACTTCCACGGCCATCCCATCAACCGAAAGGAAGCCAAGGAAGAGTTGAAGCTCAAAGTGAAGGTCGACCTCGGCGACAACCTTGAGAAGTGGATGTGGGCCCTATACAGAGACTTCGAGGTCGAGTTTCAGAATGCCGACCCATTCAACCCGGCGCTGGAGTTGGCTGCGGCGGCCGCAAATCCCCAACCCGCTCCAGCGCAGCCCCCTCCCGGCCAACCCGGACCAGGACTGCCTGGCCAGGTGATCGCCGGTCAGCCTCCTGGCTTCATCGACCGCGAGCTTCTACACGCGGTTATCGAGTCTACCGAGATGTCGAGCAGATACCTCAGCAAGCATCGCTACGCACGGATGCAGATCGTGATGCCGCCGCAGCCTATACCTCAGGTTGCAATACAGGACGAAATGCTGGAGGCAGGATGGAGTCATTTGATGGCTCCAGCGGCTCCAACACGGGGCCAGCCGTCAAGCTCTGCTCCTGCGGGTACTCCATCGGGCGGGGCGGTATCGCGCCAAAGACGGGCGCGCTCGATCCGACCTCGGCCGGAATCGACCTGAACTGGCCGGGCGGAAACACCAACTTGGTAACCGTCCGGATGTAGATAGGCCTCACCGCTGACCTCCGTGAACGACCTTGCTCGACTTGATCATATTCCGGTCCAACGAGGGATGCGGGCACGATCTTGCCATAAATTACGCGGTCGACGGCCCGCGCAGGCCACGGGAACCGGCTGCCCCAATCACCGCCGTCGCCTCCTGGCCAAAGAGCCGTGCCGGGCTAAGCTTCGTCGAATGCGACGCTCTCGGGTCGGCTGGTGGCGGTGGAAGTAGACCGTTTCAGCTGGGACCTTGCGCGCCGCCAGGCCGAGGTGCAGCCCGGCGACATAGAGATCACCGAGTACGGCGACGGCACAAGCACCGACTACGTGTTCGTGAAGCCTAAGAAGGAGCGCCCTCAGACTCCGCAGGAGCCTGCCCCGCCCCGGTAGCGTGTAGGTCGACCGGACGGTTTAGTGGATTAGCGAGGCAGCGGCCAGAGCTGCGCCTGCGTCTGTCGGCGGGTCTCGATTTCGATCATGGAAGCGCGCCGCGCGTTCTCCTCGTCGGTCGCGCGCTCGGAGTCCATCTGCGCGATGGACTTGGGCCGCTCGTTTGCGTTGGGAGAAACTATCGACCTACCGGGATTCCCGGCCCGCTTGTTGAACTGGAAGCGCACCCACTCGTCGTTGAAGAATGCGTTGCATTCGGGTGAGTCGCATTCGTCGGCGTGGTCCTGGCCGTGCGGCCCGTGCGTGTGGCTGTAGGGACTGCCATCGCGGTTCTTCAGCCCGGCCTGCGCGATGGTGACGATGATGGTCTCTCCGAGCGCGAAGTACCACTTGCGTCTCATCATCTCGACCCCGCCCGCAAGGATCAGCTCCTTCCGGCAGCCTTCGTTGTCGCACTTGACCACGCCGTTGTGCCCGTACGCCTCGCGACTGTGGTCGTGAACCTTGGTTACGACGCGGGTCTTGGACTCGCCGACGTAGATCGCCGGTAGCTTCCCACTCATGGTGACTCCTACTCCTTGTTCCAGGCTCCGGGCTTGCCCCACGGGGCCGTTGCCTCGGGCGTCTTGACGATGTCCGGTGCTACGTCCGCGCCGCGGCTCGGGCTGACGTCCACCGCGGGGCGCATGTGCTGTGGCGCACCGTCGTCGTTGTTCGGGATGTTGCCGACGTCAACCGGCGTCAACTGTCCGTAGTCGAACCTATCCGCGGCTGCGCCGAACAAGGCGACCTCGGGCCGCACCGGGACGCGCACGTGGTCGTTGCTGGGAGAAGGACGCGCCGCGCCATCGCCATGCGCGGCACCCATGCCGCGCGCGAAGTCCTCGGCACGGATGGGATGCGGCGTCGGGGTGGGCTGTTCCATAGGGTCGGCATTACCCGGCTGCTCGGACTTGGCCGCGGGCTTGGACTCCGAGTGGTCGCCCGGACTTAGCCGAGCGTGGCCGTCCAGGTACGTTGCTGGCCGCGAGAATTGCGACGCGTCGCCGCGGTGCATCTCTATGTCGGG
>JBAUTF010000145.1:0-4072 GCA_049582065.1 Candidatus Dormiibacterota bacterium | reverse complement strand
CCCTTGCGTTTGCGAACGGCAAGCAATTGGAGCTGATCGATGGATCCA
The DNA here is from genome assembly GCA_049582065.1 of Candidatus Dormiibacterota bacterium. Classification (GTDB taxonomy): domain Bacteria; phylum Chloroflexota; class Dormibacteria; order Dormibacterales; family Dormibacteraceae; genus DATKSS01. Next base: position 4,024 of record JBAUTF010000145.1, on the reverse strand, counting down.
AACTGCGGGGCATGATCGCTGAGCTGAAACGAGCTCAGTCGGCAGTGGCGGTCGCAGAGCCTGCGCAAGGCTCGAACACCCCGCAGTGCCCGCGCTGTGGATCGCCGATGGTGCTGAGAACAGCAAGACGCGGAGCGAACGCGGGCGAGCAGTTCTGGGGCTGCTCGACGTATCCCAAGTGCCAAGGCACGCAACCACTACGAGCTAGCGTTTGATACTCTGTTGGCGCTTGCGCGGGAGGAAAAAACCGTCAGGCTAACGGCGCAAACCGTTATGGGAAATGGCCCGACGGCAGTTTCTGAATTCAAGAACGGGATCGGTCATAGAGTCGAGCTCGAAAACCGTTATGGGTCACTGGCCCATCGAGAGTTCAAATCTCTCCCTCTCCGCCATCCGTTTTTGGAGGGGCCTTCGAGCGGTAGCCTGTATTCGAAGCCACGCGTTGCCTGGCCCCGGAGGCCCCTCCGGCGCGCCGCTCCTGGGCCCGACGCGGCGCCCAGCCGGGCCGTCCCACCGGTCGCCCCGGCTGCTCCACGCATCGATGCCGCCTCCGAGGACGTGGCGCCTCTGGTGGCCCTCAGAGGCAGCTCCCGGCGCGGTCACAGCGCCCTCGATCGACAGCCTTGTCCGCGGGTGGCTGGCCGAGCTCAAGGTCATGCGCCGCAGCGAGCAGACCATCCAGTGGTACCGGCAGAAGATGGATTGGTACCTGGGCCATGGCGGCCCGGCACCCTGGACGGCCTGACCCCCGGTGAGGTCAAGCGGCTGTTCGGCAGCCTGATCGACCGGGAGCTGGCCCCCAACACGATTCACGACATTCCCGCCGAGCCGGTCACCTTTCGGACCATGGCGGTGGAACTGAGACTGTGGGCAAACGGGCATCGCCACTCTGCTACGAGCCCGGCCAGTTCGCATTGCGACGCTACCGCGTTCTAGGATTCGGTGACGTCGACCGCACGCATGGGGGGTGGACAATGGCTCGTCGATTCCGATTCGGCATCTGCACGGACCAGAACATGACCTGGGAAAAGAACGTTGAGCGCTGGCAGCTGTTCGAGCGGCTTGGCTTCGAGAGCGCCTGGCTCTGCGATCACCTTGTTCAGCCCAGCCGCCCGCAGGGACCGTACTTCGAGGCGTGGTCGTTGCTTGGTGGCCTTGCGGCGCGGACTGAGAAGATCCGGATCGGGGTGCTGGTGACGTCCAACACTTTCCGCCACCCATCTGTCCTCGCCAAGATGGCAGTCACCGTCGACCACATCTCCAACGGCCGGTTAGAGGTTGGGCTCGGAGCCGGATGGTACGAGTCGGAGCACAAGATGTTCGGGATCCCCTTTCCGGAGACCAGGGAACTGGTCGCGCGTTTCCGGGAGGCGGTCCAGGTGGTGGACCTCCTTATGCGGGAGGACACCAGCTCCTTTGCGGGCTCGTACTACCAACTGATGAACGCCCAGTCGCGCCCGCCCAGTATCCAGAAGCCGCGTCCGCCGCTCGTGTTAGGTGCGTTCGGGCCGAGGATGCTCAAGATCGTGGCCACGTACGCGGACACCTGGAATGCGTTCGGGACCCCAAAGGAGATGCGCGAGCGCAATCAGATGCTCGATGACTACTGTCGCGAGATCGGGCGCCAACCGGACACGCTCGACCGCTCCCTTTACTACTGGGTGCCCACGACCGACGCTGACCCCTGGGCCTCGAAGCAGGCCTTTTACGAGGTGATCGACCCGTATATCGAGGCGGGCGTCAACCAGTTCATCCTCGACCAGCCTCGCGACGACCAGCTCGACATGCTGGAGTGGGTGGCCGCCGAGGTTCTACCGCGGTTCGCGCGTGAGACGCCCCATACCGTCGAGACGGCGGCGGCCGGGCAGATCGACACTTCGGCCTGGAAGAGGCCGCAGGACCACCTGTGAGCCGCCACCGAATCGAGCTCTGAAGCGGGCAATCAGCCCTGCAGAGTCTTTCTCGCCGCAGTCAGCACACGCTCCAGCGACGGCAAGTAATAGTCCTCGAGAGAGGCGGCCGGGTAGGGTACGTCGAATGCTGCCACGCGGGCGACGGGCGCGTCCAGGTCGTAGAAGACCTGTTCCATCAGGGTCGCGACTACCTCCGCTCCGAAGCCGGCGGACAGAGGCGCCTCGTGCACGACTACACAGCGACGGGTCCTTGCCACTTCATTGCAGAGCCCGTCCACGTCGAGCGGCACAAGGGTGCGCAGATCCAGTACCGAAGCCGAAACGCCTTCCTCCGCCAGCTGGTCTGCCGCTCGAAGGCAAAGCTCGACCGCGGCGCTCCAGGCGACCAGCGTGATGTGCACTCCGTCGCGGACCAATGCCGCCTTTCCAAACGGAACGGTGTATTCGCCGTCGGGCACCTCGGACCGTCCGACCCGGTAGAGCCGGTCTGGCTCGCAATAGAGGACCGGATCCGGGTCGCGGATCGCCTCCAGGAGCAAGCCCTTGGCGTCATACGGGTTGGATGGCATGACGATCTTGATCCCCGGCGTCTGGACAAACTGCGCCTCAACAGCATCCGAATGGAACTCGGGGCTGCGGATTCCTCCTCCGAAGGGGGCACGGATCGTGACCTGGCAGTGGTACCGCCCGCGCGAGCGCTGGCGGTACTTTGCGAGCTGAGGACCGAGCTGGTGGAACCCCTGAGCGCTGAAGCCGAGAAACTGGATTTCGGCCACCGGCACCATGCCCGCCAAAGCGAGGCCCAGGGACGCGCCGATAATGCTTGCCTCGGCAAGTGGCGTGTCGACGACACGCGCGCCGCCGAAGCGCTCCGCCAGCCCGCTGGTCGTCCGAAAGACGCCGCCCAGCTTGCCCACATCCAGCCCGAGCACCATGACACGAGGGTCGCGCTCCATCTCCTCGGCGAGGCCGGCGTTGATCGCCTCGACGATGTTGCGCTGCGGCATGTCAGTCCGGCCGACCAGCAAGCAGCTCGGCGCGCTGCTGAAGTACGCGCTGCGGCGAGTGCTCATAAACGTTCTCGAAGAGGTCCTTGGGACCGGGGTCCTGGGCTGCTTTAGCCGCTTCGAGGGCCGCTTCGATCTCGTCGCACAGCTCCTCGGTCATTTTGGCCTCGCGGCTCTGATCCCACAGGCCCAACCCGCCGAGGTACTTCTGGACCCGCTCGATCGGGTCCCGCAGGCGTGCTTCCTCGTACTCGGCCGGATTCTGGTAACGCGACGGGTTGTCGGTGGTGTTATGGAAGCCCATGCGGTAGGTCACCGCTTCGATAAGGGTCGGGCCGTCGCCCGCTCTAGCCCGCTCAATGGCGCTGACCGCAACGTCGTAGACGGCCATCACATCGTTGCCGTCGACTTCGATGCCCTCGAAGCCGTATCCGGCTGCCCGGAGCGCGAAGCTCGGCGTCGCCGACTGGACCCGACGCGAAGTCGAAATCGCCCACTGATTGTTCTGCAGAAAGAAGACCACCGGTGCTTTCATCACGCCGGCCAGGTTGAGGGCTTCGTGGAAGTCGCCTTCGGACGATCCCCCCTCGCCGATGTACGCCAGCACCACGGCATCCTCACCGCGGAGGCGCAACCCCCAGGCAAGACCCGTCGCGTGCGGCAACTGAGCCGCGATGGAGACTTGGCTGGGCAAGACCTTGACTCCATCCGGGATCCGGGCTGGTGCGATCTTGCCGAGGTATTGGGCCGAGATGACCTCCAGCGGAAGACCGTGGTGGACGGTCGCCATCAGCTCGCGGTACTGAGGAACCATCCAATCCCGAGCTGGATCCAACGCCATGGCGGAGCCGATGATCGAAGCCTCCTGACCTGTTCCAGGGGAGTAGACGCCGAACTGGCCCTGCCGCTGAAGCGCGATCACGCGTTTGTCGTAGAGGCGGGATTTCATCATCCACCTCAGCGCCTCGATGAGAAACTCCTCCGCCATAAGGGACTGCACACCGGCCACGCAGGTCCCGTCCGGAGTCAGCACTGAGTGACGCTTCTGCACGACGCTATTCTTGCTCACCCCATGGACCCTCATGTGGACGGCGAGTCTCAGTT
>JBAUTF010000144.1:0-4810 GCA_049582065.1 Candidatus Dormiibacterota bacterium | reverse complement strand
AGGCACGCGGTCGACCCACCGCACGGCGGAGCACGTGGTGCGCGGCCAGGCAGGAGACACTGACTTCGACGCCCACGTCGAGGCAATGGTGACCGACGAACGTTGTGACCTGGTCGTGGTCGCGATCCCCGGCGCGCTGGCGCTGGCGCCGACCCTGGCTGCCCTCAAAGCCGGCAAGGAGATCGCCCTCGCGACCAAGGAGGTCCTGGTGATGGCCGGTGCCCTCGTCATGCAGGCAGCCGGCGCGCGAGCCATACGTCCCGTCGACTCCGAGCACAGCGCCATCTGGCAGTGCCTGTGGGGCGAACGTCGCGAGAGCGTGCGCCGGCTGGTCATCACCGCAAGCGGGGGTCCTTTCTGGACGAAGCCTGAGCTCGATCTCGACCACGTCACGGTCGAGCAGGCATTGAACCACCCGCGATGGGCGATGGGGCCCAAGGTGACCGTCGACTCGGCGACACTGATGAACAAGGGGTTGGAGGTCATCGAAGCCCACCACCTCTTTGGCGTGAGCCTGGATGCGATCGATGTATGCATCCATCCCCAGAGCGTCGTCCACTCGCTGGTCGAGTTCGTCGACGGGTCACTGAAGGCGCAGCTGGGGCTCCCCGACATGCGGCTTCCGATCGCGGTCGCCCTGTCCTACCCCGATCGTCTCGCCGACGCCGTCCCGCCTACCCCGCTTGACAAGCTGAACGGCCTCGAGTTCCATCCCCTCGACGCGAAGCGGTTTCCCAGCGTCACGCTGGCCCGAGAAGCCGCTGCCGCCGGGCGGTGCCGGCCCGCCGTGCTCAACGCAGCCAACGAGGAGGCGGTGAAGGCCTTCCTCGCGAGCGAGATCCCCTTCAGCGGGATCGTCCGGATGGTCGGGCGGGCCCTGGAGGCGTACTCAGGCGGCGGCGACACGATGGAAGACATCCTCGAGGCCGATCGCTGGGCGCGCGGATACGTGAAGGAGAACGAAGCGCTACTCCGGTAGCCTGGAAGCCATATGAGCAACCTGTTGAGCCCGGTGCTTTACGTGGTCGGCGTGGCCGGGATGTTCCTGCTGCTGATCGCTCCTCACGAGGCGGGACACTTCCTTTTCGCCAAGCTTTTCAAGGTCCGCGTGATCGAGTTCTCGATCGGCGCCGGGACCAGGCTATGGTCGTTCACCCGGAACGGGACGCTGTATGCGCTGAGGCTCTTGCCGATCCTCGGCTACGTGCGGATGGGGGGCATGGAGGCAGACGACTTCAAGGACCCGAATGGCTTCCACACCAAGTCGGCGTGGCAGAAGATCGTCATCCTGGCGGGTGGCCCCGCGGCCAACTTCCTGGTCGCCATGCTGATCGTCACCGGCTTTCAGCTCACCCAGGTCAACTCGGTGCCGGGGAAGGTGGTCGAGGTCGTGGCGGGCTCACCTGCGGCCAGCGCCGGCTTCCGCGCTGGAGACTCGATCCAGACTGTCAACGGCAAGACCGTGGGCAGCCCGGACGAGATGCGCAAGCAGGAGGACGCGGCGCCCGGAGCGGCGATCGTGGTCGGCGGCGTGCACTCGAACGGACAGAAATTCCAGTATGTCGTGACGCCCGTTTGCACACAGGGAACGTGCCAGGTGGGAGTCCGGATCCAGCCCGTGCTGACCGCCGGGGCCGCGATCACTTATGGGGTCGCATGGCCGTTCCAGACCGTGGGCGCGATCATCCAGGGGCTGTGGTCGTTGATCTCCGGCCAGGTCCCAGGCGGTCTGCTCGGCTCCCAGGGGCTGACCGGTCCCATCGGCATCGGCGCCGCCACCTACAGCGCGGTCAGCCAGGGCCCGCCCAGCTACCTCTTCCTGGTCGCGCTGCTTTCGGTCGCGCTCGGCTTCACCAACCTGCTGCCTTTGCTCGCGCTCGACGGCGGGAGGATCGTGGTAGTGGTCCTCGAATGGCTTCGCCGCCGGCCGTTCGACAGGACGACCGAGCTCAACTTCCAGCGATGGGGCCTGGTCGCGCTGCTGGCCGTGGCCGCGGTGATCAGCTTCCTGGACATCCAGCGCATCGCGACCGGGCAGTTCCCGGGGCTCCACTGATGTCGATGGTCACCCGGCGCAAGTCGATCCCCGTCAACGTCGGCGGCGTCGTCATCGGCGGCGCGGCGCCCATCGCCGTCCAGACCATGACCAAGACGGACACGCGAGACGTCAAGGCGACGCTGCGCCAGATCCACGAGCTGAAGGAGGCCGGCTGCGAGATCGTCCGTCCGGCCGTGCCCGACCACGAAGCCGCGGAAGCCCTCAAGGAAATCGTCAAGGGATCGCCACTGCCGATCATCGCCGACATCCACTACGACCACACCCTCGCCCTGATGGCGATCGAGGCCGGCGTCGCGTGCTTGCGGCTCAACCCCGGAAACATCCCCGACCGCGACAAGGTCACGAAGGTCGTCATGGCCGCCAAAGAGCGCCAGATCCCCTTCCGGATCGGCGTCAACGCCGGCTCGCTGCCCGAAGAGGTGCACAAGAGCATGCGCGAGGAGCACGCCATCGACCGCGACAACAGAGAGCTGACCGCCGACCGCATGGTCGAGGTGGCACTGGGCCACTGCAAGATCCTTGAAGACCTCGATTACGGGCCGGGTTTCATCAAGGTCTCGCTGAAGGCGACGGACGTGTGGACCAACATCCTGGCTAATCGCAAGTTCGCGGCGGCGCGCCCATACCCGATCCACCTCGGAGTCACCGAGTCGGGCCCGGTCGAGGCCGGGAGCATCAGAAGCGCGGTCGGGATGGGCATCCTCCTCAGCGAGGGCATCGGCGACACCATCCGGGTCTCCCTCGCGACCTCAGACCCGCGCGAAGAGGTGCGTGTCGCGCACGAGATCTTGAAGACGCTCGCCTTCCGCAACGAGAGCGCGACCCTCGTGGCTTGCCCGACGTGCGGCCGGCTCGAGTACGACATGGTGCCGACCGTCAAGGCGGTCGAGGCTCACATCGCCAAGCTCAAGGTCCCGATCACCGTCGCGGTGATGGGCTGCGTCGTCAACGGTCCGGCCGAGGCACGTCACGCCGACATCGGCGTGACGGGCGGCCGCGGCAAAGGCGTGATTTTCAAGAAAGGTAAGCTTTACCGCACTGTGCCCCAGGAAGAGCTGCTCGCCGTGCTGCTGGCTGAGATCGACGCGATCGCTCACCCCGCAAAATCAGAGGTTGCACCGTGATCTTGCGGGGACCCCTGACGGCCGAGCACGCTCCTGCGCCGGCCCCGCTCCCGCGCTAACCCGCCCTCACCCTCCCCGCTCGCGGGAGGTCGCCGCGAAGCGGCGGGTGGGGACGCCGGGCTCGGAAAATCGCTCGAATCTCAACTCATCAACCGGGAGCTGATCGCATGAAACAGGACCCCGAGGAACAGAAGAACTTCGTGAAGGACATCACCAAGATGTCTGACGATTTCGACCGCTGGTACACCGACGTGATCCGCAAGGCCGAGCTGGCGGACTGGTCCGGCATCCGCGGGATGATGGTCGTCCGGCCGTACGGCTGGGCGATGTGGGAGAACATCCAGCGCGCTTTCGACGACATGATCAAAGAGAGCGGGCACGAGAACTGGGCGTTCCCTCTGCTCATACCTCGCGAGTACCTGATGAAGGAGGCCGAGCACATCGAGGGCTTCGCGCCCGAGGTGGCGTGGGTCACACGAGCAGGCGGCGACAACGCCGAGCTCGAGGAGCCACTGGCCATCCGGCCCACCTCAGAGACGATCATCGGCACCCTGATCAAGGACTACATACAGAGCCATCGTGACCTGCCCAAGCTGACCAACCAGTGGTGCAACGTCGTGCGCTGGGAGAAGCGCTCGCGCCTGTTCCTGCGCACGCGCGAGTTCTTCTGGCAGGAAGGCCACACGTTCCACGCCAACGCGCAGGAGGCGAAGGACGAGGTCGACCTGACCACCGAGTACTACCGCCAGGTCGCCGAGGACTGGCTGGCCGTCCCTGTGATCGTCGGACGCAAGTCGGAGAGCGAGACGTTCGCCGGCGCTCAGTACACGCACTCGATCGAGGGCATGATGCGCGACGGGCTGGCGCTGCAGATGGGCACGTCCCATTACTTCGGACAGAACTTCGCCCTTGCCTACGACATCGCCTTCACGAACAAAGAGAACGTTCGTGAGCACTGCTACACGACGTCGTGGGGCATGTCGACGCGCCTCATCGGGGGCCTGGTCATGGCGCATGGTGACGACAGCGGGTTGATCATCCCTCCCAAGATCGCCCCGGTCCAGGTCGTCGTGGTGCCTATCCACCGGGACGCTGAATCACGCGCGCAGGTCGAGTCGTACATCCACACCTGGATCGCCGAGCTGAAGGGCGCCGGCATCCGCTACAAGATCGACTGGCGCGACGAGCGGCCCGGCGAGAAGTACGCGCACTGGGAGCTGCGTGGTGTTCCCCTGCGCCTCGAGGTAGGTCCGCGCGACGCGGCCGCCGGGAAGGTGGTGATGGTCGAGCGACTGAGGCGGGAGAAGACACCTATCACCGTGGCGGGGATCGGCGAGCAGGTCGGCGGCGCGCTGCACCAGTTCCAGCGCGCTCTGTTCCAGCGCGCGCTGGATTACCGGTCGGCCAACACATTCGAGGTGGAGACGCTGGACGAGCTGGTGGCGCATTTCCGTGAACGCAGCGGTTTCGTCTGGGCGCCCTGGTGTGGCGAGGCTGCGTGCGAGGCCCGCGTCAAAGAGGCGACCGGTGGTGTGACGACCCGCAACTACGCGCCTTCCGAAAGCGTGTCCGGCAAGTGCCTCGTGGACGGCGCGCCGGCCAGGCGAAGGATCGTCTTCGCCCGCGC
>JBAUTF010000143.1:0-5174 GCA_049582065.1 Candidatus Dormiibacterota bacterium | reverse complement strand
GGCCGCGAGAAACTTTCGGAAGCAGCGCTCTGAGCCGTGGATGTCGGTCGCGAAGAAGATGCGGAGCGCCCGCTTCCCACTATTGGGCATGCCGCGTTATGTTGCGCCTTATTCGGGCGGCAGCTCGCGCATCGCCAATCTCATGTCGATCGACGAGGACGAAAGACGCATCCGGCGTGCGATCACGTAGATGATCGGACCCGAGAAGAAGATCACGATCAACGAGCCCACCGACACGATGCTGAAAGCGCCGAACACGTTCGGCTTCGCGATGATCACGCCCACGGTGAATAAGGCCAGCACGGTCGAGATCGCGCCCCAGACCGTGGCGGTCGGTATGCCCGCGATCCGGTCGACGTCGGTGGTGCCTGGCTTGTAGATCAGCTCCGGCCGCCGGTACGGGAGCGCTGTCGCGGCGATCGAGCCGGCCAGGAGCACGAGGGCGAAGAACAGCGCGAGGTTGGCCGAGATGTTGGCGATGTTGAGCACCGAGCCGGCGATGGTGAAGGCGATGCCCAGGAGCACGGCCAGGATGATGGCGTTCACCGGGGATGCGTTGCGCTCGCTGACCTTGGCGAGGCCGATGGGCAGCATACGGTCGAAGGCAAGGGCGAAGATGACGCGGGTCACCACCGCCACGAAAGCAAGGTCGACGGCGATCTCGGCCGCCGGCACCGCGAGACCGATGAGGATCTTGCTGACCGGGTCGCCGGAGAGGATGAGACCGTAGCCCAGCCCGCCCGCGTTGGCCTGGAGAGACGTGATCTTCGAGTAGTCAGGCAGGCCGCCGACCTGAGCCTGCGCCTGCATGAAGTCACGTCCGATCGTGTTCAGCATCAGGAGCCATACGCCGACCCAGACCACGATCAAAAGCGCGAGGCTGATGGCCGACGCCCACAGGTAGGTGCTGCCCGGACGCTTGAGCTCGCCGCCGACGTAATAGGAATACAGGACGCCGTTGTAGTTCAGGACCATGAACGGCACGACCAGCAGCGAGGCGCCGACGTCCACCCCGAGCGGGACGCCGTTCTTCTGGGCCAGCGCGATGACGTCGTTGAAGGCGCTGGATTTCCCGCTGTACGAGCCGAGCGCGTTGACGAAGTCCTGGTGCGAGTGCGTGGCCAAAAGAAAGCCGAGAACCACGAACGCGACGACCTGGAAGACGACCAGGGCCAGGATGACCTGTGCGATCCGGCGCAGACTGAAGACGGACGCCAGGCCCACGATCACGAGCATGCCCACCGCGCAGATGACCAGCCCAGGCGAGCATGTGACCGTGACACATGTCGTGGTGTTGGCGATGTTCGTGGCCGCGCTGGTGAGCGCCGAGCTGTTGAACGCAGCGCCGAGGCTGTTGAGGGCGAAGGGTACGTAAGCGGCCGCAAAGTTGGCGTTGGCAGAGAGCGTGTACGTAAAACCAACGGCGGTGGCGATGCCGATCATGGTCCCGACGGCCGGGGAGATGATGCGGGACATGTAGATGTACTCGCCGCCGGCGCGGGGGATAGCCCGCAGCAGGTACCTGTAGGCGAACATGGCCACGAGCCAGATCCCGGCGCCGAGCAGCAGCGGCAGGACCATGTCGACCTTCGTGAAGTTGAACAGGCCCGAGTAGAAGTTGATGAACGTGTTGACCACGGCCACCGATGCAAGCGCGATCCCTGTCGCAGCCGGGATCCCCAGCTCGCGCACGAGGCCGGACGACTGGCGCGTGAACAGGCCTGAGCCCGTCACGGCTTTGCCTCCCATCGGAGCGCTACTGCTCGCCATGCTTCCCCTCCCCTTAGACGGCTCGACAACCAATGGCCACGCCACTGGAAGGTTCCAGAACCATATGTCAAGGTTCACTGCTCGTCAAGGACGATTTCGGAACGGCGCCCTGTGCTTGCGCATGACCTCGTCGACGTCCACCCATCGGTGCTCGGCCGCCGCAGTCTCCATGGCCTCGCAGACCGCCTGCACCGCCGCGCCCTGCGCGAAGTCGGGCTGCCACGGGCCTTCAGGCCAGCGCTCGAGCAGGTCGCCGAGGTGGTTCACGAAACTCGCCCCGTAGCCGACACCCTGGCCGATCGGCCACCAGTCGAGGGCGTAGGGATGGGACTCGTGCTCGGCGCGGATCCGGCGCATGCCGTAAAGACCGGGGTCATCACCTCCCGCTCCGTACATGAGCTCGTTCAAGCGGGCATATTCGAAAACCAGGGTGCCGCGGTCGCCGTTGAGCTCCACCGTGAAATCGCATGGGCGCCGGACCGCTGTGCGTGCCATTTCGAACACGCCGCGCGCGCCCGAATCGAAGCGCACGAGGGCGCTCGAAGCGTCGTCGACCGACACCTGCCGCCCCGATCGCTCTCGCACAAAGGTCTCCGACTGGGCAGATACCTCTGCAATGCCGCCCGCCATCCACGTCGCCATGTCGATCAGGTGGCTGCCCAGGTCGGCGATCGTCGAGCCTCCCATCGCGCGGTCGAACCGCCAGTCGAAGGGGATCGCGGGGTCGACGAACTCGTCTGAGAGCCATGTCGCGCGCATCAGCCGCACGGTGCCGATGGCCCCCTCGTCGACCATGCGCTTCATGAGCGACACCGCCGGGAGCCGGCGGTAGTTGAACCCGACCGCCGACAGCACTCCTGCTTTGCTCACGGCCTCGACTGCCTTCTCCGCCTGCGCGTACGTGATCGCAAGCGGTTTCTCGCAGATGACGGCCTTCCCGGCGGCGGCCGCCGCAGCCGCGATCACAGCGTGCGTGCCCGGGGGCGTGCAGATGTCGACAATGTCCACGTCCGGCCTGGCGACCATCTCGCGCCAGTCGTCGGTCCAGCTCTCGAACCCGTACGCGGCGGCGGCCCGCGCCACCTTCTCCTTGTCCCGGCCGCTGATCACCCGAAGTCTCGGCCGGTGGCCGAGGTGCCGCATGACCGGCGCGACCGTGTAGGCGTATGAGTGAGCCCTGCCCATCATCCCGTAGCCGGCGATCCCGATCCCGACGTCGGGAGAGGGCACTACGCGCCGACCAGCTGAGATGACGCGCGCTCCGCCCCTTCGAGCGCGGCCGCGGCATCGAAGCCGCTCGCACCGTCCAGGCGCGCGCCGCCTGCGTGCCGAGCAAAGCTTTCCGCCTGGAGCCGGAGGGCGCCGAAGAAGGCTTCGTCCGCCGTCGGCGGCCACAGGAACCGGCATTCCTCGGCGTCCTTGGTGCCGAAGACCTCCACCTTGCACACGTCGCCCAGCGGGAACCGCCGGCCCAGCGAAATCACGGCGGTGGTGCCACCCGACAGCTCGGCGATGGCGTGCGCGCTCTCCGGGTCGCCGGGCCAGGGCTCCGCAGCCACGCCAGAGGCGACGGAGGTGATGGCGCCGAACTCCTGGCCTGTGAGCCAGCGCGTCTGGTCGAACTCGTGCACGCCCATGTCGACGAAGATGCCGCCGCTGTGGCTGCGGAACTGGGCGCTGGGAGGCGCGCCGTCCCACTGGTAGCAGCCGACCATGTACAGGCCGCCGAGCTCCCCCGCTGCGATCCTCTCACGCATCTTTCGCAGCGACGGCACGAAACGTCGCCAGAAACCAACCTGGAACGGCAGCCCGGCTGCAGCCATGAGGTGCGCCGCCTCCCGGGCCTCGCTTGCGATCACGCCGACCGGCTTCTCACAGAGGACTGGCAGGCCGGCCGCGGCGAGGCGCGCCACGGTCTCCAGATGGAGGTCGCTGGGCACGCACACGAGCACGCCGTCGAAGCCGCGGGCGTCGAGCATCGTGTCGAGGTCCGCATAAACTTTCGCATCCGTTCGCGGCAGGGCCGCGCGCGCCGCCTCGCCCGGCTCCGCGATCGCTGTGATCTCCACGTGTTCGGACCCGGACAGGGCTTGCAGATGGTTGCGGCCCATCCTGCCCGCGCCGGCCAGGGCCAGCTTGAAAGTCGCCAAGGGTCAGAAGCCCCGGGCTGCCAGGTACTCGCGATTGGCTCGCTGGTCGGCGGCGGGCTTCCCGCCGCGATCCGGCAGCACGTCCTGCTCGACTACGAGCCAACCCGAGTACCGCGACCGGAGCTCGGCGAGCATGCCATCAACGTCGAGGTCACCTTCGCCGAGCCTGCAGAACGCCTGCCGGCGCCAGATCTCGTTCACGTGCGCAGACTCTCGCACGATCCGGTCGACGACGGCACGGCGCGCGTCCTTGAAGTGGACGTGGTTGATGCGCTCGCCCCATTCGCGCATCGCCTTCACCGGGTCGCCGCCGCCCAGCAGCAGGTGGCCGGTGTCCAGGCAGAGACCGATCGAGGTGAGCTCGAGGACCTTCTCGATCTCCCAGGGTGCCTCGATGTGGGTCCCGGGCTCGTGGTGGAAGGTGGGCTCATATTTGCGCTCCCGGCAACACGTGACCGCCATTTCGACGCCTTCTGCGAAATGCTTCCAGCCCTCTTCGTCGAACCCGAGCTTGCGGTTCGTCGCGGCCTGTCCAGGACGTGAGCGGCGCAGGTCGGACCCGGCGTCCGCCAGCGTTGGACGCGGCTTCAATCCGCCGGGGCCGGGTCTCACCGCGTCGAAGACGTCGAGCAGCGCGCCCAGCTCCTTCAGCGCCGGAGGCATCTTCGCCAGGTCGCTGAACGGCAGCTCGAAGAAACCGCCGGCGAGCGCGAGCCCGCGGGAAGAGAGGTTTTGGGAGAGCTCCTCGCCGTACCCGAGGTAGCCGAGGGGCCCGAGGTCGATGCCCGCGTAGCCCGCGCCGGCCACCTCATCGAGCACTGTCGCGGCGTCGGGCACGTCGGGCAATATGCCGACCGTGAGCTCGAACGCTCCGTAGCTGACCGGGGCGTTGGCGACCACGATGTCGCCGGCCCTCGTCGAGCCGGTTCGCGATGTTCCGACACGCTCCTGGGTCACGATCGATGCGGGCGCGCGGCGGCCGGTGCAGGCACCGACGGATGGTCACGCGGCGCCCGGCTGCGGTGCACGGCGACGATCGCCTCGCACAAGGCGATGTCACGGATCGTGTCGCGCCCTGACGTGACCGGCTCACGTCCACGGGTGACGCAGTCGTGAAAGTGGATCAACTCCTCTTTGAAGCTCTCTCTGTAGGACGTGATCTCCTCGGTTCGCGATGACCTCGGCGACTTCGCTACGCCGTCTTCGGTCACGAGCAGAGTCGGCATGCTGCGCAGGAATGGTGACGGAAATGAA
>JBAUTF010000142.1:0-1686 GCA_049582065.1 Candidatus Dormiibacterota bacterium | reverse complement strand
CGTCACAAGCGCGCCGCTGTTCAACATCGCGACGGCCGACTTCCTGGTCGTTCCGGGGACCGCGCAGCCGCGCGACTTCAGCTGGCGCCACTAACCTTTATGGACAGTTAGCGGCCGGCGTCGCCTTGTTGATGGTCTGGCCGAACTTGTCCTTTAGGGCCAGGGTGTAGGTCACTGAGCCGGGCGGAAACTGACTACAACTCGGCGCGCCATTATCTATCCATTGACCACTCTCTTGGCTGATGGGGTAGGTGCGCGGCGGGATACCTGGCGGATACGTGACTGTGATTTGGCCACTGAAGGGTGCGCAGCCACCGCTCGCTTTCCAGTCGACGGTGACGGAATTAGTCCCGGCCAGGAAGGTGGCTGTAAAGCTGCCCAGGATCAGCTTGGTGGGACATTGCGGTGGCGGGGCGTGGGTCGGGGTTGGGCTGGGCGCGGGAGGGACGTATCCGTAGACGGTGAAGTACTTGGTCGCGTCCTGCATGTTCCCGGCCGCGTCGAAGGATTGGATCCTGATCGAGTGGTCGCCGCTCTGAGGGACGATGAGGACGCGGTCGAAGGTGGTGTCGGATGAGTACTCTGCGAGCGGGGCGCCGTCGAGGCTGTACTTGATCTCGTGCACCCCGCTCAAGGTGTCGCTCGAGAGGACCTGGATCTTGCCGGGCTTGTCGATCAGCGGGTAGGTGGGCACGGCCAGGGGTGTCGCACCGGCCGCCGCGCCGGTTCCGAGGGACTGCAGGCGGTCGCTCGATGCGCGCGGGTTCAGAAGCGCGAGATCGACGGCGGGCGGCGTCTTGTCGATGGTGAAGCTGTACAGCTCGACGTGCGGCGGTTGTGACGGAGCCTGAGTGGTCACTAGCACCTGGTAGATCCCCTCGTCACCGATGATCGTGCCGGGCGCGATCTTCGTGAACGGCAGCTGGAGGTTGAACGTGTCTTTCAGGATCGAGCCCGATGACAGCTGCAGGATTCCGAGGAACTTGAGGTTCTTGAGGTTTGGGGCGATGTTGATGGTGACGGGGTTCTTGGTGGCCCCTCCGTCCTGGACACCTGTGATCGCCGGCGTCGCGCCCCTGATCAGGCGGCCGCAGTTGTGGCCGGGCCCTGTGTAGCTGATGATCCAGGCGGGGGTGTACCCGGCGTTGATGTACGAGCCCAGCGTTTTGTACGTCGTCGCGTCCCACGGATCCGTGATGCGGTAGCTGTCGGCGACGCCGCCGCCTCCCTGGGTGACGACCACGAAGTGGGAGCCGGTCTGACCCCGCAGCATGCCGACGATGGCGGGGCGCCCGCTGGCGAGCAGCGCGTCGAGGTCGGCCCAGGTGAAGTCGATCCGGTCGCCGCCGCTGACAAGCCCGTTGGTGCACGAAGGGACCGCCTTCCAGATGATCGGGTCCGCGCTGGCGCCGAGGCAGGAGTTCAGTTGGGCCGGCGTGAGGGACGAACCGTAGTAGTTGAGCATCATGGCGGTGGAGGTGAGGGCGCAGCCGGCGGCTCCGATCGAGTCGGTCCCGATCTGCATGAGCGAGTCCCGCCAGGCCGGGTCCTCCTGGCTGAAGGTCGGCACGCCGCACGGTGAACCGGTGGTGGGACTGGCGCTGGCAACCGGGCTTGCGCCCCCGCTCGTCGGGCTCGGCGACGGAAGGGTCAGCAGCGTGTTCGGCACCAGCACAACCCGGTTGC
>JBAUTF010000141.1:0-8645 GCA_049582065.1 Candidatus Dormiibacterota bacterium | reverse complement strand
CGCTGGGCTATGAGCGTGACCGCCTCGACAGGGTCTGGGAGCTGGACCTCGGGGTCCACGGCAAGCGCCTGGCCGACGAGGCGCACCGGGCACGGGAAAGAATGCGGGCGGAGTCCATCGAGCTGGTTACCCTGGCCGACTGGCGGGACCCGGCGGCAATGCGAAAGCTGCACGAGCTCAACCGGCGCACCGTCCAGGACGTGCCTCATTCGGTGCCCATCCTCGACGAGCCCTTCGAGGATTTCGAAAGGCGGGTCGCGGCCCCGGACCGGCGGGCCGATCGATGGTGGATCGCGCTGCTTGCCGACCAACCCGTCGCGATGTCGTTCCTGAAGTTCCCCCCGGTGCGCGGCAGAGTCTTCACTGGCTTCACATGCAGCGACCCTGCTCACCGCGGTCGCGGGATCGCCAGGGCGGTCAAGCTGCAGACGCTCGCGCAGGCGTTCGAGCTCGGCGTCCCGGTCGTCTTCACCGACAACGACTCGGAGAACGCGCCGATGCTCCACATCAACGAGACGCTCGGCTACCAGCTCCGTCCGGGATTCGTCGAACACCTCAAGCGGGTAACTGAGTAGCGATGCCAAAGACCAGGGACTACTACCAGGTGCTCGGCGTGCCTCGGACGGCGAACCAGAAGGAGATCTCCACCGCCTTTCGCAAGCTCGCCCGCAAATACCACCCTGACCTCAACGCCGGAGACAAGCAGGCTGAGGCGCACTTCAAGGAGGTCTCGGAGGCGCACGACGTGCTGTCCGACGCCAAGAAGCGGCGCCTCTACGACCAGCTCGGTCCCGATTGGTCCTCGGCTTCGGCCGGCGGGCCGCAACCCGGCCCGGGCCAGAGCGCATATGCGCCCGGCGGGGGCCCGGGGGTGCAGTACCGCACCGTGACGCCGGAGGAGATGGAGGATATGTTCGGCGAGGCGCAGGGCTTCGGCGACATCTTCGGCTCGATCTTCGGCGGCGGCCGCGGCCGGACCCGCCAGCAGGCCGCCGAGGTCGAGGCGCCGGTCACCGTCAGCCTGGCCGAGGTCTACCGGGGCGCAAGCCGCACGGTCGAGCTCCCGGGCGGCCGCCGCGTCGAGGTCAAGGTCCCGGCAGGCGTCAAGGAGGGCACGGTGCTGCGCGTGCCGGGGCTGCGCGCGCGCGTCCAGATCGCTCCCGACCCGCTCTTCACGCGCGAGGGGAAAGACGTGCGCGTGGTCGTGCCCGTGCCGCTTCGTGTCGCTTTCCAGGGTGGGGAGGTGGCCGCGCCGACCCTCAAGGGCGGCCAGGTCCAGTTCAAAGTGGCGCCCGAGACGCAAAACGGCACCAAGATCCGGCTGCGGGGCCTCGGGCTCCCGGATCCCAAAGGTGGCGCGCCGGGCGACCTGTACGCGGAAGTCCGCGTCCAGCTCCCTGTCCCCATGGACGAGCGGACGCGCAAATGGGCGGCAGAGCAACCAACCTGACGGGGACCAGGTCGCGGCGCCTGCTGCTTCCGCTCGTGTTCATCTCCGGCATGGCCTCGCTTGGGGTGGAGTTCGGAGCCTCGAGGCTGCTCGCGCCTTATTTCGGGACGAGCCTTTACGTATGGGGCGTCCTGATCGGGCTGATCCTCATCTACCTGTCGGCGGGTTACGTGATCGGCGGGCGCCTCGCCGACCGCCACCCGCATGACGAGCTGCTGTACCAGATCACGGCGTGGGCGGGCCTTTGGGTCGGCGTCATCCCGCTGGTCAGCTACCCCATCCTGCTCGCGTCCCAGCAAGGGTTCAGGGACCTCAGCGCCGGCTTGGTCGCGGGGACGCTGCTCGCGGTGGTGCTGCTGTTTGCCGCGCCGGTCGTCCTGATGGGCTGCGTCAGCCCGTTCGCCATCCGGCTCCTGCTCAAAGACGTCGAGACCGGCGGCAACACGGCCGGGCGCGTGTACGCGCTGTCGACGGCGGGCAGCATCCTCGGCACATTTCTTCCCGTCTTCTGGTTTATCCCGACGTACGGGACGCGCCCGACCCTCGAGGGATTCGGCCTCGTGCTGGTGCTCGTGTCAGTCGCAGGGCTTTGGCCCCGTCGACGCCTTTACGCCCTGTTCGCCGTCGCGGTGATCCTGGCCTGGGTCCTCCTGCCCGCGGGGATCAAGCCACCTGAGGTCGGCAGGCTGCTCTACGAAAAGGAATCCGCTTACAACTACATCCAGGTGGTTCAGGACGGGTCAAGGACCGAGCTGATCCTCAACGAGGGCCAGGCGGTCCACTCCATCTACGACTCCACGACCAATCTCACTCACGGCTACTGGGACTACCTGCTGCTCGCGGATGCCTTCCGCCCCGCGCAGTCGACGGCAGCGACGCCGCGGTCCGTGGCCTTTCTCGGCCTGGCCGCGGGGACTGCGGCGCGGCAGTACCGCCTGGCCTTTGGCGAACAGGTCGACATCACCGGTGTCGAGATCGATCCCGACATCCTCGCCGTGGGGCATCGCTACTTCCACCTCGGTGACGCACGCGCGCACGAGGTCGTCGCGGACGCGCGTTACTGGCTCGACACTCAAGCCGGGCACTACGACGTAGTGGTGCTTGACGCCTACCGCCAGCCGTACATCCCGTTTCACCTGACCACGAAAGAGTTCTTTCAACAGGTTCGAGACCACCTGAATCCGGGCGGTTCGGTTGCTGTCAACGTCGGCCGCACCGCGACCGACTACCGGCTCGTGGACGCGCTCGCGAGCACCATGGCCGCGGTGTTTCCGAGCGTGCTACTGGTGGACGATCCCACCTACGCGAACACCGTCGTCTTTGCATCGACCGAGCCGATCACGGTGAACGATGTCATCCACAACCTCGAGCTGGAGTCTGCTCCGCTCGCGAGCGACGCGGCGCAAAGCGCGCTCCTGGAGGGCAGGCTGAGGGTGTCGCCGTACCACGGCCAGGTCTACACCGACGACCTGGCCCCGATCGAGCAGCTGATCGACCAGATCATCTTCAGCTACATAACGGGCCATTAGAACTACGCCTGGCCGGAGTGGAGCACTCCCTGGACCTGCTCTCCCGCGAGAGCCTGGTCCGGCTCGAGGCACAGCAGGCGCACGCGTCCCGTGGCCACGATGCGCTGGTCCTCGTCCAGGACCTGTGCCTCCCACACCTGGGTGCGGCGTCCGCGTGTGATGGGCGTCGCCACCGCGTGCAGCTTGGTGCCCGCCCGCACGGCTCGAATGAAGCTGGTGTTGTTCTCGAGCCCGACCACGTGCTGGCCTTTCTCTTGCGCGAAAAGATAGGCACCGATCGATGCGAGAGATTCGATGAGGCCGCAATGGACTCCGCCGTGGACGATCCCATAACCCTGCAGGTGCTCGGTCCCGATCGAAAGCTCGCAGCGAACCTCGTCCCTGGTCGCAAGTGTGATGGTCACGCCCATAGCCTGCAGCCAGCCCTCGGGCGTCTCGTTCAAGCGCGCGGCAAAATCCTGGCTCACGAAGAAATCCTAGCTGTGAAAAGACGAAGGGCCATCAAAAGCTCGAGGGGCCGGTTGAGAACCGGCCCCTCGATGTCGACGTTCGCAGTGCTACCGTCTCCGACTCCAGGAGCCGGATTCGCGAAGCCCTAGAGGCTCGATTCCTCCCGAGCTCCCGGCTGGCAAACGAGGCGGTTGGCACCGCGATTCGGTTTATCCAAGGTTCCGCCTCACCTCCTTCGCCCCGCGGGCAGTGAACTTCGCAGCGCAGTGTACCAAGGGTCGGTGTCCTGTCAGCCCTAGACTTTGGCTCGAATGCCCCGCCGTCTCAAGAAGAGAGTGGTCGCGAAGCCCGACGGCCGCTACTTGATCTACTTCGAGAAAGCTTGAGCGAGCTGCGCTGGAATCCCCTGCTCGAAGAGTGGGTCACGGTCGCGCCGTGGCGCCAGGACCGGACCTACCACCCGCCGGCGAACCACTGTCCTTTGTGCCCGACCCGGCCAGGTATGGAGGAAACCGAGATCCCGGAGCCGGACTACCACATCGCGGTCTTCGAGAACCGGTTCCCGTCGTACACGGGCGACCAGGGCCGCTGCGAGGTCGTGTGCTACACGCCCGACCACGATTCATCGCTGGGTGAGCAGACCGTCGACCACATCAAAGACCTGATCGAGGTCTGGCGGGATCGAACCCGCGAGCTGAGCCGCGTGCCCAACGTCCGCTATGTGTACATCTTCGAGAATCGAGGCGAGGAGATCGGTGTCACGCTCAGCCACCCGCACGGCCAGATCTACGCGTACCCATTCGTCCCGCCGGTGCTTCAGCGAGAGCTGGCGGCGGAGGCGCGGCACATGCGCAAGACCGGCCGCTGCCTTTACTGCGACCTCATCGAGAGCGAGCAAGGCGGCGAGCGGACCGTCGTCCGCGACGAGCGATGGATCGCGTTCGTGCCGTCATTCGCGCGCTGGCCTTACGAGGTCCACATCGCGCCAGTGAGACATCGCGGCGCGCTGGCCGACCTCGATGAGGATGACGACGATTCATTCGCGCAGACTCTCAAGCACCTGCTGCAGAAATACGACCGGCTGTTCCAGCGGCCGCTGCCCTATGTGATGGCAATGCACCAGCGCCCGCCCGGTCGCGGCGCGCGCCACCATCATCTCCACATCGAGTTCTATCCGCCGAACCGCAGCCGCGACAAGTTGAAGTACCTCGCGGGGTCGGAGATCGGCGCCGGCGCGTACATCCTGGATGCCCGCGCAGAGGACACCGCCGCGGAGCTGCGCGCCCTCTGAACATGTCCTCGCGGTCGTGGGAGGGGCGCGCCCCGGGTCGTGTGAACCTGATCGGCGAGCACGTCGACTATCTCGGCGGGGTCGTGCTGCCCGCCGCAGTGGATCGCTACACCCATGTCACCGGGCGCGTGTCGCCCGAATGGTCCGTTCGCAGCGAGGTCGACGGGGGGCTCGCGTACGTCCGCGCGGTGGGAGAGGAGCTCGGTGCGGCACCGCAAGCCGTGGAAGTCGAATCGGAAGTGCCGCCCGGCGCGGGCATCAGCTCGTCGGCCGCCCTCCTGGTCGCGGTCGCGGCAGGTCTCAGGCCAGAGATGGACGGCAGGGAGGCGGCGCTCGCCTGCCAGCGCGCGGAACAGAAGGCCACCGGCGTGCAGGTCGGCGTGATGGACCAGTTCGCGGCCGCCTTGGGCCGGCGCGGCCATGCGCTGCTGCTCGACTGCGCGACCCTGCGATATGAGGCGGTGCCGTTTCCCGACGAGCTCGCGATCGCCGTCATCGACTCCGGCGAGCACCGCTCTCTCGCCGCGACTCCGTACAACCAGCGGCGTCGCGAAGCCGAGTCGGGCGACCCGAGACGCCGCCGGCATGTCGACTCCGAGATCGCCCGGGTGCACTCCTTCGTCGATGCGCTGCGCGGCCGCGACTTCGATCGGATCGGTTCGCTGCTGAACGAGTCACACCAGAGCCTGCGCGACGATTTCGAGGTGTCCACGCCCACCGTCGACGCGCTGGTCGAGAAGGCGCGCCTGGGGCCAGGCTGTCGCGGCGCGCGGATCATGGGCGCAGGTTTTGGCGGCAGCGTACTCGCGCTCGTAGACCATGACAAGACCGCATCGTTCGCAGCCTCAATCGACCGCCCGGTGATGTTCTGCGCCACCGCGGACGGCGCATACGTGGGGCGGCGATGAGCGACTGCCTCTTCCTCCCGATGGCGCAGCGCGCGGCCGGACGCCGCGAGCTCACGGCCTGGGAGGCGCTATGGATGCCGCTGGGTGAAGGTGAGGCGGAGCGGCTGCCCATCGGCCGCGGCTCCGGGTGGAAGCCGGTCGAGGTCCCGCGACAGCTCGCCGCTCAAGAAGACCGCCAGGCCGTGTGGTATCGAACCGAGTTCCCGAGACCCGACCATTCCGGTCGCGTCGTCCTGCGCATCGGCGGCGCCTTCCTAGCCACCAACGTGTGGCTGAACGGCCGGCTCCTGGGCTCCCACTACGGCTATTTCGCGCCGTTCGGTTTCGATCTGACACCGTACCTGAAGGCGGAGAACCTGCTCGTCATATGCTGCGAGTCCCCGGTCGAAGCCGAGCCCGACAGGAAGCGGCACATCATGGGCATCTTCAACGACGGAGACCTGAAGCCCTACCCCGCGTCTGCGTACTCGAGCCTGCCCGACCCATATCGCATCGAGGTGCCGCTCGGGTTGTGGCGGCCGGTCGAGCTGGAGTACGTCGGGCCGATCACGATCGACTGGCTGCGGCTCAAGCCGCGATTTGAGGCGGGGGACGGGCGCCTGGAGGTCGAGGCGCGGCTGCGCAACCTCGACGGCCGGCAGATGGAAGGCGAGGTCGAGCTCTTGGTCCCGGGCCCCGGCCGCGAACCACTGCGCCTGCGCCGCGAAATACGCCTCGCGGGCGGCGTGGAAGAGACCGTCTCGATGCGCCTTGCGTTTCATGGCGCGCGACGTTGGGAGCCCTGGCGGTTCGGGGAGCAGCCGGTGTATCGTGCTGAGCTCGTCGCTCGCACCGCTGACGGGATGGAGTCGTCACGCGTCGACGAGACGTTCGCGTTCCGCGGCCTCACATGGGACGTCGGTCCACGGCGGTGGGACCTTGCGGTCAACGGCCGGCCGATGTTCCTCAGGGGCGCCTGCTACGCGCCTTCGTGGCGGCTGGACGAGCTGACCGCCGCGCAGTTCGAGAGCGACCTCGCCATCGCGAAGGAGGCAAACATCGACGCGCTGCGCGTGGTCGCCAACGTTCTCCCAGAAGAGTTCTACCGCGAGGCCGACGCGGCCGGGATGCTCGTGTTCCAGGAGCTCCCGCTGACCGGGACTTACGTCCACCATGCGCGGCTCGACGAGGCGCGCTTTTTCGAGAGTTCGGCACGCGAACAGCAGGCGGAGATGGTCACGATGCTTCACAACCGGCCGTCGGTCGCCCTGTGGATCGCGCATGACGATCCACCGTGGCTCGCGACCAACTTCGACCTGGGCGATGTCCATGCGGTGCGCCAGAACCACTCTGTCGACCAGGAGCTGAAGGCGTCGTTCGAGCGCCTCGACGCCAGCCGGCCGGCGCTTGCCGCGTCAGGCGACATCGACCTGCAGCTCATGCTGGGGTGGTCGTCCGGCTCGTGGCGAGATCTCGGGCAGGTGGAGCCGCTGATCGCAGGCGCATTCGGCGCCCAGGCCCTGCCACCGGAGGATTCACCCGTGTGGGATGTCATCGGCCGGCGCTGGCCGGTAGCGGACGACGAGCCGGCCTGGAGGCACGCCGGATTCCAGCCTGTCAACTGGGCGGAACGTGGAGCCGGGCTCCCGTCGGCGCACCAGAGCCTCGAGGCATATATCCAGGCGTCGCAGTCGTACCAGGCGGACGTGGTGCGGTTCGCGGCAGAGCACCTGCGCACTCGCAAATTCGAGTCGTGCTGGGGCGCGTTCGCGTTTCATCTGGTCGACCCTTTCCCGGCGATCGGCTTCGGGCTGCTCGACGGGGCGCGGCGGCCGAAACCCGCGCTGGCCGCGCTGGCGCGCGCGTTCAAGGCGACGCGCCTGATCATCGAGCCGCTCGCGTTCGAGCCCGACCGTCCGTTCGGCGTCCTACAGGAACCGGGGGTCCCGTTCGCCGCGCGCCTCGTGGTGGTCAACGACGACCCTGCGATCACTGGACGCGGGACGGTCCGGTGGGCCGTCGCGCGCGAGCGCGGCGCCCGAGCGCGCGGCGTCAATCGCATTCGGGACGTGGTGGCCCGGAAATCGTACACAGGCACCGTCGAGGTGGAGGTCCCGACGGCGTTCGAGCCTGCCGTCAGCGCGACGACCCTCAGCCTGCCGCTCGCGGCGGAAGGGGACTACATGCTCGAAGCCACTCTCACCATGGCGGGCCACGTGGTCGACCGCTCGGAGCTGGAGTTCACCGTTACCTCCAACCTTCCGCCGCCTCGCCCGCGTCCCGAGATCCCCGGTTACCTTGCGGAGAGGCTGGCCGACCTCGCGAGCCTGCGCTCCGAAAAGGAGGGCATGAGCTTCGCGCTCGAGAACCGCACGCGCCCGGCGGTGCTCGTCGGTGTCACCGGCTTGCGGCTCGACGGCATCGTCATGGCCAGGCATCAGCTGAGCATCGAAACCAACGCCGGGCTCGCGCCCCTGCCGAAACGGCTGGATTTGCCACTGGGCCGTCGACTCATCGTCCACGTCGTCACCGGCGAGCCGCTGGGGACCGGTGCCCACTCGCTCGAGGCGGACATCACGGTCCCGAGGGTGGCTTCGGGGCGGCTTGTGATCGAAGGCCCGGCCGGCGTGTGAAAGGCTCGAGATCCCGCGAGTTAGGCTGAAGTTGGCTTGACCGGATGGCATACTTCAGCACTACACAGTCGGACATTTATTCATATATCAACTGCCTGATCAGGCGAAAGGGAGGCTCTCCACCGCATGCCCGTTGAACTCGCAGACATCATCCTGGCGGCGGCGGCCTTGCTTGCCGCCGTTCTCTATCTGAGGACCCGGCGCCGGCGCAAGAAGAAGGGGGCGCCCCCGGTCCGTCCCGCCGCCCCCGCCCAGCAGACGGCCGGCGTCGCCGCCACCTGGGCGCCGCCGGCGCCCGCCTCCAGGCCCGCCAGCCCTGTCGCGCCGACCATGGTCGTCCAGCCGCCTGCTCCTCCTTCTGCGGCCTGGGAGCAGCCCGCGGCACGTCCTGCCCAGGCCACGTGG
>JBAUTF010000140.1:0-3851 GCA_049582065.1 Candidatus Dormiibacterota bacterium | reverse complement strand
ACTGCCACGCACGGGTCCTGGACTCCCGCACTTCTACTGCCACTCGCGCTGGCAGGGGTCATCGGCGGCAGCTTTGCGATGGTGCATGAAGCGCTTACCGCCCATACATGGCTCCATCTCTCCGATGCCGTGCTCGGCACGCTCGTGCTGGCGGCGCTGACCAGCCTGCCGAACCTCTGGGTGGCGCTACATTTCGCCCGCACTGACCGGGGGACGGCGCTCTTTTCCTCGGCGATGAACAGCAACTCGATCAACCTGCTTGGCGGTCTGATCATCCCGGCGCTTTTCATCGGGATCGGAGCGGCTAAAGGGTCGTTCGCCTACTTCACATGGCTCATCGACCTCACTCTTCTCGCTGTGCTGGCGCCTCTGCCGCAAAGCCGGCTGAGCCGGGTGGCGGGAAGCGTCATCATCGCGATCTACCTCGTCTTCGTTGTCCTTAGAGTGGCTGGCGTTTGATGAGCAGCGCCCAGAGCTTCCTCTTCTTCTTGATCCTGCTGGGCGTGACGGCGACGATGCTACGCCTCGTTTCCCGCACGACGCCGACGGTCCCTTATCCGGTGGTGCTCGCGGTCGGAGGGGTCGTGATCGGCCTGATCCCCGGCGTGCGGCTGCCGCCCATCGGGCCCGACTTGATCCTGTTGGCTTTTGTTCCAGGGCTCGTCTTCGAGGCCTCGCTGGCGCTCGACCTGGCCGAGCTGTGGCGCCGAGTCATCCCGATCAGCCTGCTGGCCACGCTCGGAGTGCTCCTGACCGTCATCGTCATCGGCGCACTGGCGCATTACGGCCTCGGCCTTGATTGGGCGAGCGGCATCGTGCTGGGTGCGATCGTGTCCACAACCGACCCGATTGCGGTCGTGAACCTGTTGCGGCAGGTCGGCGCTCCGAGCGGATTGAAGGCCATCCTCGAAGGCGAGAGCCTGTTCAACGACGGCACCGGCGTGGCTGTGTTCGCAGCGGTCCTCGGCACCATATCGAGCGGCAGCCCGTCAGCGCTCGATGCGAGCCTCCGATTCCTCTTCGTCACCGGCGCCGGAATCGCCGTCGGGCTGGGCGTCGGCGCGGCCGGCGTGCTTCTTCTACGGCTCGTGCAGGAGGCGGAGCTCGAGATCATGATCACGCTCGTCGTCGCGTATGGCGCCTACCTGGCGGCAGACGTGGTCCACGCGTCCGGTGTCGTCTCGGTTGTCGCCGCAGGCATCATGGTGGCTCGCTTTGGAGGCCGCACCGGCCGGCTCAGGGGCACGCAGCTGATCGGCTTCTGGAATCTGCTCGCCTTCGTCCTCAACGCGATGCTCTTCCTGATGGTCGGCATCGCGCTGCCCACGCAGCGTCTTGTCGCGGTTGGCGGTCTTGCGCTGGCGGCTTACGCGATCATGTTTGCGGCACGCGCCATCCCCGTGTACACGCTTCTCGGGCTGGCCGATATTCGGGGGTCGTCGATACCCTGGAGCTGGCGGCACATGACCTTCTGGGGTGGGATGCGTGGCGCCCTGTCGGTGGCGCTTGCCCTGTCGGTCGCTGCCTACCCCGGGGTCAATCCCCAGGTCTCGGTGATCGCATATGGAATGGTGGTCCTCTCGCTGATCGTGCAGGGGGGGCTGCTACTACCGATCGCGGACCTCTTGGGGCTGCATCACGCCGCCAGGCAACAAGGGACGCGCTCCAAGAACGGCACCACCTAGCGAACTCTCGCTGTCGATACGGTGGCTCTGCAGGGGCAATCGAATCCTCTCAGTGGAAGAGCCCCTCGAAAGCGAAGAGTGCACCAAGAATCAGCAGACCGCTCACGACCACGCAGGCCACGAATGTGCCGATAATCAATGCTGTTTCGCCCCAGGTGATCGTTGTTCGATCGTGATCCGGTTCAATACGCATAGGGATCAGCGCTCACGTGGGACCGCCAAAGCTCAATGAAGGCGTCGCCCTCGTTGAGCTGGCATGAATGCCGCCCTACCTAACCTCAGGTACGAGCAAGAGCGCGATCGCGCTCTTGCGAACGACGCTGCGCGTCGTGCTTCCTGTCAGCAGCGCGTCGAGCCCGGACTTGCGGTGGTTGCCCGCGATGACCAGGTCCGCGCCGAAATCGTAGGCCGCCATCAGGATCTGCTCCGCCTCGCGGCCGCTGACTTCCCGGCCCACGCTGATTTCGGCGTCGACACCGAGATCCCGCAGCTCGGCCTGCGCCTTCAAGGCGAACTCGATCGCATCCCTGCGCGTCTCGATATCGATGGCGACACCTGGGCGGCTCGGATAGGTCAAGCGCTCCTGCAGATGGAGCACCTTGACACGCGTGACGGGCGTCGACAGCTTCGCGACGGTCGACAGAATGCTCACCACCGATGAGCTCCGATTCACCGCGACGAGGATCTTCTTGAACGCCTGCGAGCGGGACTTCCGGACCTCAGTTGCTGGTGTACTTGTGGCGATCATTTGCCATCACCTCCTCGCGATCCACGTTAGAAGGCCGTGAGTCAATGTTCCGTCAACGTTCGACCGCGGGTGCGCCGAAGCGGTAGCCTCGCGTTCCGGCGGTGACGATGACCTGGGGATTCTTGGGGTCGTCTTCGAGCTTCGTTCGCAGCCGCTGGACGAATGTCCGCAGGTAGTTGCGCTCGTCACCATATGAGGGCCCCCAGACCTCGCGCAACAGCGTGCGGTGGTCGATCACCTGGCCGGCGTGGCGCGCCAGCGCGGCCAGCAGACCGAACTCGGTCGGTGACAGCCTCACCTCGGCCCCATCCCGCACCACGACGCGACCGGCGAGGTCGACCGTCACGCTCCCGCTCTTGACGATGAGGTTCGGCCCCACCGCCGGCTGCGTCCGTCGCAACACGGCCCTGATCCTGGCCAGCAGCTCGTCGGCGCCGAATGGTTTCGCCAGGTAGTCGTCCGCGCCCATGTCCAGCGCACGAACTTTGTCCTGCTCGCCACCTCGCGCGCTGATCACGATCACGGACGGGATCCGCCGGCCTTCCACGCCCCGAAGGATCTCCCAGCCGTCCACGAATGGAAGCCCGATATCGAGCAAGACCACGTCCCAGGCTGCGCCGGTCTGGAGCTCACGAGCGCCTGCCGCGCCGTCGCCGGCAGTCCGGGCTTCATAGCCATCGCGCTCGAGGATCGACCGGATCGAGTTGCGCAGCGCCGGGTCGTCCTCGACGATCAGGATCCGGCTCACGCAGCGGGGGCTTCGGGCAAGGTGAAGCGAAACACCGCGCCGGGCTCGGTGCCGTCCTCGACCGCCACCGTGCCGGCGTGGGCCTCGACCAGGCCCTTGACTATGGCCAGGCCCAGACCGGTGCTCCCGGCCTTGCCGTCGCTCTCACCGCGGAAGAAGCGCTCGAAGATGCGCTCGCGCAGCTCACCGGGAACACCCGGGCCGCGGTCGATGACGCGAATCGTGACGAGCCCGGGCGTCTCGCGCGAGACCCGCACCTCCAGCGGAGTCTCGTTAGGCGCGAACCGGTCGGCGTTGGACAGGAGGTTGTCCAGGATCTGCCCCAGCCGGTCCCAGTCGGCGAAGACCTCAACGTGTGCGCCGTCTGCGTTCCAGTCGAGCTTTCGGTCAGGCGACGCTCGATGCAGGCGGTCGGCGGCCGCGACTATCGCGTCGCCTACGTCGAGCGAGACCAGGTCGAGCTCGAGAGCGCCGCTTTCGATCACGGCCATGTCGAGCATGTCATCTACGAGCGCCTTCAGCCTCCGCCCTTCCGCTGCAATCGTCTGGAGGGTGCGTCGGGCCTCGGCCGGCGTCTGTGCGTTGCTGAGATCAGTGCTCTCGGTCAGGATGGTGCCCAGCGGCGTACGCAGCTCGTGCGAAACGTTCGCGAGCAGATCGCGGCGGAGCC
>JBAUTF010000139.1:0-1913 GCA_049582065.1 Candidatus Dormiibacterota bacterium | reverse complement strand
GCTGCGGCGGCACGGGACGCACTCGAAATATCTGCCGCGTCTGCGGCGGCGACGGGCGCGTGCGGCGCGCGGACACGATTGAAATTCGAATTCCCGCGGGGGTGCAGACCGGTTCGCGCGTGCGCGTGCCCGGACGCGGCAATGCGGGAACCGCGGGCGAGCCGCCGGGAGATCTGTACATCATCACCGACGTTCAGTCGCACCCGTTTTTCGACCGCCGCGGCGACGATATTTACATCACCGTACCCATTACCGTCACCGAGGCTGTGCTCGGCGCGAAAATCGAAGTACCTACGATCGACGGGCCTTCGCGGACCCTCCGCGTTCCCCCCGGCACAAACAGCGGGCAGAAGCTGCGCCTGCGCGAAAAGGGCGTGCCCTCGGTTCGAACTCCGGGGCAACGCGGGGATGAGTACATCGAATTGCAAGTCGTGGTGCCGAAGCCGGTGGACGAACGCGTGAAGGAACTCCTGAGGGAACTGGAGAAAATCGCGCCGGAAGATCCGCGCAAGGATCTTTTTGACCGGGCCAAGGCGTAAGGATCGCAGCCATGACGCGCGTCAACCCAAAACGAAAAAAGGCCCGCGCCGGATACATGATTTCGGCGGTAGCGGAACTGTACAAACTGCATCCGCAAACGCTGCGCCTCTACGAACGCGTGGGGCTGCTCAAACCCTCGCGGTCCGACGGCAACACTCGGCTGTACACGGACTCCGACCTGGAACGCCTGGAAGTGATCCTGACGCTGACGCGCGAAATGGGCGTCAACCTCGCGGGAATCGAAATCATTTTGAACATGCGCGAGAAAATGGCCGAAATGCAGCACCAGATGGAGGCGTTCACTTCGTTCGTGCAGCAAGAGCTGGCGCGCGGCCTCCGCTCGGTGACCGCGCGTCCGCAGGACGACGCCCTGGTGCGGGTCCCTCCGCCGAAGGTGATCCGAGTGCACAAGTGAATGTGATTCGTGATTGATGACTGGTAATTCGTGAAAACCTTTCACACTGCGTAAAAATATTGTTTTGATCGTTTGACCTTCTCGCTCTTTCCACGAATTACGAGTCACAAATCACGAATCACGTTTTTCATCCGTGTTAATCCGGGTGCATCCGTGGTTCCATTTCCTGCTTTTCCACACGCGCCACGCTTTCCACAGGGCGGGACAACTTGCGCAACTTTCGCGGCGCGCCTATGCTGGCTTCATGGCGCAACCGGATTGTCCGCTGTGCGGCGGCACGGGATGGAAGACCGTCGACCGCGTCGCGGAAGAAGAAAAACTGACGCGCGGTTCCTGGGAAAAGCCCATCGAGGGTACGAACGCAACCAAACGCGTCTGGGCCGTGCCATGCGATTGCACGGGCAAGGATCGCACCGCGCGAACGATGGCGCGCGCGCGCATTCCGAACCGCTACGAACACTGCGACTTCGATAACTTCGATACCAAATTGTATGACATTGAGAATGGCCCGGAATTCGTCAAGTGGAATCACGGCCTCGAACAGGCCAAGCTGGTCACGGAAGCATTTGCCAGAGATTATCCAGCCGGCACCGACACGGGACTCCTGCTGATGGGGCCGTGCGGCGCGGGCAAGACGCACCTTGCCGTCGCAGCGCTCCGGCAAATTGTTTTGCGCGGGCACACCGGACTTTTCTATGATTACCGCGAACTGCTGAAAGAAATTCAGGGAAGCTACAATCCGGAAAGTCAAACCAGCGAACTCGGCGTGCTCGAGCCCGTGCTGACTGCCGACGTTTTGCTCCTCGATGATCTTGGCGCCAGCAAGCCTTCTCCGTGGGCGCTCGAAACCGTTGGACATATCCTCAATTCCCGGTACAACGAACGGCGCATCACGCTGCTGACGACGAATTATCTCGATACCACCGGGCCGATTCCGATGCCTGCGCCACGGAGACCC
>JBAUTF010000138.1:0-37441 GCA_049582065.1 Candidatus Dormiibacterota bacterium | reverse complement strand
CGTGATCGAAAAGGTGGACGGCGTCGACCTCAACAACGGCGAGACCCTTGGGGGCGTGATCCAGCCTCACGCACCAGGTGAAACCGTGCAGCTGACGGTGCTGCGGAGCGGCAGCACCACGATCCTTTCCCTCACGCTTGCCGACCGCCCCGCCGCAAGCGCGTCGGCGGCCTGCTCGACGACGCCCTAGCTACCGTTCCGTGAGTCCGCTGAGGGCTCAGGTGGTCGCCGCCGCGACCGAGTCGAATTTCCGCATCGCCAACCCGTGGTTGTCGATCTCTTGGGCGAATTGCTCGAGCTGCGCCTTGCCGAGCACGGTGTCCGCGGTCACGACCGCCATGCGTTTGTGGCCGGCAGCCACCGCCGCCGGCAGCCACACGTCCTTTCCCCACAGATCATCTTCCGACAGAAAGACCGCGCGCATCTCCGCGCTGGTCGCGCAACCCTTTCATTCCGCGTAGAGCATCCGCGGAACGCTCCGCCAAACGATGGACAGGTAAGGTTCGTCGACGTAAGTTTCGTCGCCTGCGCCCAACGGCTGCTCGAGCTTCATCACCGCGGGGTTGCGAAAGGTGGCCGCCAGGGCGATTTCACGCTCATGACCGAACCCGAGGCTCCGAGATCCACCGTCTTGCCGCGGCGACCGAATCGAAGGTCCTTGACTGCAGCCCGTTCTGGCCGACCAAACCCGAGACGTCTTCGATCGTCAACTTTCCCAGACCCGCCGGCGCAGTCACGAATGCGAGCCGCCTGAGGCCCGCAGCCAGAGCAAGGGGCAGCCACGAGTCCCGGATCCACTCCTGGTCGGCATGCACGATGACCTTGACCTTCCTCGCGTCGCTCACGTAGGCGAAAGCACCGTGGTCGCGGATCGCCCCGATGCCCTTCAGCAGGCCGGCCCGGAGCTCGGCGCTGTTGGCGAAGGCCCTCCACTCCGAGAAGACGTGCTTGTGGACCCCGTCCCAGCGAATCGACAGGTACGGTTCGTCTACGTATTCGACGGCGGTGGCCACGATGCTCCAGGTGTATACCGGTCCGCCTGGCGCCGCCACCTTCAAATCGTCGGTTTGCCGCCCATCCCAATCCATGGGCGGGGTCGCCGTACTGTCCCCAGAAGGCCCGCCGGCGGCGGAGCCCGACACCCCCCAGGTCGTATCCTGAGTAAACACTCATGGAGTACCGGATCGAACAGTTGGCCAGGGCGGCCGGGGTGGCCGTCGACACCATTCGCTTCTACCAGGGCAAGGGTCTTCTCGACGCTCCGCGGCGAGAGGGCCGGGTGACCTGGTACGGCGAGGGCCACATGGAACGGCTCCGGAGGATCAAGGAGCTCCAGCAGCAGGGCTTCAGCCTCACGGTCATCCAGCGCTTCCTGGCCGGCGAGCTGGAAGCCTCGGACGAGGCCCTGGTGGCCGCGGTCACGAGGCCGGCGGCGCCCCAGACGCTCACGCTGAGCGAGCTTGCGGAGCGCAGCGGCGTCGCGGAGCCGCTCCTGATGAGCCTTCAGCAGGCCGGCCTTTTAGTCCCCGTCGAAGGCGGGGACGAGCCGCTTTACCCGGCGGACGACCTGGAGGCGATCGCCGCCGGCATGAAGCTCATCGCGGCGGGCGTGCCGCTGGGCTCCCTGCTGGACCTCGGCAAGGATTACGCCGCCGCGGTCGACCGCACCGCCCGCCAGGCGGTCGACCTGTTCGACCACCACGTACGCGAACGCATCCAGGCGGAGGGCGGCGCCAAAGAGGCCGCCGAGAGACGTCTCTTGGAGACCTTCAACGACCTGCTGGAGGCGAGCGGCGTCCTGGTCCGCCACCACTTCCAGCGCACATTGCTGCGCGCGGCGCGCGAGCACATCGAGAAGCGCCAATGATCACCGCCATGGAGGTCCGGGTCCGAGAGCTCGACCGCACTCCGGACCTGGTCGACCTGGTCGGCGCCGCCCGCGACGCGGGCCACGAGGTGCTGCTGTTCGAGCGCCCGATGCCTGACGCGGTGAGCGTCGCGGCGCTCGGCCGCGCTTACGACATCGTCGCCGCCCGCGGTGGCGTCGCCCTCGAAGACGCTGCGGGCAAGACGCTCGATTTCGAGCCGGGAGATGACCGCATCCTGGCCGCCTCGCGCCTGTGGCGCCGCTTGGCCGGCTCGCTGAAGGGGCCTGATGCAGGGCTGCCTGCCACCGGTCTGGTCGCCGTCGGCGGTTTCGCGTACCGGCCCGACCGCGATCCGGTCGGCCCTTGGTCTGGGTTTCCAGCCCTGCTCCTTCGGGTGCCCGCGCTCGCTGTCACGAGGACTCGCGGCCGCACGTTCATATCGGCATTCACGCCTGACGCCGAGGCGCTGCTGGAAACCGGAACGGCCCCCGGCGGAGCGAGCGTTCGGGCGCCGCACGCACGAGAGCTCAAGGTCGCCCCCGTCCGCAACCCGGTCGCCTGGACGGCCGCTGTCGGGACAGCGGCGGCGCGCCTGCGGGCGGGCGCGGCCGAAAAGGTCGTGCTGGCTCGAGAGGTGATCGCCCGCGGCGACGGCGTGGTCTCCGCGGCCATGGTCGCGCGCGCGCTCCGCGCTGCCTACCCGTCGTGCTTCACATATCTCATCACCGGCGCCGACGGCACAGCCTTCGCCGGCGCCTCGCCAGAGCTGCTCATCCGCAGGTCAGGCGATCGCGCCTTCTCACAGCCGATGGCCGGATCGGTCGCCCGCGGCGCCACCGACGTCGAAGACGACCGCCTGGCGCACGAGCTCGAGGAGAGCGCGAAGGATGCGGTCGAGCATCGCCTCGTGTCGAGGTTCGTCGTCGAGGCGCTTGGTCCTTTTGCGGTAACCGTAACGGCGCGACCTCCGGAGGTCGTGCGCTTCACCAACATCCAGCACCTGGCCACAAACGTGTTCGCGATGCTGCTCGACCCCGCCGCGGATGCCCTGCAGCTGGCAGCGGCCCTCCACCCCACCCCGGCGGTCGGCGGATGGCCGCGCGAGGCGGCTGAGCGGCTGATCGAAGACCTCGAAGGCATGGAGCGCGGCTGGTACGCGGGCGCCGTGGGATGGATCGACGGGCGCGGCGACGGCGAGTTTGCCGTGGCGCTGAGGTGTGGCCTACTGTGGGAGGATGGCGCGCGCCTTTACGCGGGCGTCGGCGTGATGCCAGACTCCGACCCCGCGCGCGAGCTGGAGGAGACCGGGTTGAAATTCAAGGCCCTGCTCACGGCGCTGGTCTGATGGAAGCCACAATCCACGGCGCGCGAATCCACTACGAGAGGTCGGGAGCGGGGTTTCCGGTTGTCCTGCTTCACGCGGGCGTCGCCGACCACCGTATGTGGGACCGGCAGGTCGAGGCGTTCGCCAAGCACTTCGACGTGATCCGGCCCGACCTGCGCGGCTTCGGAACATCAGAGCTTCCGCCGAAGCCCTGGTCACCGGTCGAAGACTTGCTCGCGCTGATGGACGAGCTGGGGCTGAAACCGGCGCACCTGGTCGGATGCTCGATGGGCGGCGGGATCGCCATCGACTTCGCCCTCCAGCACTCAGAACGCATGTCCAGGCTGGTCCTCGTCGGGCCGGGCATCAATGGCGCCCATTTCGGTCCGAAGTACCCGGACCTGTTCACCGAGATCAACGCGGCCGACGAGGCGCACGACTTCGACGCCCTGAACACTGCGGAGATGCATCTCTGGCTCGATGGCCCGCGGCGTCCGCACGGTTACGTCAAGCAGCCGCTTCGAGACCTGTTTCTCGACATGAACGGCAAGAACCTCGGGGCCGACTTCGAGAAGGCTCCGATCGACGAGCTCGATCCTCCCGCTGCCGGCCGCCTTCACGAGATCACGGCTCCGACTCTAGTCGTGGTCGGTGACGAGGACGTGCCGATGGTGTTCGAAGCGGCGGACCTTCTCATGAAGTCGATACCGCATGCGCGCAAGGCCGTGATCCACGACGCCGCGCACCTGCCGAACCTCGAACATCCGGAAGAGTTCAACCGGCTGGTGCTGGACTTCCTGCTCGACCGCTAACTCTTCAGCGCCGAGGCGGCGGCCTCCCAGCACACTCGATGACCATTGACGCTGTCCTCGCGCTTGAACCGCGCCACGACCATGGTCGGCGTGGGTGCCGCGATCGCGTCCGCGATCGCAGGTTCCAGGCCCGAGCGATCGGTCACGGGGCTGTACACGAGGCCGTAGAGACGCGCGACCTGCGACAGGTCGAGGCCGAGCGGCGTTGCGAAAAGCTCCTCGAAAACGTCCTGGTGCTCGGCCTGCGGCAGGAAGTTGAACACTCCGCCGCCGTCGTTGTCGCAAACCACCAGCGTCGCCCGGATGCCATGGCGCGTCATCGCCCAGAGTCCGTTCATGTCGTGGTACAGGGACAGGTCGCCCAAGAGCAGAACCGTCGGCGAGCTCGGGCGGCCGGCCGCGACCCCGAGCCCACTCGACACCAGGCCGTCGATCCCGCTCGCGCCTCGGTTCGCGAAGAAGCGCTGCTGAGGCTTGGCTTGCGGCCAGAAGCTCTCTGCAGCCCTGATCGGCATGCTGGAGCCGATGAAGACCTGCGCGGGGTCGGGCAGCCGCGCGCTCAACGCGCGGACGACATGGCCTTCGTGCAGCGGGGTCGAGACCATCGCCGCCGCAATCGCCGCCGCCGCGCGCTTGCCCGCAGACACCCACTGGTCGCGCCATGCCGAGCGGTCGACCGGCGGCAGCGCCTCCAGAAGCGGCTGCGGGTCGCAGGATACGATGCTGGTGGCCACCTGGTCCTGGTCTCGCCACGCACGGTCGGGGTCGAGGAGGAACGTCGGCGCGGACGCCGCCGCCAGCCACCGGTTCAGGGCCCGCGAGGTGGGAGTGGCGCCGAGCCGGATGACCAGGTCGGGACCGTGCTGCAGGGACCAGCCGGCCCGGAGCAGGGCCTCGTACGACTCCACCGAAGCCCCGGTCTCCGCGCGCCGTAGCTGCGATGTCGGCTCCGCCAGGACGGGCAGGCCCAGGCGGTGCAGCGCCGGCGCCAGCCGTTCACCATCGCGCATCTCTCCCGCCACCACCAGTGGCCGCTGCGCGCGCTGCAGCGCCATCGCCAGCGATGCGACCTGGGCCGGCGACGGAAGGGCGCGCCCGGCCGATATCGATTGCCCGGCCGTCCCGATCGCGGAAGCCACGTGGCCCGGCTCGGGCACCAGCGGCTCGCGAAACGGCAGGTTGACGTGCACCGGGCCCGTCGCGGCCTCGGCGTACGCCCGGGCCGCGAGCCTTCGCCACACACGACCCGCGTTCGGCATCTCGACCGGCGCTCCGGGATCGACGAACCAGCGCACGGCGCTCCCGAAGATGCGCTGCTGGTCGATCGACTGGTTGGCGCCGACCCCCTGGAGCTCGGGCGGCCGGTCCGCGGTGAGGACGATGAGGGGAGCTCGCGAGTAGGACGCTTCGACCACCGCCGCGTGGAACTCTGCAGCAGCCGTGCCAGACGTGCAGAGCAGCACCACAGGCTTCCCGGTCGCCTTGGCGAGGCCCACCCCGAAGAACGAGCCGCTGCGCTCGTCGATGTGCATGAGGACCTTGATGCGCGGATGGCGCTGGAGCGCCATCGCAAGCGGCGCGGAGCGGGATCCCGGCGAGACGCAGGCATACTCGACGCCCTGCGCCGCCAGCTCGTCGACGAAGGTTGCGGCGAAAGACTGCGTTACATCCATACGATCTCGCTGTGATTCTCGACGGAAAGGACGTCCGGCTGAGCTATTTCGTGGAAGGCGACGGCGCTCCCGTCACGCTCCTGCACGGGTTCACACAGAACGGCCGCAGCTGGCGCGAGGTCATCGCCAGGCTGGGCGCGGGATTCAGATGGATCGTGCCCGACCTCAGGGGGCACGGCGAGACCCAGACCAGGCCCGGCGCACCCTGCAGCATGGAGGCCTGCGCCAAGGACCTCGTGATGCTCTGGGACCACGTCGGCGTCGACCGCACGCACCTGGTCGGTTACTCGATGGGCGGCCGGTTGGCCCTGCACGTGGCGGCGCGGCATCCCGAACGCATCCTTTCCCTGCTCACCATCGGCGCGCATGCGGGGCTCGACGAGTCGGCGCGCGAAGGGCGGCGGCGCGGAGATGAGGCCCTGGCCGAACGCATCGAAAAGGACGGCCTCGAATCCTTTGTGGACTACTGGGGCAGCCTGCCGCTGTTCGCGGGGCTCGAGCGCCGCGGGCCGTCGTTC
This sequence comes from Candidatus Dormiibacterota bacterium, assembly GCA_049582065.1. GTDB lineage: Bacteria > Chloroflexota > Dormibacteria > Dormibacterales > Dormibacteraceae > DATKSS01. Next base: position 31,246 of record JBAUTF010000138.1, on the reverse strand, counting down.
GTGGCCCAGGTGAGGGCGCAGCGGCTGGAAAACCACGTCGCCGGCCTCGCGTGCTCTCTGCGAGGGATGGGCGCCGGAGTGATGGAGCCGGTCTGGGCGGAGCTGGCGAACTTGAAGGTGCCGTGCACGTTCGTGGCGGGCCAGCTCGACCACGGATACGTCGCCTCTGCCCGCCGGCTCGCGGCCAGCGTGCCCGCCGGGCGGGTTGAGATCGTACAGAGGGCCGGCCACTCGGTGCACCAGGAAAGGCCAGATGCGTTCGCCCGGGTCCTGGCCGCTCACCTCGCGGCGGCCTCTGCGACCCCTGACCGTTCCGGGGCAGGCCCCGCCTCCAGCACTACCACGGACTGAAGTCCGGCGGCGTACCGGGCCGCGCCGAGCCGCTCGAGGTCGAGGGTCCCGCCACCATCCAGCCGTCTCAGCACGAACTCGCCGCAGCCCGCGCCGGCGAGAGCCTCGACCTCGCGGGCCACGTCGGCTGGCCGCCGCGCGGTGATGTAAGCCGGTGTCACAAGAGGAGCCCCAGGGCCAGGAGCAGGGCGTAAGCGAGCTCGGCGACCGCCATGCGCTTGAGCGCGCCGACCAGCGGCGGCCTGGCCTGGCGAGAGAACGCGACCCTTACTGGCAACGCCGCGATTGGGATTGCGAAGTGAATCAGCATCACCGACACCGGCGCAAGCTTCAGCACAAAGACGACCACCGGCACCGCGAACGCAGCGCAGACGAGGACGAGCAGGAGGATCAGGGTGCGCTCGCGCCCGATCCGGGTGGCCAGGGTCCTCTTGCCGGCCGCCGCGTCGGTCTGGATGTCGCGAAGGTTGTTGAGGACCAGGATCGCGCTGGCCAGGAACCCCAGGGCGCAACCAAACAGCAGCGCGAGTGGGGTGACCCGGCCGGTTTCGACGTACACGGTCCCGGCCGTGGCCACGAGGCCGAAGAAAAGAAACACGAACACCTCGCCGAGCCCCAGGTAGCCGTAGGGCCGCGGACCGCCGGTGTACAGCCAACCAGCGAGCAGACACGCGGCCCCGACAATCAGCAGCCGCCGGTCGACGGCCAGGCTGAGCAGGAGTCCCGCCACCCCGGCCACGCCGAAGGCGGCAATCGCCGCCAAGCGCACCCGCGCCGGCGCGACCACGCCGGACGAGGCTGCGCGAACCGGGCCGACGCGTGTGGCATTGTCGGCGCCCCTGATGTGGTCTGAATAGTCGTTGGCGAAATTGACGCCGAGCTGCATGCCGAGCCCGACGACGAGCGCTCCGACGCCTGGCCACCACCGCGCCCCGCCCTGGTGGATCGCGATGGCGGTGCCGGCCAGCACCGGGGCCACCGATGCCGCAAGGGTCGCCGGCCGCACCGCCGACCACCACACTCGAGTGGAGCTCAGCGGCGCCGCGGTGGCGATCATGGTCGCTTCGGAAACTTCTTGAAGTCTGGCTTGCGTTTCTGCACGTACGCGTCGCGACCCTCCTGGGCTTCCTCGGTCAGGTAGTAGAGCAGCGTCGCGTCACCAGCCAGCTGCTGGATGCCGGCGAGCCCGTCGTCGGCGGCGTTCAGCCCGGCTTTCAGCATGCGGAGCGCGAGCGGGCTGAGCTCGAGCATTCGGCGGCACCATGCGACCGTCTCCTTCTCGAGGTCCGCGAGCGGCACCACCTTGTTGACGAGACCCATGTCTAGCGCCTGCTGAGCGTCGTACTGCTCGCACAAAAACCAGATCTCCCGCGCTTTCTTCTGACCGACGATGCGCGCCAGCAAGCCGGCGCCGTAGCCTCCGTCGAAGCTGCCGACGCGCGGCCCCGTCTGGCCGAAACGGGCGTTGTCGGCAGCAATGGTCAGGTCGCAAACGACGTGCAGCACGTGGCCGCCGCCGATTGCGTAGCCCGCGACCATTGCGACCACCGGCTTGGGCAGCCGCCGGATCTGGATCTGCAGGTCGAGCACGTTGAGCCGGCCCGTCCCTTTCGGATCGACGTACCCATCATCGCCGCGGATCCGCTGGTCGCCACCCGAGCAGAACGCTTGCGTGCCAGCGCCGGTGAGGATGACGACTCCAATCTGCGGGTCGTCACGGGCCGCCTCGAAGGCCCTCGACATCTCGAACACGGTGGTCGGGCGGAACGCGTTGCGAACCTCGGGACGGTTGATGGTGATCTTGGCGATGCCGTCCCAGGTCTCGTAGATGACGTCCTTGTAGTCCCCGGACCGAAGCCAGCCAGACTCGCTTTGACCCTTCAAGTCGACACTCCTAGAGCAATCACTAGCACCATTGCAGATCGTACGCCTGACGGTGGGCGAACAACGCCGGCTAGACGCGCTGGCGGGGCTTGCGCCGAGGGAAGAGGCGCACGATCTTGGCGTAGTCGTCCGGGGTATCGATGTCGTCGCCGCGGCCGGGGGCCGGCACAACGTCGATCAGCTCGGGATGGCCCTGAAGGACCTGGCGCGCGCCCGCGTCGCCCTTGAGCGCGAACAGCTGGTCCCACAGGTCGCGCGAGAGGACAACGGGCGGGGCCCATTCGTGGTGGCCTTGCGAGACGGCCACCGCGGGGCGCGAACCTTCGCGCCTCCAGGCGCGCAGGAGCGCGGCGACGGTGCGCGACCCGACCAGGGGCTGGTCTCCCAGGAGCACCACGGCGGCCTCTATCTCGGGCCTCATGGCGCGAAGGCCGGCCTGCAGAGACGAAGCCATCCCGGTGCGCGCGTGCGGGTTGTGGACCAGCTCCGCATCGCCGTCGACCGTCTCCTTCACGTCGTCAGCCGAGTAGACGACCACAGTCTGGTGGCAGCCGCCTTCCGAGGCCGCCTGGATCACGTGCTTGACCATCGGCGTGCCGTCCAGGTCGAGCAGGAGCTTCTGAGGGCCGGCCATCCGCGAGCCGGAACCTGCGGCGAGGATGATGGCGCCGGCCGGCAGAAGAGCCGCGGCGAGGCGATCGAACGGCGGGCGCGCCGACCTTATCCACTCGACCTCGATGCCGGCGCGAATGGCAACCTCTGCAAAGCCACGGAGCCGTGCATTGTCCCCGTCGACCAGCAGCAGCCGCTTTCCGACCAGGCTCGAGATATCGGGCGCCTGCTCGGGCAGACCGACCACCGCCAGCGCGCGGCAGTCGTCCCGCGCTTTGATGTGCTGGAGCGCGGCGTCGAGATCCTTCCCGCGCACGACCATCGAGTGAGGTCCGTCGGGCTCGCGATAGGTGCGCCCGCGGACAGCCAGGTCGAGGTCGCCCATGACGAATATCACGGCGCTTTCAGCATGGCAGAAGGGACCCGGCTTACTCTCTGTTGAGTGCCACTGTTGGGAGCCCACGTCGATTCGTCGGGAGGCCTGCACCTCGCTTATGACCGCGCCGCCGCGATGGGCGCCGAGGCGATCCAGGTCCACCCCACACCGCCGGGGTTCTGGGGCTCGCCGAAGCTGGACGAAACCCGGATCGCGACGTTCAAGGAGGCGGCCGCCAAGCACGGCCGGCCGCCGTTCTACTTCCACGCTGTCTACCTGATCAACCTGGCCGGCGACGACCCGACGCTGCGCCAGCGTTCCGAGAGCACACTGACCGGTTACCTGAAAGCGGCGGACGAGCTCGGCGTCAGCGGCGTGATCTTCCACACCGGCTCACACAAGGGCGCGGGGTTCGAGGCCCGCCTGCCGAGCATCACGGAGCATTTGAAGCACGTCCTGGAAAGGGCGGATCCGAAATCGGCGCGGCTCCTGATCGAGAACAACGCCGGGCTTGGCGGCTGTGTCGGCGCGCGTTTCGAGGAGATCGCGCAGATGCTGAGCGCCCTCGACGATCCTCGCGTGACCGTGTGCTTCGACACCTGCCATGCGTTCGCATCGGGCTACGACGAGCGCACGGCGGCCGATGTGAACAAGACGCTGGACGAGCTCGACCGCGTGGTCGGGATGTCGCGCATCGAGGTCATCCACTGCAACGATTCGGTGACGGGCCTGGGGTCGAACCGCGACCGGCACGCGAACATCGGGACGGGCCAGATCGGCGAGGAGGGCTTCCGCGCGCTGCTCCACGAGCCGCGACTGGCGATGCTGCCGTTCATCCTCGAGGTGCCCGGAGCAGGAGAAGGTCCAGACGCCGAACAGGTTGCCGTGCTGCGGAGGTTGTCGAGCTAGGCTGAGCCCGGAGGTAAGCCCATGAAGATCCTCGACCAGGTGAAGATCATCCTTTCCGACGCCCACGTCTTCGGCGAGCCGTTCGAGAAGGACGGCCTCACCATCATTCCGGCTTCAATGGTCCGGGGCGGCGGCGGTGGAGGCGGCACCGGCGTCATCAACGCAGGGGATTCGGGCGGCGGGGCCGGGGTCGGGCTTGAAGCGAGGCCCGCGGGGGCCTTCGTCATCAAGGCCGGCAAGGTTTCCTGGGTCCCGGCGATGGACTACAACCGAATCGTGCTCGGCATGCAGGTCCTGGCGATCATCGGGGTCCTGAGCTGGCGGTCGGTCGCCCGGGCCATGGCCAGAAGGCCAAGGGCCTGAGTCGCGCTAGGCCGCGTCCGGCGCGGCCCGCGCGTCCTCGATCTCCTGCTCAGTGGCCGACGGCCGGCGCCGGGGCGGCCGACGCGTGGCCAGCCCGGCCAGGAGCCAGGCACGCTGGGCCAGCAGGCGGAGCGTGACCAGGCTCTGGCCAATTCCCTCGGCCATGCGACGGCTGTTCTCCATCTCGCGCTGCAGGTCCTTCAGCCGCTGCCAGGTAACCTCTTCGTTCAGGTATTCGTACATGTCAGCCTCCTCTAACTAGCGTAATTAGTACACTGGTTATTATAACCGATATTATGGTATTGCAGGTTATGGTTATACTGAAATCCGATGGCTGAACGCGAAGCTCCTGGCGACCTGGGCGTCGTCCAGGCATTTGTCAACACAGTCGATCTCGGGGATGGCCCCGAGGAACTCCAAGACCCAAACACCCTGAAGGCGTGGCTGGTTGCAAAAGGGCTGCTCGACGAGACCTGGCCGGTGGAGGATTTGGACGTCCGGCACGCTATCGCGGTGCGCGAGGCGATGCGCAGCGTCATCGGCGCCAACACAGGCCTGCCCCTCTACCCGGTCGACGCCGCGACCCTGAACGAAGCCGCCGCGGCCAGCCGCCTGCGCATTCGCTTCGGCCCCGACGGTCAGCCGCGGCTCGAACCTGAGGTGAGGGGCGTCGTGGGCGCTCTGGGCCGGGTCGTGGCGGCCCTCTACACCGCCACGCGAGACGAGCGCTGGTCGCGACTCAAGCTGTGCGGCGACCCGACGTGCCGCTGGGCCTTCTACGACCTTTCGCGCAACCACTCCAGCCGGTGGTGTGACATGAAGTCGTGCGGCAACCGGCAGAAGGCGCGCCGCTTCCGCAGCCGAGGCAAAGCCACAGCCTGAACCTCGCAACTATCGTCTTCTACGTCGTGCTTCCAATCGTTCGCGAGGACCACGCCCGCGCCACGCGATCAGGCCAGCTGGGCGCTCCTTCCGTCTCGCTTCGATGCGCCGGTTCCGCCGAAGCGGACGGCGGTGAGCTCGGCGAGGATGCCTAGCGCGGTCTCCTCCGCCCCGCGGCTGCCCAGGTCGAGCCCGATCGGTCCGTGCACCTTGGCCAGCTGTTCGTCGCTGAAGCCCTCGGCGCGGAGGGCGTCGAACCGATTCTGGTTGGTCTTGCGGCTCCCGATGGCGCCGATGTAGCCCACATCCTTGCCCAGCACCGAGCGCAGCGCGGGCAGGTCGAACTTGGGGTCGTGGGTGAGGATCACCACGTAGGTCGAGTTGTCGACCCTCAGCTTGCTCATCGCCTCGTCGGGCCATGCCACGACGAGCTCGTCCGCGTCTGGGAATCGCTCCTTGGTGGCGAACTTCGCGCGAGCGTCGATCACCGTGACGCGGTAACCCATCACCTTGGCCAGCCTGTGAAGCGGGATGGCGATGTGGATGGCGCCGATGATGACGAGGTGCGGAGGCCGGCGGAACGGCTCGATAAAGAGGTCGCCTTCACGGCGCGCGCCTTCGACGCCCGAGGCAGTGCCCCGGTCGAGCTTCGACTCACCGGTGACGAGGTCGGTGCGCAGCATCGCGGGCTCATCGCGGTTCAGCATGCCGATCAGCTCGCGATGAACATCGGCGAGAGGCTGGATGAAGACCTCGATGTGGCCGCCGCACGCAAGGCCGACCTCGAACGCGACGTCGTCGGCCACGCCGAACGCGGCGATCTTCGGCCGGCCGCTCTTCAGGACTTTCTGCGCCTCTTCGAACACGGCGCCCTCGATGCACCCGTTGGAAACCGAGCCGGCCATCTTGCCCGAGCGCGTGGCCAGCATCTTGGAGCCCAGCGGGCGGGGGCTGGATCCCCACGTCTCGACCACGGTGCACAGGGCGATCTCCTCGCCCGCCTCGGTCCACTCGTTCAGCTCGGCCAGCACCTCACGCATCAGCGATATCTCTTGCGGCTGTCGAGTCCGGCGAGCAAGCGGCCGAGGTCTTCCAACGCCTTCAGATTGTGCGCGGCGAGAAAGTCGTCACACAAAGGGACCGCGGCCGCCATCCCGCGCGTGAGCGGCTCGTAACCCTCTGAGCCCAGGAGCGGGTTGAGCCAGATCAGGCGATAGGAAGAGCGTCGCAGGTGCACAAGTTCGGCGGCGAGCTGCCCCGGATCGCCGCGGTCCCACCCGTCGCTCACGATGAGCACGACCGCGCCATGACCCAGCACCCGGCGCGCCCAGTGGCGGTTGAAGTCCCCCAGCGCGTCGCCGATCCTGGTGCCGCCGCTGAAGTCGTGGACCTTCTTGCTCACGGACTCGAGCGCACGGTCGAGGTCTCGATAACGCAGCAAGCGCGTGATCCGGGTGAGGCGCGTCGAGAAGACGAACGCTTCCAGGTCCTCGCGGCGCGCGATAGCGTGGGCGAAGATCATGAGCAGCCGCGAGTACCGCTCCATCGAGCCGCTCACGTCGCAGATGAGCACCAGCGGTCGCCGGCGCACCCTGGGCCGGCGGCGGAACAACCGCATCAGCTCTCCGGATGATCGGATGGCGTGCCGGGCGGTGCGCCGGAGGTCGATCTGCCCTGCCCGCGCGGGCCTCAAGCGCCGCGTGCGACGTTCCGCGACACGCCACGGCGACTGCTCCATGAGGCGGCGGACCTCCTCCGTCTCCTGCCACGTCATCTGGTCGAAGTCCTTGTGTCGAAGCAGCTCGTCCTTGCTGTAGCCGCTCGAGCTCACCGGCACCTCGGTCGGTTCCTTCTCGCGATTCATCTGCGATCCGTGAAGTCCGAGAGCCGCCGACCACGCTTTGGCGCGCTCCGGGGCGAGGGGCAGCGCCCTGCTGCGACCGGGCACGGAGCCGGCCGAAGCGCGCGGATCGGCGGGCGCCCAGAAGATGTCGAACGCCGCTTCGAAGGTGGGGATGTCCTCTTTGCGGGCCACGAAGACCGAGCGCAGCGCATTGCGGAAGTCGGTTTGCTGCTTGAGGTCGATGAACCCGAGCGCTCGCGTCGCGTCGGTCAACCGCCGCGGGCCGGCCTCGACGCCGGCGTCGTGCAGGAGCCGCGCGAACGCCGCCAGCCTCGGCAGCAGGTCGATCTCCCGGTCAGGCACCTCTGGCCTTCTCGACCAGGGCAGGGACCTGCTCTCTCACGCGCTCCAGGTCTTCCTGGTATTTCAGGGCCGACCCGAGCGTCGCATTGACCAGCGCGGAGTCGATCCGGGTCGCGCCGAGCGCTGCGAGAGATCGTGCCCAGTCAAGCGTCTCGGCGACGCCGGGGACCTTGTACAGGTCCATCCCGCGCAACCCCTGCACCAGGGCCGCCACCTCGCGGGCCAGGCCGTCAGCGGCCTCGGGCGCCCGCGCCCGCACGATCTCGACCTCCTTCTCGAGGTCGGGGTAGTCGATCCAGTGGTATAGGCACCTGCGCTTCAGGGCATCGTGGACCTCACGCGTCCGGTTGGAGGTGATGACCACGAACGGCGCTTGCTTGGCCTTGATGGTGCCGATCTCGGGAATCGAGACCTGGAAATCGCTCAGCAGCTCGAGCAGGAAGGCCTCGAACTCCTCGTCCGAGCGGTCGATCTCGTCGATCAGGAGCACCGGCGGCGTGGCGTCGTCGTTGTCGATGGCATCGAGCAGCGGCCTGCGTAGGAGGAACTCCGGGCTGAAGATCTCGCGTTCGGCGATACGGCGATCCTCGCTCTCGCCCATGAGCCGGATGTGGAGGAGCTGGCGCGGATAGTTCCACTCGTACACCGCGTGCGCCAGGTCGATGCCCTCATAGCACTGGAGGCGGATGAGCCGGGCACCGAGGACGTCGGCCATGACCTTGGCGGCCTCGGTCTTGCCCACCCCCGCCTCGCCTTCGATGAACAGAGGCTTCTCCAGCTTGAGGGCGAGGTAGATGGATGTGGCCAGGGCTCGGTCGCCGATGTACTTGCGCTCGCGCAGGCGCTGCTCTATGTCCTCGATCGTCGCCGGCGAGCGTTCCGTCACGCGCAAAGGTTACGAAAGGCGGGTGGCCCGGCGCGTCGCCGGGCCACCGTCATGTTGCTAACCGGCCTGCTGGATCGCGCGCTTCACCAGCACGCGGGCCAGGTGCTTCTTGTACTCCGGGCTGGCCCGCAGGTCGCCCGAGGGGTTCAGCCCGTCGGACGCGTGCTCCGCGGCCTCTTCCGGCTTGGCACCCTTGTGCAGCGCCTCTTCGACCGCCTTGGCGCGGACCGGCGTCGGCCCGACGTTGGTCAGCCCGATGCGCCAGCCGCCGTTCATCTTCTGAGCCGCCGCGCCGACGATCGCCCAGTCGAACAGCCGCCGCCGGAACTTGATGTATTTGTGGGGGCCGTCGGCCACCGGGAAGACGACCTCGATGACGATCTCGTCCGCCGCCAGCGGCGTCGTGAACAGGTCCTTGAAGAAATCCTTGGCCGCGATCTTCCGCCGGTTGGTGACGATCTCGGCGTCGAGCATGAGCGCGATGGTCGGATAGTCGCCTGCCGCGTCGGCGTGGGCGATGACTCCGCCCATGGTCCCCATGTTGCGGACCTGGTTGTCGCCAACCTCGCCCGCCACCTCGGCGAGGATCGGGAGCTTGTCCTTCACCACCGCCGAGTTCTGGATCGTGACATGGCGCGTGAGCGCGCCGATATGGAGCTTTCCACCGGACTCTTTGATGTGGTCCAGCTCCTTGATGCCGTTGATGTCGACGAGCGCTTTGGGCTGGGCGAGGCGCAGGCGCATCAGCGGGATGAGGCTGTGGCCTCCCGCCAACACCTTGGCGTCTTCGCCGTACTTGTTCAGAAGTTTCACCGCGTCGTCGACAGAGGAGGCACGTGCGTACTCGAATGCTGCCGGAATCAATTGCGAGCCTCCTTGATCTGCTTCCAGAGACGGTCTGGGCTGGCGGGCATGTCGACGTGCTTGATACCGAGTGGTGACAGCGCATCGCAGATGGCGTTGATGACCGCGATCGAGCTGGCGATGGTGCCGGCCTCGCCGATTCCCTTCACTCCGAGCTCGTTGGTCGGGGTCGGGGTGATCGTCCTTCCGAGCTCGAAGTTCGGAAACTCGTTCGCCGTCGGCACGAGATAGTCGACGAGAGAGCCGGTCTTGAGCTGCCCGGACTCGTCGTCATAGACGACCTCTTCGTACAGGGCCTGTGCGATGCCCTGCGCGATGCCGCCGTGGATCTGACCGTCGACGATCATCGGGTTGATGATGTTGCCGCAGTCGTCGACCGCGATGTAGCGCTTGAGGTCCACGGCCCCCGTCTCGGGGTCGACCTCGACCACCGCGATGTGCGTGCCGAAGGGCCAGACGAAGTTGGTCGGGTCGTAGTAGGCGACCGCTTCAAGGCCCTGCTCCATGCCCTCGGGCAAGCCTGCACCGAACGCTGCGAACGCGATTTCGCCCATGGCCTTGCGTTTGTCCGGGCTGCCCTTGACGTAGAACTCCCCATGGTCGAAAACGACGTCTTCTTCGGCTGCTTCAAAAATGTGAGCCGCGAGCTTTTTGGCTTTGTCCACGATCTTCTTGGACGCCTTGTGCACGGCCATCCCGCCCACCGCGAGCGAGCGGCTGCCGTAAGTCCCATAGCCGAAGGCGGGGCCCTCGGCCGTGTCCCCGTGCCGCAGCTCGATCATGTCGTAGGGGATTCCAAGGGTGTCGGCGACGATCTGTGGGAACGTGGTGTCGTGCCCCTGGCCGTGTGAGTGGGTCCCGACGTAAACGGTGACCGAGCCGGTCGGGAACACGCGCACCTGCGCGCTCTCCACCAGGGCCAAGCCGCCCGTGGCGGGAGCCGTCGCGGCGCTGGGGCCGAAACCGCAGATCTCGATCCAGCTCGAGACCCCGATGCCGAGGTAGCGGCCCTTCTTGCGGGCCTCCTCCTGCTCTTTGCGCAGCTTTTCGTAGCCGGCGATCTCCATCGCCTTGTCCATCGCCTTCTCGTACGCGCCGGAGTCGTAAACCAGCCCGAAGTGACTGGTATGCGGGAACTCGGTGATGAAGTTCTTGCGCCTGATCTCCGCCGGATCCATTTTCAGCTCACCCGCGAGAAGATCGAGCATCCGCTCGCAGAGGTGAGTGGCCTCAGGCCTTCCCGCGCCGCGGTATGGATCGGTGGGGACGCGGTTGGTGAGCACGCCGACGGTCCTGGCCGAGACGTGCTTCCAGTTGTACGCGCCGGTCGAAAGAAGGCATGCGACGGCCTGGAAGGCGCCGAACGTGCCCACGTAAGCGCCCATGTCGAGGTACTGCGTGACCTTCAGGGCGACCAGTGTGCCGTCCTTCATCGCGCCGGCCTCCACGTCGAAGATCTGGCCGCGGCCATGCGTGGTGGTCATGATCGACTCGGTGCGAGTCTCGATCCACTTGACCGGGCGCCCGCTGAGCTTGGCCGCCGCCGGGACCAGGTAGTCCTCCGAGTAGGGGCTGATCTTGCTGCCGAAGCCGCCGCCCACGTCCGGCGAGATCACGCGGATCCGCGTCTCGGGCATGCCGAGCGCTCCGGCCAGGAAGAGGCGGATGAAGTGAGGGTTCTGGCTCGACATCCAGATGGTCATGCTCTGGTCGGGGTGCGAGTACTCCGCGAGCACGCCGCGCGGCTCCATCGGGGTCGGCGCCAGGCGCTGCTGCAGGATGCGCTGCTTGACGACCACGTCGGCCCCTTTCATGACCGAGGGGTCTTCGGGTATGTACGTGAGGTCCCAGCCGATGTTGTCGGGCGCGCCGGCGTGGGCCGTCGGGCTCTTCGCCTCCATCGCCTTGTCGAGATCCATGACGGCCGGGAGCACCTCGTAGTCGACGTCCACGAGGTTGCCCGCGTCGGCTGCCTGGGCTTTGCTCTCCGCGATCACGACCGCCACCGGCTCACCCTGGTAGGCCACCTCTTTCTCGGCGATCGGGAACCTCGGCGGTATCTGCTTCTTTTCCGCGACGAACGCCGGTGCGGCCGGCATCGTGCCGGCGATCACCTTGGCGATCTCCTTGTAGGTATAGATCGCCACCACTCCAGGAGCCTTCGACGCTTTCGACAGGTCGATGCTCTTGATCAGCGCATGGGCGTGGGGGCTGCGGACGACCCCCATGAAGACGGTGCCGGGCCGTGTGAAGTCGTCGATGTAGCGGCCTTCGCCGCTGACCAGGCGCGGGTCCTCGCGCCGGTGGATCTTGGCTCCGATCATCGTCGTGATGGCCATCGGCTCAGCTCCTCGCTGAGGCCGGCTGGCCCGATTTCTTGCCGGAAGCAGCCATGGTCTTGGCCGCCGACTGGACCGACTTGACGATGTTCACGTAGCCGGTGCACCGGCAGAGGTTCCCCTCGAGCCCCTTGCGGATCTCGTCTTCCGTGGGGTTCGGGTTCTGCTCGAGCAGGTACGCCGCGGCCATGATCATGCCCGGCGTGCAGTAGCCGCACTGCAAGCCGTGCTCGTCCCAGAAGGCCTGCTGTAGAGGGTGCAGCTCCCCATCTTTGGCCATGCCTTCGATGGTCGTGATCTTGCGGCCCTCCGCCTGGACGGCGAACATCGTGCAGCTCTTGACGGCCTTGCCGTCGACCAGGATCGTGCACGCGCCACACTGGCTCGTGTCGCAGCCGACGTGGGTCCCGGTCAGGCCTACAACGTCTCGCAGGTAGTGCACGAGCAGGAGTCGAGGCTCGACCTCATGCTCGTGCACGCGGCCGTTGACAGTGGTGGCGACCTTGTGCTTCATGCGCTCTCCTTCCCCTCGGCGGTGCGTCGCCGCGACCGCGTTACAACCGACGATCTGTTAGTGAACAAGTGTATTGCGCTACTTTTAGCGCAGAAATGCAACTGGAAAACTCTTTCAGCGTCGGCGCACCGCCTGATCAAGTGTTCGCCTATCTGCTCGACGTGAACAAAGTCGTCGGCTGCGTACCGGGCGCAGAACTGTCCGAGGTGGTGGATCCGACCACCTTCAAAGGCAAGGTCAAGGTCAAGGTGGGACCGATCACCGTCGGCTACAGCGGCACCGCCACGATCGCCGATAGAGACGAAGCCAAGCGCACCGCCACCCTTCAGGCCGACGGACGGGAGACGACCGGGCCGGGCTCCGCCCGGGCTTCTGCGCACATGAGCGTGGAGCCTGAGGGCGCGGGGTCGTTGATCAAGATCGTGACCGAGTACAGCGTGGCCGGGCGGGTCGCGCAGTTCGGCCGCGGCGTCATGGAGGACGTCTCGCGCCGGATCGTCAACGACATGGCCGCCTGCATCAAGGCCAACCTCGAGGCGGCGCAGGCTTCGACCGCGACAGCCGCCGAGACCTCGGCGGGCGGCCCAGCAGCTGCAGGCGCCCCCGCTTCCGCGCCCGTCGCCACGACCGCCAAGCCGGTCAACGCCCTGGCCCTGCTCTTCTCCGTGCTGTGGGCGCGGATCAAGAGGCTCTTCTCGGGGAAGTCAGCCTAGGTACAGGGCGACCATCTGGTCGCGGTTGACCCAGATGGCCGGCTGCGTCCAGCTCTTGCCCGCGACGCCGGCCACCGTGACCGTCGCGTCCACGATCTGGAAGAACCGGTTCTTGAGCATGATCTCGCTGTGCATGGTCGCCTCGGCCGCCTTGGGAAACTCGGCGGCGCCGGTGATCATGAAGACCCCGGCCTGGTACATCACGTAACGGCGCACGATGTCCATCACCTGGTCGGGCGGCGGCGGTTCGGGCTCGATCGTGCGGATCCCTCCCACCAGCGCCTTGTTGAACACGCCTTCGGGCACCCCATTGAGCTGCACGGCCCCCGCGAGCAGAGGTTCCGCGCTCACATTGCGCATGTGAAAGAGAGGCTCGGGGTCATTCATTGTCTCGCGCAGCCGGCCCCGCATCTGGATCTCGGCCGTGAGGCGCTGGTTGGGGGTGAGCACGTCGACCTTGGTCCACGCCATGACCGGGTTGATCGATGCGGCAGTCGGCGACATCTCCGGGGAGGATAACTCGCCGAGCCGCCTTTCACGCTCGACAATGTGGGCTGTGCAGCTGGCCGAGGCACGGAAGCGGATCCTGGAACGCTCGGACCTGAACGCCTTCATCTCCGTTTCCGCCGAAGACGGCGGGGGCATCGTGGTCGCGGTCAAGGACCTCGTCGACGTCGAGGGCATGGTCACGACCGCCGGAGGCATGATCCTGCCCGACATCCCGGCCCGCGAAGACGCGCCAGTGATCCGGCGGATCCGGCGCGAGGGCTGCGTGGTGGTGGGCAAGACCAATCTTCATGAGTTCGCGTTCGGCGTGACGAGCGCGAACCCCCACTACGGGACCGTGCGCAACCCGCGTGACCCGTCGCGCGTCGCCGGCGGCTCTTCAGGCGGCTCGGCGGTTGCGGTGGCGGCCGGCATGTGCGACTGGGCGGTCGGCAGCGACACGGGCGGCTCGATCCGGATCCCGGCGTCGCTCTGCGGCGTCGCCGGCTTCAAACCCGCGCTCGGCAGCATCGACACCACCGGCGTGATTCCGCTCAGCTGGTCGCTCGATACCCTGGGGCCGCTCGCGCCGGACATGGCGGCGACGGCTCGCGCCTACTCGATGATGTCCGGAGAACGGGTCGGCCTCGAACGCCTCGAGAAGCCCCGCATCGCGGTGCCGGCCGGCTGGGTGAAGGACCTCGATGAAGCCACGGCGGCCGCGTGGCGGTCGGTTTCGACGGGATGGCCCGAGATCCAGTTCGTCGATCGAATCCGCCTGTTCGAGGTCGGGTTGACGATCCTCCTGGTGGAGGCGGCCACCTATCACCGCGCCTGGGCATCGGAGTGCCCCGAGAAGTACGGCGCCGACGTGATCGGCCACGTCCGACGCGGATTGACGATCGCGGGCGTCGATTACGTCGAGGCGGTGCGCGAGCGGAGCCGGCTGCAAGAGCAGGCGCGGCTCGCCATGGAAGGCTTGGACGCCCTTCTCCTGCCGGCGACGGCGATCGTCGCGCCGCCGGTCGACTCCGGCAACGAGGTGCGCGAGCCACTCTCCCGGTTCACCCGCCCGTTCAACACCACCGGTCAACCCGTGGCGGTCCTGCCTGCGCCGGCCGCCGGGCTGCCCGTGGGGATGCAGGTGGTCGCGCGCACCAACGAGGGGGCGCTGCGGGCCGCGCTCTGGCTGGAACGGGAGTGGAAGGGCGCGAGCCGGACGCCGTGAAGTCGAAGGACCTGTACCCGGCGATCTTCAGCCGGCACGCCGCCGCCTACCAGCGCCGGCTGGACGACATCATGTCGCGCGGCGAGTCGCTCGGACGCCAGCGAGCGATCGACCTCGCGGGCGTTGAGCCGGGCATCACTGTGATCGACCTTGCCTGCGGCCCCGGCAACCTGACCCGTCGCCTGGCGGCGCTGGCCGGGCCAGGCGGTGAGGTCATCGGCGTTGACCTCGCCCCGGGCATGATCGAGCTCGCGCGGGCGGCCGCGGTGAAGAACACGCGGTTTGAGGTGATGGACATCGAGCGGCTCGCGTTTCCCGATGCTTCGTTCGACGTCGCGGTCTGCGGCCACGGCATCCAGTTCGCACCCGACCTGGGACAGGCCCTGCGCGAAGCCCGGCGTGTGTTGAAGGCGGGCGGCCGGTTGGCCGCGAGCGTCCCGGTGACCGGCGTCCGCGAGTCCGTCTGGGTCCTCCTCGACGGCGTCATCGATCGACTCTTGCCGCCCGCGCCCAAAGCCATCGACCAGGGGACGACGCGGGCGACGGTGGCGGACGCTGCCTTACTCCGCCAGGCTGCGCTCGACGCGGGGTTCGCTTCCGCGCAGGTCGAGATGGTCGAGGAGACAGTGACGTGGGCGTCGGCAGATCAGCTCGTCTCGATGTTCATGAGCTGGTGGGATTGCGCATCTCGGCTGGAGGGTGTCGACGGCGCGCGACGCGAGGCCTTCACCGCAGAAGCCCTCGCGACCCTTCGCGGAAGGTTTCCGGGAGCGATCTCGACCACTGGCCGCAACCACGTCCTGCTCGCGGTCGCCTGATGTGGCGGGTGGCCGGGTCGGTCGCATGCGCGGCCTCCGTGCTGGCGGCGGCGTCACCCTCCCCGTCGCCGAGCCCGATCGCATATGCGCAGCCCGAGTATCGGGCCCTATGGGTGGATGCGTTCCACGACGGGATCAAGTCGCCGGCCCAGGTGGAAAAGCTGGTCGCGGACGCCCACCGCGCCAACCTCAACGCGCTCATCGTCCAGGTGCGCAAGGCAGGAGACGCGTACTTCAACCGCTCTGACGAGCCCCGGGCGACGGATATCACCGGGCCTCCCGACTTCGACCCGCTGGCTTACGTGATCCGCCTGGCCCACGCGTCAACTCCGCGCATCGAGGTCCATGCCTGGCTGAATACCTTCTTCGTCGGGCAGTCGAGCCAGGTGTACGTGGAGCACAGCGACCAGTGGGGCAACCGGGCCAGCGACGGGTCGGCGAGCGGTTACCTCGACCCGGGCGTGCCCGAGGTGCAGATCTACACACACCAGATCTTCATGGACGTGGCGCGGAACTACGACGTCGACGGGATCCACATGGACTTTGTTCGCTATCCCGGCGACACCTGGGGTTACAGCCCGCTGTCGGTGGGTCTGTACATGCTTCAAAACGGGCTCAAGATCGCGCCCGACCCCGGCGATGCTCGGTGGCAGGCGTGGCGGCGGGATCGCGTGACCGCTTTCGTGCGCGACCTGCACGACGACCTCCAGCTCGAAAAGCCGTCGGTCAAGCTCAGCGGAGCGCTCATCTGTTTCGGCAGCGGCCCCCTGACCCCAGCCGACTGGACCCGCACCTCCGCATACACGTCGGTCCTCCAGGACTGGCGCGACTGGATGGTCAAGGGCTACATCGATTTCGGCGTGCCTATGAACTACGACAGCGACTGGAGCGCCCTCGAGCAGCGCTGGTTCGGCCAATGGCTTCAGTTCGAGAAAGACTCGGGTTTTGCGGATCGCGTCGTGACCGGAGTCGGCGCGTTTCTCAACTATCCGGAGGACACGTTGAACCAGATAAGCCGAGTCCTGGGAGCGTCGGCCGCGGGAAACCACGTGCTGGGGGTCGCCATTTACTCGTATGCCTCGACCTCCGTCTACGGCAGCGACGACTTCTACACGTCACCGGACCTCGCGGCTGGCCTGCCACGCCAGCCCTATGCGGGCGGCATCGCGACGCCGGCGGGCCTCGAGCAGCGGGCCCAAGCGTTCAACTCGTGGTTCATCACCCAGCTCTCGCAGCCCGACTACTACCGCGACGTGAAGCTCGGATGGGTGGCGACGCAACCGGTGTTCACCCTGCCCGCGCTGGTGCCTGCCCTGCCGGCCGCTGCGCCGCAGTGAGCATGCCGCCCGCCAGCGCGATCCTCAGGCTCCTTGCCTTTGCGGTGCCGGCGGCGCTGGCGCTGGCCGGGGTCCAGCCGCTGGTGGCCGCCGCTGCGGGCTCCGTCGGGCTGCCCTGGGCGGCGGGGCTGGCCGTTCCGGCGCTGACCGGCGCGGTGCTCGTTTTCGTGGCCGGTCGATGGTTTGACCACGGCGACTCGGTTCAGCCGCCCTGGTATTCGGCGTGGCTCCTGCTGCCCGGCGCATTCCTGCTCGCCGGCGCGGCGGCCATGTGCATCTTCGGCGCCCTCGTGGAGTTGAACCTCATCACCCGGACGATGTGGGTCCTTCTGATCACCGGCTCGCTCTCGTGGACCGCCGCAATGCTGCTGGTGCGCAGCGCCTCGCGCTGATCCGATCAGCGCGCTGCCCGCGAATGCGTCATGCCGGCGTCGCCGGACATCGTCCGCCGCAGGCACACGGCGACCCACATCCGGTAAGGCCGCCAGCCTTCTGCGATCTCGGCCAGCTTGGCCATGTCCGGGTCTCGTGCCAGTCCGTACATGTTGCGCACGGCCTCGAGGAGGCGGCGTTCCTGTGTCGGCAGCTCGTCGACGGCGCTGAGCGCCCGCAGGCGCACAAGCTGGGCTCCGAA
The DNA here is from genome assembly GCA_049582065.1 of Candidatus Dormiibacterota bacterium. Classification (GTDB taxonomy): domain Bacteria; phylum Chloroflexota; class Dormibacteria; order Dormibacterales; family Dormibacteraceae; genus DATKSS01. The sequence goes on along the minus strand of JBAUTF010000138.1, from coordinate 13,844 downwards.
CTCGCCAATTCCGGCGAGCTTCTTCAACGCCTGCAGCGCCTCATCGTGTTCCATGGCGCGCAGCCTCTCCGAGTCGAGGTCGCCGGCCAAGGCGGCCCGCCCCAGCTTCTGGAGGTACTCGACCTTGCGGCCGAACAGTCCCCTGACCTCGGTGAGGCCGATGAGCGCCGCAGGTCCAGGAAAGCAGTACAGCCTCTGGCCGTGGATGTCGACTGAATCGCCGAGCTCGCGGCTCATGCGCTCCTTGATGCCCTGGCCCTGTCGCATCGTGATGCGCGACGAGATCAGGCACCACGCCGCGGCCTCGTACGCGTTGCTCCAGTTGACCGGTCTGAAACCGGGGTACATCGCCTGCAGTCTCGCGACCACTGGGTCGCGGGCGGCGACCTCGGGCCACAACCTGCCATCGACGTCCAGGCTGAGAATCCGCGCGATCTGCTGGTGGACGCGATCCACCGGCGCATCGCCGTAGGCGGCGCCGTGGACAACGCCATTTCGGTCCTGGGTCAGACAGACGCCGGCGAGCCGCCAATCGCCATCGGCCAAAAAGGCCAGGTGCAGATGACCCTGCGACGTGCCGCCCTCAGATGGCGCCTCGTGCCACGCATCGATGAAGCCCGCGCTCTCTTCGAGGGAGTACCCGCCGAGCGGCTCGATGTCGAAGGTGATCGGGGTGCCGGACGTGCTCATGAGCGCCCCCTAAAAATGAGAAAGCCGGCCGCTCGCGACCGGCTCTTGAGGAACTGAGCTACGCGAGCTTGATGCGGTTCGCGCGCGGGCCCTTCTGGCTCGGCTCGATTTCGAAGCTGACGCGCTCGCCGCCCGCCAGAGAGTCGAAATTCACGCTCGAGTCAAGGCCGGTGCGGTGGAAGAAGTACTCCCTTCCGTCCTCGGCGGCGATGAAGCCGAACCCTCGGTCGGAGACCAGCTTCTTGATGGTGCCTGTCGGCATCTCCCTACTCCTCTTCTCGAAAGCTAGCCACGAACGCACGGGTCCTTTCGAGAAGATACCGACCGCGGCGAACATCGTCCGACATCCGGGCGACCAAATTACCTTACCACCCAAAAGGCGAGCTGGAACAGGCGCATTCGAGGGCTTGTCAGGCGGCGAGCAGGGCGACCCCGGCGAGGGTCGCGACCGCCCCCGCGAGCTTCGCGACCGCCCCCTTCCGCTCGCGCAGCCGCCATACGCCCCAGACCGCTACCGCGACGATCGCGGTTTCGCGCACCGGCGCGACGACGGCGAGCGGAGCAAAGCTCAAAGCCCAGAGCACCAGGACGTATCCCGCCCACATGAACGCGCCAATGACGGCGGATTGGCGCCAGCTCGGGACCTGCACGGGATCGGGCGCCGGAGCGCGTCGCAGCCATGAAGCGATCCGGATCGAGAGGGGGAGCTCGATCGCCATCAATGCGAAGAGCAGCCACCCATACAGCCATGGCGTGGTGAGCCTGACGCCGACTCGATCGACCGACGTGTAAAGGGCGATCGCGACGCCGGTGAGAAGCGCGGGCAGGGTCGCGCGGCCCCTGGCCTGTGAGACGGTCACAGTCAGGATTCCGACCAGGAGGAGGCCCACGCCGACCAGCTGCATCGGCTCCAACCTCTCACCGATGACGGCCAGGGCCACGACCACGGCGATCAAGGGCGCCGAGCCGCGGGCGATGGGATAGACGACCGAGAGGTCTCCGCGCCGGTAGGCGGTCGACAGGAGCCACATGTAAGCGGTCTCGAAAGTCGAAGAGAGCAGGCACCAGCCCGCAGCCTGCGGAGGGAAGCTTGGCCGTCCGAGCAGCAGCCACGCCGGGACGAGGGCCGCCGTGGCGACGAACGCAGCGGCGAAGCTCGCTCGCTCGAACGTGACCAGTGGGTCGCCGCTCACCTTGACCAGCACGTTCCACGTTCCATGGATCGCGGCCGCAGTGAGGGCCAGGGCGACGGCCGCGGCGACCATCTACTGGCGCTTGGGGCGGGCGAGCAGCCGGCCCAGGAGCCGGTACACCTCCGGGTTCACGACCAACCCGTTGTGGCTGCCCCAGACCGGGAGTGCCGGGATGTCGGGCCGGAGGCAGGAGCGGAAGTTCACAACGTCGTCAGAGCGTGTGTAGATCGAGGTCGTCGGCACGGCCGGGGTCAGGGCGAGCTCGTGGTCGAAGCGACCCTCAGGATTGAGCTTGCGCCCATACGCGATCTCGTTCGCGATCTTGACCACGCCGACAGCGTGGTGGGTGATGGTCGCGAGGTCGCTCCAGTCCGCCAGAGGAGCGCCCAACGTGATCGCCTGCTCGACCGCCTCCGGCCTTCGATGAGACAGGACCTTGGCCAGCAGGCCGCCGCGGCTGTGGCCGATCAGGCTCACCCTGCTGCCCGCCTCCTCCTGGACCTCGATCAGGCGGTGGCGCAGGCCGGCCAGCATGTGCTCGGAGTGCCGGACGTTGAAAACGATCCCGGAGTCGAACGGTTGATAGCCGATCCGCTCCAGCCAGCCGTGCATCACGCCCAGCGACCAGTCGCCGGACAAAAAGCCTGGGATGAGCAGAACCGGCCGCCCGTCTCCATGCGGCACGCCGCGCCCGCGGAACACGGGGTCGCGCAACAGCGATCCGAGCTCGCGCAGGGAAAGCGGATCCCACAGCCTCACGTCGAGCGATGGTAGGTGGATGGGAGTCAAGCCTGAGGCTTTGTCGGCCTTGACCAGGCTTGCGACAGGGCCTTAGGAGGCGTAGACCCCGCCGTCGGTGCCCACCTGGAGGGCGATGGACGCAAGCGGGGCCGGCGCCGGGCCCGCGACGACCGCCGCGCCTTGAGACGGATCGAACTCGGCGCCGTGGCAGGGGCACGCGAGCAGCTTGAGGCCCGTGTCGTAGGAGACCTGGCAGCCCGCGTGTGTGCATACGGCATCGAAGGCGACCACGCCACCGCCGGAGAGCGATACCGCCACCGCCGGGTCGCCGGTCGCCGGGTCCGTGAAGTTGAGGAATCCCTGCGATTGGAGGTCGGACAGCGCTCCTATCTTGGTGCCGGAAGGGGAAGCGACCGGCGTGGGGCTTTGGGCCGGGGTGCTCCCGCCGCCCTGGCTGACCTGGGACCCCGACAACCTTGTCCGCGGCAGCAGCGCGAGGACCCAGACCGCGGCCACGGCCGCGCTTCCCATCTGGAGGAGGAAACGGCGACGCTGCGCGTCAGCCAGTGACGGGCGCCCGCTCGGCGAAGTCGCGGGAGGTCCGAACAGCAGGGGCCGGACGGTCAGGACGCCCTGGTCGCCGACCAACACGAGGGTGATCCACGCCACCGCGTAGATGCTGTCCGAGCCCAGGAAATACGGTTGGATGGTCCAGCTGGCGGTGAGGAACAGGACGAAGCTCAGAAAAGCCCCGGCGGCGGCCGCCCACCGGGTCGCAAGACCGAACAGCACCAGCGCGCCGATCGCCAGCTCGGCCCCGATCACCCCCACCCCGGTCAGCTGCGGGACCGGCACGGCGAAGACGTCGAGCAGGAACCCGATCGGGGAGTGGGTCGAAAAGCCCTGCAGCTGGGTGCCGATATAGGTAGAGGAGCCGGGCTGCAGGAAGCCGGGATCGGAGATCTTCTGGAGCCCGGCGTAGAAGAACGTGAGCCCGAGGAACATGCGAAGAGGCACGGTCCCGTAGACGAGCCAGCGGTCGCCGGGCGCGGGCCCCTGCCGGACCGGAGCCTGGACGCGCTTCTTGCTCACCTCACGAGGGAGGTTACCGGGAATTGCCTGAGGGGCGGCTGGGGGCCGCCTTGGAGTCTGCTGAGACCTCTTTTGGCAATCCCATATACATACAGTCTGTTAATTTACGTCTGTGCCAGTGCGGGCCTACAGCCTGGGCCGACGCCAACCCTCGGTCGACCGCACCCGCGCCGCCATCCTGGCCGCGGCGCGCGATCTGCTGGCGGACACGCCCGCCGGGATGTTGAGCGTGGGAGCCGTGGCCAGGAAGGCCGGAGTCTCGCGGCTCACGGTCTACAACCGCTTCGGCTCGCGGGCCGGCCTGCTCGACGCCCTGGCGCCGAGGCTCGCCGCCGTGGCCGGCGACCTGGCCGGCGATCCGAAAGACCTGCTGCGACAGCGGATCTCGGGCGCCTGCTCGGCGTGGTCCGCCGATCCCGCGCTCTACCGCCGCCTCCCGACCGGTGCGATGCGGGGCGAGCCGGAGGCAGACCGCCTGCTGGCGGAGCGCATGGCCGCTGCGGACCGGTTGAGGCCCGGCTGCTCGATCAAGGAGGCCCAGGACGTGATCGGCGTCCTGACCGCTTTCGAGACCTTCGACCGCCTGCACCAGGACGGCCGGCGGTCCGCCGCCGCCGTGGCCGAAATCTTGATGAGGTTGGGAGGCGGGATCCTGGCGTAGGATGACGCGGTGCGGCATAAAATCGCCGACCTCGACGGGCCTGTCCACTACCTGGACTTCGGCGGCTCGGGCGAGCCGCTGCTCATGGTGCACGGGTTGGGCGGCAACGCCCTGAACTGGATGGCCGTGGGCCCGCGGGTGGCCGAGAGCTACCGCGCCCTGGCCATCGACCTCGCCGGCTTCGGCCAGACCCCGCTGTTCAACCGCTCGGCCGCCGTCGGCGCGAACGCGGCGCTCGTTCATGAGTTCATCGATCGGGTCATCGGGCAGCCCGTGGTCCTGATGGGCAACTCGATGGGGGGCTACATCTCCATCCTCGAAGCCGCTGCCCACCGGCAATCGGTCAGGGCGATGATCCTCGTGGACCCGGCGATTCCGGGCGTGCACGTCCGCCGCCCGGAGCCGGCGATGTTGGGAGTGATGGCCGCCCTCTCCATACCCGGGCTGGCACAGAATCTCCTGGGCCGGCGCGCCCGCGCTCTCGGACCCGAGGGTCTTGTCCGGCAGGCGCTCGAACTGGTGTGTGCGGACGCGTCTCGTGTCGACCCGGCGATCGTCGAGGCCCATGTGAAGCTGACTCGCGAGCGCGGGCATCTCGGGCGCCAGAACGACCGCGCGTTTCTGCAGGCGTCCCGGTCGATCGGACTGCGGATGGCCGACCCGCGTTTCTGGTCGCGCGTCGCACAGGTGGAGGCGCCGACCCTGCTCGTCCACGGCAGCCTCGACCGCCTGATCCCGGTGGCCGCGGCGCGAGCGTTGGTGCGACGGCGTCCCGACTGGCAGCTCGAGGTCCTGGATGGAGTCGGCCACGTGCCAATGATGGAAACCCCGGCCCGGTTCATGGACACCCTGGACGCCTGGAGCGCGTATAGAATCGCCCGCGCGCCCGCCGCAGCCTCGTAACGGAGAACAGCCCCAACAACACATTGGCCACCGCCCCAGAACCGCCCCATAGCAGACGCCCCGGCCGGTTGAAGATCGCGGCGTCGATCCTGCCGGAGCTTCGCCACCTGGGGCGATGGGACCCGATTCCCCCGATGTGGCTCGAAGGCCGTATCTACCTTGAATACCTGCGCCTGATCCGCGACCCCGTCTTCCGCGGCGTCGACGTGCCGTCGGGTCGCCGCAAACCCGTCCTGTTGATCCCTGGCTTCCTCGCCGGCGACTGGACGCTGCGCACGCCGTTCGATTGGCTGCGTCGGGTCGGGTACCACCCGATGATGACCGGGGTGACCTTCAACGTGATGTTCTCGGAGGTCATGCTCAAGCCGCTCATCGACGCGCTGGTCGAGTTGAACCGCAAGACGGGCTCACGGGTGGCGCTCGTAGGTCACAGCCGAGGCGGTGTCCTCGCCACGGTGCTGGCGCACCGCAAGCCGGACCTCGTCGAGCAGGTCATCACGCTGGGTTCGCCGATCAAAGACCCGTTCGACGTCCACCCTCTGACGATGGCCGGCGTGCGGGCCGCGCACCTCTACAACGTCTTTCGCTACGGCCATCCCGCCTCGGTGGAACAGCGCTTCCTGCGCGACCTGGCCGCGGCGCCTCGCGTGCCGACGACCTCCATCTACTCGCGCTCTGATGGAGTCGTCAACTGGAAGGCCTGCCTGCGCTCTGACGTGAACGCGATCGAGGTCCACGGCAGCCACGTCGGGCTGGCGCTCAACCCGGAGGTCTATCGCATCCTCGCCCACCTCCTTCCCGCCCCCTGGCGACACAACTGACTACTATCGACCTGACGGGAGCTCGGTAAAACGGGCTGAGAGGGCGCCACTCGCGCCGACCGCATGAACCTGAACTGGGTAATGCCAGCGGAGGGAGAATTCGATGAGCGACATCGCCGCCCGACCGCTCGAGGCCGACTCCTTCGGCAGGGTCGAAAGCCATGGGATCGATGCGATCCCGGCCGACGGACGTCACGGCGCGCCGCGCGAGCTCGCGTTCCTATGGGGCGGAGCATTCGCGAACTACACGAGCCTGTTCACCGCGAGCCTGCTCACCACCTACTACGGGTTGGGAGTCTGGGACGGCCTTCTCGCCACGGCTTTGGGCACGGTCGCGGCGGCGATGATCCTCGGCCTGCTCAGCAACACCGGGCCGGCCTCAGGCCGGCCACAGATCGTCTACACGCGCGGAATCTTCGGCCGGCGCGGCTCGTACCTCGGCGCCGCGCTCACGCTCTTCCTGGCCATCGGTTGGTTCGCCGTCGACTGCGTCATCGCGGCGCAGGCCGGCGCGCAGCTGCTCGGCGGCGGCAATCGCGTGATCACTTTCGCCCTGGTGATGCTCATCGCGGCCGTCAGCGTCGTGGTGGCAATCCTCGGCCACCAGACCATCAAGGTCCTGGAGACATATGGCTCGGTGACGTTCGCCGTCCTCTCGGTGGCGCTCTTCATCTTCCTGGCCCCGCAGTTTCACTGGAGCCAGGGACCGGCGACCGCCGGCGCCGATTACGCCGGCGCGTTCGTGCTGGGGTTCATGACCTGCTTCGCGCTCGTCGCTTCCTGGTACCCGTTCGCGAGCGATTACTCGCGCTACCTTCCGGCCTCAAGCTCGAGGCGATCGGTGACCCTTTGGCCCGTCGCGGGCGTGGCCCTTCCGATGATCCTGCTCGGTCTGTTTGGCCTCCTGCTGCCGACGATCGACTCCCGGCTCGCCGCCGGCCAGGGGGTGCTGGCCGTGATCAGCGCCCACGCTCCCGGGTGGGTCGCGGTCCCCTTTTTCATCTTCATCGTCGCCGGTGAGATATGGGCCAACTACCTCGACGTGTACACGGCCGGCCTGGTCTCGCTGGCGATGGGAATCAGGCTCGAACGCTGGCAGACCGCACTCGGCTGCGGGCTGCTGGGCACCGTCCTCGCCTCCTACGCGGTGCTGTTCAGCGATTTCCACGTCGCATACGAGGATTTCCTGATCCTCACGTACCTGTGGGCCCCGGCCTGGGCTGCGGTCGTCCTCTTGAGCTTCTTCGTGTTCGAGACCCGGCCGCGGCCTACTCTCGCCCTCGCGGCCTGGATCTCGGGCACCGCGGTCAGCCTGGTGTTCGTCAACTACACGAACCTCTTCAGCAACCTGGTCCCGACTCAAAGCTTCTTCAACCAGGGGCTGATCGCAGGCTTGCACGGAGCCGATCTGAGCGGACTGGTGAGCGTAGGCGTCGCGGCAGCCGTCTACTGGGGCGCGAGGCGGTCGGAGATCGAATGAAGCTTCCGGTCGCGCTCACGATCGCGGGCTCCGACTCCGGGGGAGGCGCCGGGATCCAGGCCGACCTCAAGACATTCGCGGCGCTCGGGGTCCACGGCACCTCCGCCATCACGGCGATCACCGCCCAGAACACGCTCGGGGTCAGCGACATCCTCGAGCTGCCGGTGGGCCTTGTCGTCGCGCAGATCGAAGCGGTGATCGAGGACATAGGCGTGCAGGCGGCCAAGACCGGCATGCTTTCGAGCTCCGCCATCATCGAGGCGGTCACCGAGGCTGTCGCGAGACACGGCATCGAGCGCCTCGTGGTCGACCCGGTCATGGTGGCCAAGGGTGGCGCGAGGCTGCTGCGCGAGGACGCCGTCGAAGCCCTGCGCAAGCGCCTGCTGCCTCTGGCCGCTGTCATCACCCCGAACCTGCCCGAGGTCGAGGTGCTCCTCGGGCGGCCCGTGCGCAGCCTTGAGGAGCGGCGGCAGGCGGCGCGCGACCTGGTTGCGATGGGCGCTCGCGCAGCTATCGTCAAGGGCGGTCATGCCGAGACCGACGTGACCGACGTGTTCTGGGACGGGCTCCGGCTCGCCGAGCTCGAGGGCGAGCGTATTCCCACGGCCAACACCCATGGCAGCGGATGCGTCTTCTCGGCCGCGATCGCCGCGGGCCTGGCCAAGGGTCTCGATCCGCTGGCGGCGGCCAAAGAGGCGAAGGTGTTCATCCAGGGTGCGATCGCCAATGCGCTTGAGATCGGCCGCGGGCACGGGCCCGTGAACCCGATGTTCGGGCGCCGCTGAGTCAAGCGTCGGTTCTTCCCGGGTCGACCGTTAAGCTCTAACGTGATGAGCAAGCGAAAGCGCGCCACGCCAGGCAAGGCATCCAGCAGCCCGGAGCAGCCGCCGGTCGGCGAAGAGACAGACGACGCAGCGCCCAAAGACGACATGGCGCACGTGAGCCCCGACATCCTGTCGGGCAGCCCCGACATATTCGCGTCCAGGCCGGACGAGCCGGCGCCCACCTCGGAATCGGAACCCACCTCCAGCGAGCTGCCCGCAGTGGTGTCGGAGCCGATCGCGCCCGATCCCACAGCCGCCGAGCCGGCCGAGCCGGCCTTCGCGGGAGCCATCTCGACCGCTGTAGCAGAACCGGCATTGGCCACGGCCACGGCCGCGCCTGCCCCGCCCTTCCCCGTCTCGCACCCGGCCCAGCGCCGCAGCGCTGGGTCCAGCATGGCACTGGGGATCGTGCTCGTCGTGGTGGGCCTCTTCGCGCTCGGCGTGGTCATGTTCGGCATCGACCTGACGCAGTACGGCTGGCCGCTCTTCGTGATCATCCCGGGCCTCACGCTGCTGGTGGTCGGGTTCGTCAGCGTCGGCGCCGGCGCGTCGATCCCAGGGGGAATGATCACGATGCTGGGCCTCGTCCTCGCTTACCAGAGCAGCACGGGCGACTGGCCGAGCTGGGCCTTTGCCTGGGCGCTGATCGTGCCCGGAGGGCTCGGGCTTGGCATGTACCTGCAGGCCCTGCGCGACCGCGACATGGTGTCGCTTAGACGCGGCCGCGCGCTCATGTTCGTCGGGGCGGTGATCTTCATGATCGGGTTCGTGATCTTCGAATCGATCCTCGGCATCAGCAACACGGATTACGGCTGGTTTGGCAGAGCCGCCTTGCCGCTGCTGTTGATCGTGATCGGGATCATCCTGCTTGCGCGCAGCGTGCAGCGCAGCAGGCGCGCTTAGGCCGGCTTCAGGCTTCGGATCCGCGCGGCCACCTGGTCGCGCGTCATCTGGTATTCCTTGCCCGCCCGGTATTGCCTGAAGCCGATCTTCTTGTTGATGGCAAGCATCGGCGCGTTGGAGCCGGCGTTGGCGGTCGACACCCACTGGATGTCGGGATAAAGCTCGCGGAGGTGCAGGAGCATCGCCGCTTTGATCCATTTGCCCAGCCCGCGCCCACGCGCGCTCGGCAGCACGCCGGTGAACTGCTGGTGGATGATCGTTCTCCGGTATGGCGCCCAGGTGACATCAGTCACGGATGACATCGTCCCGTCGGGTTCGCGGGTCAGCACGGTATGTGGGGTCTCCCGGCCCGCCTCCAACCGCTCGTTGTAATACTTCATTTGGTCAGGCGTGACGATGATGTCGCCGTGTTCGAGACCCTCCCACGGGATGGTGTTGAGCATCGTCGAGAGCTGGGGCGCGAATTCGGCCCACATGGATTCGGGCAGGAGCCCATCGTGGATCTCCAGCTTGGTGCGTGGTGAGCGCGTCTGCCCTTCTCTGACCCAGCGCTCGAGCATGGCCCAGTCCACGTCAGCGATCCTGAGCCGGTTTTCGGCGCCGCTGAACTTCGCCTCGGCACCCGCCCATCTCAGAAAGGCATAGCCCGGTTCGTCCTCCGCGCTCATGCCGACGACAGTGCAGCCGTGGCGGTCCATCAGCTCGACGATGAGCGGAAGCCATGAGGATCCGATGCCTCGGCGGCGCTCGTTGTGACGCACATAGAAGTCAGTCCAGAACAGATGCTTGTTGCTCTCGTACTCGGGGTTCCCCGGCTTGACTGTCGAGCCGCCGAACATGCTGACGATGACCCCGTCCCGCGAAACCTCGTACCGGTATTCGAACTCGAACGGGTTGGCGCGCTTCAGCCGTTGCTCTTCCAGCTCGTCGGGGCGCACCGGGTCATCCGGGCGCTCGTCGTTCTGCCGGGCCCGGCGGTATTCGTGATAGCGCTTCCAGAAATCAGGGGTCGCGGTCATGAAGTCGACCGGGACTGCTCTTAGCTCGCTCGACATCGCCCGATAATCTCACAGACATGACCACCGATCGGCCGTTCAAAGTCGGCGTGACCATCCATCCGCAGCAGTGCACGATCGAAGAGCTGCGCGACGCGTGGCGCCGCGCGGACGAGCTCGGGGTCGACAGCATCTGGTTCTGGGATCACTTCTTTCCCCTGTACGGGAATCCCGAAGGCAACCAGTTCGAGTGCTGGTCCCTGCTGGCCGCCGCCGCGATCGACACGAAGGCGCCGCAGATCGGACCGATGGTCACGTGCACCGGCTACCGGAACCCCGACCTCCTCGCCTATATGGCGGGAACCGTCGACCAGCTTTCAGGTGGACGCCTCGTGCTCGGGCTGGGGGCGGGCTGGTTCCAGCGCGACTATGACGAATACGGGTACGACTTCGGTGAGGCGCGGGATCGGGTGCGGCTCCTCAAGGACGCGCTGCCGCGCATCAAGCGGCGCATCGCGGCGCTCAAGCCACGGCCGGCAGGGCCGCTGCCGATATTGATCGGCGGCGGCGGGGAGAAGGTCGTCCTCCGCCTGGTCGCGGAACACGCCCAGATGTGGAACGGCGGCGGCTCCCCCGAGGAGTTCGCAGTCAAATCGGCGGTGCTCGACGAATGGTGCCGTCGGGTCGGGCGCGATCCACAGACAATCGAGCGCACGGCCAATGTCGGCCGGCTGTCGCCCAAGGTCGCGGCGGAATGGTTGAAGGCCGGCTTGCAGCACTTCGTGCTGCGCCTCGCCTATCCCTTCGACACGAAGCCCGTGGAGAGGATGCTCAAGCTTCGGGATTCCTGAGCGGGCGGACCTCGTCCGGTCGTGGGCGGCGGATGGGCGGCCCTTCGGCCTCGAGCGCCAGGTGCCGGCGGTCGCGCATGCCGCGCAGCAGCTGCTCCGTCGTGACCCCGAAAACATTGCGGATCATGCCGTCGTAGTAGGAAAGCCCGCCGAGCCGCTGACGCACCGACTTGCGCGGGCGGACCAGGGCTCGGTTGAGCCGGTAGAAGATTACGTTCGGCACGACCTTGGGATCCTGCCATTCGCCGGCTTCCGACATCCGCATACCGCGGAACGCGCCCATGTGCGCGCCGATCAGGTCTGTCACATGGATCCAGCGAACGTCTCTCGCGCCGAGTCGAAACCCGTCCTCGGAGAGCGTCAGACGCTCGCCGAGGCCCTGCATCGCGGTGAAGTAATAGGCGTTCAAGGCGACCATCACGATCACGGCGACCGGCGCCACCCAAATATATCGACGATCGGCGAAGACGGCCAGCGCGAGCGCGACGGGGAAAGCCACCCAGCCGGCGACCCGCAGAGCACGAACCGCAGCCGGCAGGCTCGGAGCATCGAGCACCACCTCTCCTGACGTGAGGTCGGGGCGGGGGCTGCTGCGCTGGCGCCGGCGCCAGGCCTCCCTGATCGTGATCGCGGTCGCCGTGGCGCCCCCCACGCCGATGACATAAAGGGTCAGCAGGGCGACCGTGATCAGAAGAACCGCCTGGTCGCTCATTGGCCGCATTGTAGGGATCACAAGCAATACCGCCAGGTTTTGTGGGCCATCCACTAACCATACGGGGGCCTCGGATTTAGGATTGCTGCCACCACACCCTCTTCGCGGCGCGAGCCTCCTACCGCTTGGCAGGAGGCTCGTCGTCTTTTTGCGCAGGGGAGGACAGGTCGTCGCGCGCCAAGCGCGTTGAGGATGGGTCTCACTGATTGCTCCCCTGCGGGAACCCCTCCTCTCCTCGGCCGCCTGGTCGGTGACGCGCCTGGGCGACGGCGGGAATGAATCGGTCTAAAGCTCCACCGAGCTCCTGTTTAAAAAGGGGTCAGGCGGCCTTGACGGCCGCGACCAGCTTGGTCAAAGAGTCCTTGGCGTCGCCGAAGAACATCATCGTGTGCGGCCCGAACATGAGGTCGTTGTCGATGCCCGCGAATCCCGGACGCATCGAGCGCTTCATGAAGATGATGTTCTTGGCCTGGTCGGCGTTGAGGATCGGCATGCCGTAGATCGGGCTGCCGGGAGAGTTGCGCGCGGATGGATTTACGACGTCGTTGGCGCCCACGATCAAGGCCACGTCCGCGTTCTTGAACTCGTCGTTGACCTCGTCCATCTCCTTGAGCTGCTCGTATGGCACATTGGCCTCGGCGAGCAGCACGTTCATGTGCCCGGGCATGCGGCCGGCGACCGGATGGATGGCATACGTGACCTCGACGCCACGCTTCTCGAGCACGTCGGCGAGCTCGCGCGCGGCGTGCTGAGCTTGCGCGACGGCCAGGCCATAGCCCGGCACGATGATGACCCGCTGCGAGTACGCGAGCAGCGTGCCGAGGTCTTCCGCGGACGCCGACCGGACGCTGCGCGCGGGTCCGCCACCGGCGGCGGCGGCCGCCGTGCCAGCGTGGGTCTGTCCGAACGCACCAAACAGCACATTGGCGAGCGAGCGACCCATCGCATCGCTCATGAGCTTGGTCAGCAGGCTACCGGAGGCTCCGACGAGGGTGCCCGCGACGATCAGGGCGAAGTTGTTGAGCGTGAAGCCGCTGGCGGCCACCGCCAGCCCGGTGAAAGCGTTGAGCAGCGAGATCACGACCGGCATGTCGGCTCCGCCGATCGGCAGGACGAACGCCACGCCCAGCACAAGCGCCAGCAGCATCAGCGCGATGAACGAGAAGGGCACCGATGCGATGACCAGGACCGCGATGGCGAATCCCACGATCGCAGCGGCGAGCAATCCGTTGACCACCTGCTGGCCGGGATAGGTGATCGGGGTGCCCGTCATCAGCTCCTGGAGCTTGGCGAACGCGATCATGCTGCCGGCGAAGGAGACCGAGCCGATGACGATACTGAAGACGCTGGGGAACGCCTCCGAGAACGCCGGATGCGCGCCGAAGCTCAGCAGCTCGGCCACGGCCACCAGGGCGGCGGCTCCGCCGCCCACGCCGTTGAACAGCGCGACCATCTGCGGGATCGCCGTCATCTTCACCATGCGGGCGCCGATGCTTCCAACCGCAGCCCCGATGACCACGCCGATCCCGATGATGATCACGCCGGCGGTCGTGAAGTGCAGCAGCGGGAGCGTCGCGAGAAGCGCGATCACCATCCCGGCCGCCGCGGTGAAGTTGCCGTTGCGGGCGCCTTTGGGCGAGCTCAGCTGCTTCAGGCCCAGGATGAACAGCACGGCGGCAGCGAGGTAGGCGAGTGCGATGGCGATCGTCATTTGGGAGTGGGCGTTTGGGGCGCCGATGCTGGGGGCACCGGCTTCGCCGCCTGACGGCCTTTGAACATCTCGAGCATTCGGTCGGTCACGACAAACCCGCCGACCACATTGGTGGTGGCGAGTGTCACAGCGACCAGGCCCAACGCGATGGTGACGGGCGTATGGGCGCCCGCGGCGATCACGATCGCGCCGACCAAGATGATGCCGTGGATCGCGTTGGTGCCCGACATCAAAGGCGTGTGCAGGATGGTCGGGACCTTGGAGATC
>JBAUTF010000137.1:0-15799 GCA_049582065.1 Candidatus Dormiibacterota bacterium | reverse complement strand
AGATTGAGGCGAAGAGGCGAGGCATTCGCCTCGCGGAGCCGCTTGTCGAGCCTGACGGACGTGCGTTGGAGGAGATCGCAGGCCTAGTGGACTCTGGACGGCTCAAAGTGAGGGTGAATGAAGTCCTGCCGCTCGAGCGCGCCGCAGCGGCGCATGAACGGCTCGAGCGCGGCGGCGTGAGAGGCAAGATCGTGCTGGAGGTGAGTCCTCAATGACTGATGTGCACACTCGACCCGCCATGAGGTCGGCATCCAACGGAACGAGCGCGCCGGCATTGACCCTGGAAGCGCTGGAGCGCGCCGTCGCCGACCGCTCGGTGGACACCGTGGTGCTGGCTCTGGTGGATATGGAGGGACGCCTCGTCGGCAAACGGCTGGCCGCTCGCCACTTCCTCGAATCCACGGTCTCGCATGGCGCTGAATCGTGCGAGTACCTGCTGGCAACCGACGTGGACATGTCGCCGCAGCAGGGCTACGGGCTCGCCGGGTGGAACCGCGGCTTTGGTGATTTCGAGCTCAAGGCGGACCTGTCGACGCTTCGCCGACTGCCGTGGCAGCCGGGGGCGGCGCTCGTGATCGCCGACGCATACAAGGAAGGGAGCGAACCGGTGCACGTGTCGCCGCGGAAGATCCTCAGGCGGCAGCTGGACCGCCTCAGCGCGCGCGGCCTGACTGCGATGGTGAGCACGGAGCTCGAGTTCATGATCTTTCGAAGCACCTACCGCGAGGCGTGGGATTCGGGCTACAGGAACCTTGCCAAAGCCACCCCTTACAGCGTCGACTACGCGCTGCTCGACACGTCCGGCATCGAGCCCTTGATCAGGCGCATACGCAACTCGATGGAGGGCGCCGGCATGAACGTCGAGAGCTCGAAGGGCGAATGCAACCTCGGACAGCACGAGATCAACTTCCGGTACGGCGACGCGTTGGGTGTCTGCGACGACCACTCGATCTACAAGTTCGGTTCACGCGAAATCGCGGCGCAGGAAGGAATGGCGATTACTTTCATGGCCAAGTTCGACCAGCGCGAGGGGAGCTCATGCCACGTGCACCTTTCCCTCGCGGGCACGGATGGATCGAACTTGTTTGCGAGCGACCAGCAGATGTTTGATCGATTCCTCGCGGGACAGCTTGCATGCTTGCGTGAGCTGACGCTCCTGTTTGCTCCACAGATCAACTCGTACAAGCGGTACGTCCCGGGCATGTTCGCGCCGACAGCAGTCGCCTGGGGCAAAGACAATCGGACCTGCGCAATGCGTGTCATCGGGCACGGCCAGGGCCTGCATGTCGAAAACCGCCTGCCCGGCGCCGACGTCAACCCCTACCTTGCGGTCGCGGCGATGATCGCCGCGGGCCTGCACGGCATCGACTCAGAGTTGACGCTGGAGCCCGCTACGAAAGGGAGCGCGTACGAAGGCGACCACCCGCGCGTGCCGCACACCATGCGCGCGGCTGCCGACCTGTTCGCGAGCAGCCCGGTCGCGCGCGAAGCTTTTGGCGGAGAGGTCGTCGATCACTACGCGCATCGCGCCGAGATCGAGCTGGCGGCATTCGAGTCGTCCATCACCGACTGGGAGCGCTATCGCGGATTCGAGCGCCTGTGATGAAAGTCGCCGTCGCCCAGTTCGAATCGGGACCCGACAAATCGGCAAACCTCGAGCGCATCGCCGCGCTTGCAGAAGAGGCGGCATCGGCGGGAGCCCGGCTGGTGGTGTTTCCAGAAGGGTCGATGCACACCTTCGGAGAGCTGACCGACGATCTGCGACCAGCCGCCGAACCGCTGGATGGACCATTTGTCGAACAGCTGCGGGGAATCGCGTCGCGACTGGGGGTGACGCTGGTAGCCGGAATGTTCGAGTCGATTCCCGGCGATCGCCTGATCAGCAACACGGCCGTCGTCGTCGACCCGCGTAAAGGACTCGTGGCGGCGCACCGCAAAAGCCATCTCTACGACGCTTTCGGCGAGCGCGAGTCGGATCGTTTCCGCCCCGGCGGCGCGGACTTACCGATCGTCGAAATCGACGGGTTCAGGACGGCAGTGGCGATCTGCTACGAGCTGCGCTTCCCCGCTTTCATCCAGCAGGCGGCGGATCGGGGCGCCGACCTGCTCGTGGTCCCCTCGGCCTGGGTCGCCGGACCGCTCAAAGAGGAGCACTGGAACATCATCGTGCGAGCGCGAGCGCTCGAGAACACGATGTACGTGGCGGCGGCGGGGATGACAGGCATCGGCTTCTGCGCGCGAAGCATGGTGGTCGACCCGATGGGAACGATCACGGCCGGTCTCGGGGAAGCTGCCGGCGTCGGCGTGGCCGACGTGAGCAAGGAAAGGCTGGCACAGGTCCGTGCCAAGCTCCCGCTGGTCGCCCAGCGGCGCGCTGGATCAGACATTCTCGTATGACCGTCATCGGGGTGCCGCTCCGCCCATTCACGGGTTCCGGATTTCCTCCCAAGCTCGCCCTGAACCGCGCGTACTTCGATGCACTCGAGGCGGCGGGCGCGACCGCCTTGTCAATTCCGATCGTTCACGACCCGCGGCACCTTCGGGTCCTTTATGAGCTGCTCGACGGCCTGCTCCTGCCCGGCGGCGCGGACGTCGAGCCGGGGCGGTACGGCGCGGTCGCGCGAGAGGACTGCAATCTCACGCTGATGCCGGACCTCGACGAGGTCGAGCTGACCCTGGCGAAGTGGGCCATCGAGGACGATTTGCCCCTGCTCGCGATCTGCCGTGGCATCCAGGTTCTCAACGTGGCGTGCGGCGGAACGCTATGGCAGGACCTGCATGTGCAGGGAGTGGTCCGCGAGTCGCATGATCGCGATCCGCGGGATTTCCTCGCTCACAGCCTGGAAATCGAACCGGGCACCATTCTCACCCGCGTTGCCGGGGCAACTCGAATCCAGGTCAACAGCCTGCACCACCAGGCGATTCGCGAGCCGGGCACGGGGCTGCGTGTGGTCGCCCGGTCCTCGGACGGATTGATCGAAGGCGTCGAGGCGAGCGGGCATCGATTCGCGATTGGCATCCAGTGCCATCCCGAAGAGCTGGTCCGCACTCAACCATGGGCCGCGCGACTCTTTGGCGCTCTTGTCCAGGAGGCTCGGCAATTTCGCGAATCCCGAGGACTAGGGAAGTTGGAGCGGGCGATGGGAATCGAACCCACGTAAACAGCTTGGAAGGCTGCCGCACTACCATTGTGCTACGCCCGCTTCTGGTGCCTCGCCTGGTGGCCCGCAAGGGGCAGCAGGCCAGCAAGTAGAGTACCTAGTACCCAACTGGGCCCGGTCGTCTAGTGGACTAGGACGCAGCCCTTTCAAGGCTGATATCGCGGGTTCGAATCCCGCCCGGGCTACTCCTGCTAACTTCGCCACCCAGTGGGAACTCACCAGTCCGACGAGCTCGAACGGGAAATCGGAGCGCCGAAGGCCAGGGCAGGGCAGTAGCCCCAAATGGACATCCGGAAAGTTGACGAGTAGCCTTTCGGCATGGGGCCGCTGCTGGTACTCGCGGCTTTTGTCGGGTTAGCGATCGCCTCATATCTCTGGGGTGTCGATTCGCGGCCGGGCTTCGCCGACGGACGTATTGACCGCGTCGAGCGCTGGTTCCCGCACTGAGAGCGTATCTCGCTTGGGAGTTGTCCCCCTCTCGTGTGCCGACCACCAGCGGTTAAGTTGCTTTTCGATCTGGACTAGTTGGTTCGAATAGCGTCCTGCTTGGGCTTCGAACCCCTGATCTCCGGCTTGAAAGGCCGGCGTCCTAGTCCACTAGACGAACGGGCCGAGGCGATCCGATTTTGCAGGAAACGGATTGGTGGGCGGCGAGGGTTTCGAACCCCCGACCTCCAGCATGTCAAGCTGGCGCTCTCCCAACTGAGCTAGCCGCCCGTCTCTTTTTGGGGGTCGCGCAATGGGCCCGAATGAACAACTTATTGTAGTTCCCGTGACTTCTTACATCGGCCGGCGCTGGCGCCGAGTCGAGGACGAGCGTCTGATCACGGGACAGGGTCGGTACGCGGGCGACATCAAGCTCGAGGGATTGGCCCACGTGGCCTTCTGCCGCTCGACTCTGCCTCACGCGCGCATCCGGGCCGTCGACCGTGCAGTCGCGGCGGGCATGCCGGGCGTGCTGGCGGTCTGGACCGCGGACGACCTCCCGGAGGTGGCTGCCGGTCTGAGCGATTTCGGGCCGCCGGGGATCGAGCAGCGCGGCCGGCCGATCCTGAACCGCGACGAGGTCAACTATGTCGGCGAGGCTTTCGCCCTCGTGGTCGCGGGGACCTCATACCAGGCCCAGGACGCCGCCGAGCAGGTGATCGCGGACCTCGATCCCTTGATCGGTGTCGGCGCTGTCGCGGCCGCGACCGCGCCAGGGGCCGCCACCGTGCACGCCGACATGAAGAGCAACATCGCGCAGACGCACTCGACGACCTATGGCGACATCAAGACAGCTTTCGCATCGGACAGCGTGACCGCCCGAATCAGGCTGACCACCGCACGCGTCGCGGGCGCGGCCATGGAGCCGCGTACCGTGACGGCAGCGCCCGATTCGGACACCGGCGGCCTCAAAGTCTGGACCTCCACCCAGAACGTCTTCGGCGTAAGGGGGGCCATCGCGTCGGCGCTGGGCCTCGAAGAGCAAGACGTTCGCGTGCTGGCCGAGGACGTGGGCGGCGGATTCGGCGCCAAGGGCAGCCCGTTTCCCGAAGAGGTCCTGACCGCGCTTGCGGCGTGGCGGCTGAAACGGCCGGTGCGCTGGGTCGCGACGCGCAGTGAAGACGGGGCCACCACCGCCCAGGGCCATGGGTCGGTCATCGAGCTCGAGGTGGCGTCCGACCGCGACGGCAAGCTGCGCGGACTGAGAGGCCGCCTGTTCCACGACGTCGGCGCCTACGCCGGATCGGCCACGGGGCAGCCCGGAATCATCATCTCCCACATGGTCTCGGCATACGTCCTGCCCGCCATGGACGTGGAAGCCCAGCTCGTTTACACGAATGCCGTGCCGAGCGGATTCGTTCGCGGCGGAGGGCGGCCGCTGGGGAACTACGGGATGGAACGGGTCATGGACCAGCTGGCGCGCAAGCTCGGCATCGAGCCGGCCGAGCTGCGGCGGCGCAACTTCATCGAGCCTGAGCAGATCCCGTACACGACAGGGTTCCCGGCCGGGCGGAGCGGGATGGTGTACGACAGCGGCGACTATCCGCGGCTGCTCGCGATGGCGCTCGAGAAGCTGGGCGAGGTCGACCGGGCCGATATGGCGGACGGCAGGCTGGTCGGGGTCGGGGTCGCCTGCTGCGTCGAGTCGACCGGATTCGGCCGGGGCGAGCCTGCGCGTCTGCGCCTCGACAAGGATGGGATGGCGCACCTGTACGTCGGATCGACGCCGCAGGGCCAGGGGCACGAGACGATGGCCGCCCAGGTCGCCGCGGACCGCCTCGGCTGGCCCATCCACAGGATCAAGGTGACGGCCGGAGACACCAAGCATGTCCCGTTCGCCCTACTCACCGCCGGCAGCCGGAGCGCGGTGATGGTGGGCAACGCGGCCGCGAGAGCCGCGACCGCGATGCGCAAGGCGCTGTTCGAGCGCGCGACCGAGGTGCTCGAGGCCGACGTGCAGGACCTGGTGCTGGAGGATGGCGTCATCGGTGTGCGCGGCGCGCCGGCCAAGAGCGTGCCCGCGACCGACATCCTGCCCGATGGAGGACTCGAGGTGCTGGAGAGCTTCGACCCGGCGCGGCCGACCGCCTTCTCCAGCGGGTGCCATGTCGCCGTCGTCGGGGTCGACCCGGAGACCGGCCAGGTCGAGGTGCTGCGCTACGTCATCGCGCACGACGTTGGCCAGGCGATCAACACGATGCTGGTCGAGGGTCAGATGCACGGCGGTTATGCGCACGGGCTGGGCTATGCCCTTTACGAAGCGGCGATCTACGACGCGGACGGCGGCTATCGCACGGCCAGCTTCCTGGACTACAGCATCGTGACCAGTGGGGAGGTCACCGCCATCCCAGAGCTGGTGCACATCGAAACCCCCACCGACGCCAACCCCGAAGGCTTCAAGGGGGCGGGCGAGAGCGGGACGATTCCGGTCCCGGCCGCCATATCGAGCGCGGTCGAGGACGCGCTGCGCAAACGGAAGCCGGACGTGGTCATCGACAGCCTGCCGATCACCTCAGACCTGATCGTCGACCTGTTGGGCTCCTGACCCTGTCGACGGACCCGCGGGCGACGACGCCCCCGCTCAACCCGGGAGGGGTCGACTGGCGCCGCAACCTGGCGGCGCTGTGGTTCGCGGAGTTCACGGCGATCTTCGGCTTCAGCTTCGCGTTCCCGTTCCTTTCGATCTTCATCTCCCAGGACCTCGGCGTTCACTCCAACCGCGACCTCTATCTGTGGACGGCGGCGGCGGCGAGCGCGTCGGGCCTCTCGATGGGGATCGCAAGCCCGATCTGGGGCGTGATGGGAGACCGATATGGGCGCAAGCCGATGCTGCTGCGCTCTATGATCGGGGGCGCCCTCACCGTCGGGCTGATCTACTTCGCACAGACCCCCACGGAGCTCCTGGTGCTGCGCTTCCTCCAGGGTGCGACCAGCGGCACGGTGGCGGCCGCGACGGCCCTCGTCGCGGTTGAAACGCCGCGGAACCGCGTCGGCTGGGCGCTGGGCGTGGTCAGCTCGGCGGTTGCGCTGGGCGGAGCCATCGGTCCGGTGGTGGGCGGCCTGGCCGCCTCTGTGTTCGGCCTGCGCCTCGTTTTCCTCGGCGGCGGTGTGCTGCTGCTGCTTTCGCTCATCCCGGTGATCGCGATCGTGCGCGAGAGCCCGATGGTCCGCCGCAGCGGCCCTCAGCTCGGGACGCTGACCCTGATCGGCCAGGTCCCCGACCTGAAGAAGGCCCTCAGCGTGCTGGTGGGGGCGCAAGGGCTGATCAGCGTCGCCAACTCCGCGACCCAGCAGCTGGTCGTGCTGCGTTTGCTCACGATGACGAGCAGCGGCGTGACCACCATCACCGGGATCGGGTTCGGCCTCGCCGGCGTCGCGAGCAGCGCCGCCGCGGTCTTTTACACGACGGTGACGCGCAGGTTCGGGTACGTGAAGACGACCGCCCTGGCGGCGGTGCTGGTGGCGGTCGCCGTCACTCTGATCGGCGTCTCACCGTGGATCACCGTGGTGATCATCGCGATCGGCCTCAACGGCCTGTTCAGCGGCGTGCTCATACCGGCGACCGCCAGCATGATCGGCCTCGAGACTCCGCATGAAGCGCAGAGCACGGTGTTCGGGATCAACGCGAGCTCCGTCGCATTCGGGTTCTTCCTCGGCCCGCTGATCGGAGGCTCGGTCGCGGCGGCGACCTCCAACGTGCCCGCGGCCCTGATCGTCATCGCGGTGCTGGCCCTGGGCCTGGCGGTGCTGCTTTACACCGGGGCGCGCGAGCCGACACGCTGACGAGCAGGCGTCAGTGGCCCAGCGCTTCCCGAATGCTCTTGAGGTGAGCGCGGGGATGTCTCAGCGCCGCGCGGGCCACCCAGGCCACCTCCTGCTGACCCGCCCAGGCGAACTCCTGGCTCTGGTGAAGCTGGGGTTCGGTCAAGAGGCGAATGGCGCGAGACGTGCTTTCCGAACCTGTCTTCAGGTCCGCGACCGTTTCGGCTCGCGGCCGGTTCGCCGCCCGCTCGGCGTGCTCGGCGTTTTGGGCGTTAAGGACCTCCGGCGTCAGGGGGACCGGCCGGCCGGCCAGGAACTCGTGGATCCACCGGACCACCTCTGGGTTGCCCTCCGCAATGTGGTCGAATACCACCCCCACCGTGCGCTCCTCGTTGGGACATGGCACCTTCCAGTCCTCGTCCGTGCACGATTCCGCTACCTCGATGACCTGGGCCATCGTGCCGTCGTACTCATCGGCCAGTTGCGAGGCAGCGCTCACAACAGTCAGGATATCCAGCCTTGCCTTCTCATGCGCCTGTATCGACCGCTGTGAAACGGATTCTCGCCATCGCCGCCCTGGCTGTTTGGCTGACGGCTTGCGGCTCCAGCCCGGCCGGGGGCGCAGCGACCTCATTTGCCCCGGGCTGCGACAATGAGATCGTCACCTGCATGGAACAAAGGACCACGCCACCGCCCGCCGTCATCGACCAGGCCAAGAAGTACACCGCGACCGTGCACACGTCGCGTGGCGACCTCGTGATCACCTTCGTCGACCCGAAGATCGCCCCTCAAACGGTCAACAACTTCGTCTACCTGTCGCAAAACCACTTCTACGATGGTCTGACCTTCCACCGGGTCGTCCACGGATTCGTCGTGCAGGGCGGCGACCCGCTGGGCAACGGCACGGGCGGCCCCGCCTACAAGCTGCCCGACGAGTCCAACCCGTCCCGGTGGCCACGCGGCACCGTGGGCATGGCGTCCAGCGCCGCAGGGGTAAGCGGCTCGCAGTTCTTCATCACCCTGGGCGATGCGCCTTTCCTGGCCAGCAACGGCGTATACAACCACTTCGGGCAGGTCACCTCGGGAATGGAGGTCGTCGACAAGATCCAGGTGGGCGACACCATGAGCTCGATCGACATCGCGGCCTCGTGAGGAGATCGCTCCTCACCGTTCTCACCGTCACCGCGTTCGCCGCGGCGGCGTGCGGGTACTCCGACCCATATGCGAGCACGGGGCCGGTCGCGAACGAGAGCCCGGGTCCCTCATCCTCCCCGGTCGTGTCGCCCGGGGCTGACGACTTCAACGCGGGCGCCGGCTTGCCGGTGGTGACGCTTCCTGACGGCCTCAAGTTCATCGACTTCACGGTCGGGACCGGGGACGTCGCCAAGACAGGCCAGAACGTAACGGTGCAATACACCGGCTGGCTCTCGACCGGTGGCACGCCATTCGATACGAGCCGGCAGCCCGGCCGCACCGCCTTCACCGTCCAGCTCGGTCAGGGACAGGTCATCCCAGGCTGGGACGAGGGCATCCCGGGGATGAAGGTCGGCGGCAAGCGCAAGCTCATCATCCCCCCGGCGCTGGGCTACGGCACCCAGGGCCAGACCGACCCCAACACGGGCGCGGTGATCATCCCGGGCAACGCCACCCTGGTCTTCGATGTCGAGCTGATCGGCGTCGCGCCCGGACCCAGCCCCTCGCCCACACCACCGCCCAGCCCGTCGCCGTCGCCGAGTCCGTCCCCGTCCCCGACGCCGACGTAGTAAGCGGGCGCGGCTCCGCTAAGTAACCGTCAGCGTTCCCTTCATGCCCGCGGCTTCATGCCCGGTCTGATCGCAGAAGTAGGTGTACGTCCCGGCGGCGATGCTGTCGACCGTGAAAACAATGCTGTCGCCCGCCGAGATCAGGTCGCTGCCGCCCACACGGTTGTTGGAGCTGTCACGAATGACCATGTCGTGGGAGACCGTCCCCGCGTTGACCAGGTAGAAGACGACCTTGCCGCTCGGAGCGCTGATGGTCGAAGGATTGAAGCTGAACTCGGTCAGGGTCACCTTGATCGAGCCGGCCGGCTGGCCTGAGCTCCCGCCGCCGCAGGCCGCGAGCAGCGCAGCCGCGGTCACGGCCGCGGCCAGCGCTTTCATCGGAACAGCGCCACACCTACATAGAGGATGGTGAAGAGGAAAAACCACACCACGTCGACGAAGTGCCAGTACAACGTGACCGCCGCCACGCCCACGTGATGCTGGGACGAGAACTGGCCTTTCGCAGCGCGAAACAGGATGAGTGACAGGAGGACAAGGCCCCCGAGCACATGAGCGCCGTGGAAGCCGGTCATGATGAAAAAGGCGCTGGCGAAACTGTTGGACGTCAGGCTCATCCCGCGCCCGAAAGCGGCGATGAATTCATAAAGCTGACCGAACTCGAAGGCGAGGCCCAGGAGGATGGTCGCGGTCCACAGGAGGAAGAAGCGGCGCCGATTGTCGCGCGCAAGGGCATCGGCCCCGAAGTGGCAAGTAAAAGCACTGGAAAACAGCACGATCGTGTTGATGACGGGCACCGGGTACCAGTTGACGTAGAACTCGCTGGTCGTCGGGGGCGGCGGCGGCCAGACGATATGCGAGCCGTAAAGGTAGAAGTAGACCGCGAACAGGCTGCCGAAGAACATGACCTCCGACGCCAGGAAGATGTACATGCCGGTCATCCCGGGCTTGATCGCGGGGTACTGCGGGGTCTGCTCCGGCCGGATGCTGGCGACGGCCATCAGTGGTGAGCCTCGCCGTGCGGCGGAGGTCCATCGCTCGGGAACATCTGGACGTCCTCGACGACGACCCAGCCTACGACGCCCACCAGGAAGATGACACCGCCGATCACGGCGAGCACGATGCGGGCGACCGACGGGAATGGAATCGCCCCGAGAGCGAGGAACAGCAGACCGAAGCAGATGACGAACGGCCAGCTGCTGCTCGGGAACAGGTGGATGCCGAGCTCGTGAGCACGGGCCGCGAAATCCACCGTGTCGTCGGCGAAAACCGGCAGCTCCAGGTCGAATCGCGATGCGGCCGCCCGCGAAGGATCGGCGCTGCGCCAGGCCTTGAACGCGGCCGAAGCCATCGTGCTCGAGGGCCACTGCTTGTACCCGCAGTTGCGGCAGTGGTCGATGAACCGGGCCGTCCTCAGCCCGCAGCGCGGGCAATCGACGGCAAGGTCCGGGTTGGCAACGTCGACATATCGAGGCTTGCTGGCTACCGCCACGTTCGGTTTTGGATTCTATCCGGTCGCTGAGGCGCCACGCCGGGCGATCCTCCGGCCGCCGATATACTTGACCGCCGTGACTGCACGCGTTCGCGCGCCTCTCACCTTTGCGGGCCTGGTGCTCGCCGCGATTTGGCTCAGCTCATGTGGGACGGGCGGCCTCTCCCCCATCTTCCCGACCCCGGTCTCACCCAACGGGCAGGACATCTACAACCTCTACATCGGGATCTCGATCGTCGCGATCATCGTCTTCGTAGGAGTCGAGGCGTCGATCTTGTGGGTCGTACTGAAATACCGGCGCTCTCGGCAGCCGGTCGGCTACGTGCCGCCGCAGATCCACGGCCACAACGGGCTGGAGATCGCATGGACTCTGGCGCCGCTCGCCATCGTGCTGGTGATCGTTGGCTTCAGCTTTGCCGAGCTCCAGCGGGACTTCCAGCCGATCAGCAATCCAGACATGACCATCGTCGTTTCGGCCCACCAGTTCGGCTGGGAGTACAGGTACCCGATGGACGGCATCGTGGTCCACCAGGAGGGGACTCTGGCCGGCAACGTCACCCCGTTCGTGGTACCGACCAACACGCTGATCAAGCTCCAGTTCGACAGCACTGACGTCATCCACTCCTGGTGGGTGCCCGCGATCACGGGCAAGACCGACGCGGTTCCCGGCTACGACAACTTCTCCTGGATGAAGATCGACCAGCCGGGCATGTGGCGCGGCGAGTGCGCCGAGCTGTGCGGAGCAGGGCACAGCACGATGCAGATCATCGTCCAGGCCATGGACCAGAGCGATTTCAACCAGTGGATCCAGCAGCAATCCGCGGCGCAGCAGCCCTCGGCCAGCCCTTCGGCATCGCCGAGTTAGCATAGGAACCAGATGGCAGCCACCACTGTCCTGCCTCGTCCCAAGGCTTACGACGACACGTTCTTCAAGCCGATCAGCCTCTGGCTGACGACCACCGATCACAAGTTGATCGGGATCATGTACATGGTCACCGGCATCCTGAGCTTCGTGGTCGGCGGCATATTCGCGCTGATCATCCGTCTACAGCTCGCTCAACCCAACCTCTCGGTGGTCGACCACGAGACCTACAACCAGCTCATCTCCGCGCACGGCGTGACGATGATCTTCTTCTTCGTCACGATCTTCCTGACCGGGATCGCCAACTACATGGTCCCGATCATGATCGGCGCCCGAGACATGGCGTTCCCGCGCGTCAACCTGCTCGGCTTCTGGCTGATTCCCGTCTCGATCATCCTGTACTACAGCGGCTTCTTCACCGGCGGCGCGCTGGACGCGGGCTGGACCGGCTATGCACCGTTGACCGAGAAGGCATACCAGTCGCACAGCCTCGGGGTCGACTTCTGGGCAATGAGCATCATCGTCTGGGCGATCAGCGGCATCATGGCGTCAACCAACTTCCTCACCACGATCATCGCGCTGCGCGCCCCGGGCATGAAGCTGACCCGGCTTCCACTGTTCGTCTGGGCGCAGATCTCGACCTCGATTCTTCTGCTCGTGGTCGGCGCGCCGCTCGCCGCGGCGATGATTCTGGTCGAGTTCGACCGCCAGCTCGGGACTCAGTTCTTCACCACTCAGGGCCGCCCCGTGCTGTACCAGCACCTGTTCTGGTTCTTCGGGCACCCCGAGGTCTACATCATGATTCTGCCAGGCTTCGGGATGATCTCCGAGATCATCCCCGTCTTCGCTCGCAAGCCGATCTTCGGCTACATGTCGATGGTCGCCGCGCTGTTCGGCATCGTGTTCCTGTCGATGACCGTGTGGGCGCACCACATGTTTACGGTCGGCATGAACACCTACGTCGAGGGCTTCTTCATGTTGATGACGATGCTGATCGCGGTCCCGACCGGCATCAAGTTCTTCAACTGGATCGCGACCGCCTGGTGGGGGTCGATCGAGTTCACGATCCCCATGAAGTTCGCGTTCGGCTTCCTCGCCACGTTCCTGATCGGCGGCATCACCGGGGTCTACCTGGCATCGGTCCCCGTCGACACCCAGCTGCACCAGTCCTACTACGTCGTGGCCCATCTTCACTACGTGCTGTTCGGAGGCAGCGTGTTCACGATTTTCGCCGGAATCTACTACTGGTTCCCGAAGATCACCGGGCGACTGCTCAACCGCACGCTCGGCGAATGGAACTTCTGGACCCTGTTCGTGGGGTTCAACGGCACCTTCTTGATCATGCACACTCTCGGGCTCGAGGGCATGCCGCGCCGCATCGCGACCTACACCAACACGGAGTGGGCGACGACCAACCTGATCATCACGGTGTCGTCGTTCCTGATCGCGTTCTCCGTCCTTCTGTTCCTCATCAACGTGGTCCGCAGCTGGCGCCACGGTGAGATCGCCGGCGACGACCCCTGGCAGGCCAACACACTCGAATGGGCGACCACCTCGCCCCCGCCGCCCTACAACTTCGAGCGCGTCCCGCCGGTGCGGAGCTTCATGCCGCTGCGCGACCTGCGCGAGTCGGGCGAGCTGGTCGACAGCCGACCGGAGCCGGTCCGAGCCTAGCCCGCGCCGGCGGCGTCGTCGGGGTGCCGCAGGACCTCGATTCCCGACTCACGCGACCACCGAAGCAGCCGGCGCTGCTCGCCAAAGCTGATGAAGCCGGCCCGCTCAATGTCGACGGCGAACAGGTGGTACGGCTCGGACGGACGCCACTTGATGGCCGCCTCCAGGGTGTCCCCGTACTGGCGGCGGCGATCCGGGTCGGGCACATCGAAGACCGAGCCGTACAACTTCAGATCCCCGTGGACAGGCTCACGATCGGCTTGCGGCGTGGCGATGGTCAGACGCGGGTCCCTCAGGAGATCGAGCGCCTTGTGCGATTGCCACATCATCCCGAGCATGAGGTCGCCGTCGACGATGTAGGCCTCGCAGGGGCTGATCCGAGGCCATCCATCAGCGCGTATGGTGCCGAGCAGCACGATGCCGGTGGCCTCGAGCCGCGCCGCCGTGAATTCCGCCAGCTCGGGCGCCGCAGCCGAGAACTCACTCCAGCGGACTAGTGGTGGACCTCTTTGTGATCGACGGGCGTCGCCGCGTCGGCGGCTTCCTCTGCGGCCCTGTTGCGCGCATCGCCGCGCAGCACCCACCATCCGAGACCGACGACGCCAAGGCTCGCAACAAGGAACGTGATGCTCATGGCGAGCCAGGCTGGAACCCATTCGCCGGCGAGGTAGGTCACGTTCCAATTATCGCCGACGTACAACCTTCAGGCAGAAGTGGCCGTTAGGGTGTTAGTAGGGAATACAGGACAGTAAATGGTCAACCTCATCGACCTCGTGATCGTGGCCGCCGTGGTGATCGGCCTTGCCAACGGGTACCGGCGTGGCTTCTGGCTGTCGCTCGCCCAGTACGTTGGGCTGACCGTCGGTGTTGTGCTCGGCGCGCTCGCCGCGAAGCCGGTGCTCGACTACCTTCAGATCGACAACCCGACCGCAAGGCCGCTTGGGGCCGTCCTCGTGCTCGTGATCGGCGGAAGTCTTGGCTCCAGCATCGGCTTTGCGGCGGGCGAACCGGTCCGTCGCGGCATCCTGCGCGCAGGCATCCATACCTCGACCGATTCCATCGGAGGCGCTGTTCTTTCGGCGGTGGCGGTGATGGCGATGTGCTGGTTCCTCGGTCTCAGCTTCTCGAGGGGGCCCAGCCAGGAGATCGCGCAGCAGATCCAGAGGTCGGCACTTCTGCGCAGCATCGACTCGATGGGGATGAAGCCGCCCGTTTTTCTAGCCAGCGTCGAAGGAATCCTGGCCGGGGTCTCGTTTCCGTCTGCCTTCGCCGGCCTCGAGCCGACGCTCTCCGCCCTTCCCGTCCCGACATCTTTCTACACCGCGGGCGTCAACCGCGTCGCCGAATCCGTCGCCAAAGTGTCGAGCTTCGGGTGTGGCGGGCTGGTCACCGGCAGCGGATTCCCGGTCGGCGTCGGCTACTTCGTCACCAACGCCCACGTGGTCTCGGGGACGAGCAACCACGTGATCATCATGCCCGGAGGCCGGGAGATGAAGGCTGCGGTGGTCTTCTTCGACCCCGAAAAGGATGTGGCCGTCCTGTATGTGCCGGAGTACACAGGCCCGGGACTCACATTCGGTCCGGCGCAGCGCGGCACCAACGCCGCGGTCATCGGCTATCCAGGGGGTGGCCCCGAGAAGGTGGTGCCTGCAGTCGTCGACGGCACGGTACCGGCGGAGGGCCGCGACATCTACAACGAGAACCTCGTGACCCGCCAGATCTACGTCATGCAGGCCAGCGTGCACCCGGGCAACTCGGGCGGCCCGCTAGTCGACCTGGAGGGGCGGGTGCTCGGGATCGTCTTCGCGACGTCGGCCGGCGACCCGAACCAGGCCTATGCGCTGACGGACGACGAGATCGCCACCGACATCCGCGACGCCCAGAACAACACCTCTCCGAGGGACACCAGCCAGTACGCGTGCGCAGCTTAAGGATGAGAGGGAACCCGGATGGTTCCCTCTCATCGCCAGCCGGCTTCGCCGGCCGGCTGCTCTCCTTCCGGTATACGGATGGGACTTAACGAAATAGCCAGTCCATGCCGCGCATGGAGACGACGAAACAAAGTCGCGGCCGGGTTAAACCCGGCCGCCCAGGCCACGTGGGCAGTGCCTAATCGGTTTCGGGTTTGGCTTCTTCGATCAGCATGACCGGGATGCCGTCCACGATCGGATAGAGCACCTTGCACGTTGGACAGCGCAGCTGATCGGGCTCTTTGAGCTCCACCTTGGTGTGGCATTTGGGGCACGCCAGGATTTCGAGCAGTTCTTGAGAGATCACCCGCGCATGGTAGTACGGTTTCGCCAGTGATTCTAAGGCGGCTGTACCTGTATCTGGTCAGCGCCGCGGCGCTGGGCCTGTTCGCGTTCGGGCTCGCCCTTCTCGGCTACACCGTACTGCTCTTTCTGTTCAACGATCCCTCGGCCCAGAGCAGCCGCACGTCGCTGGCCGGCTTCAGCGCCACGGTGCTGGTCGCGGGGCCGGTGTGGGGCGTTCATTTCTGGTTCGCACACCGCTTCGCCATGCGCGATCCGTACGACCGCGCCTCCGCCATCCGCCGCCTCTACGTGTACTGGGCCTGCCTTGGGGGCGCCGTCGGCGCCCT
>JBAUTF010000136.1:0-7647 GCA_049582065.1 Candidatus Dormiibacterota bacterium | reverse complement strand
TTCAGCGCAACTATTCAAATGTCGGGAAATTCAGCTTCGATCCGGCGCCGGCAGGCGGCTTTCCGCTGACGCTGCCGGCCGGGGCCAAAGCCGCCGCCCTCGTCCTGGTCGTCGACACCGGCACCGTTAAGGCCGAGTCGGCGCCGCTCCCGCTGGGGGCCGACTCCTGCGCCTAGCCGGGTCAGGACCTCGGTAAGGCGTAACGCAGGAAGAGATGGTCGCCGTGACGGCGCGCACTGAGCAAGTGTCCCCACCTGCCTTTCTCGGGTAGGAACTCCACCCCGGCCACCATCCCCAGGCGGTTTTCCTTTTCGCGCCCTGCGACGACCGGGGACAGCGTTAAGAACGCGTCATCGACCAACCCATGCCTCACGAGCTCGCCCATGACGTGCGGACCTCCCTCGGTGAGGATGACCCGGTCTCCTCGAGACCTCAGCTCGTCGACCGCGCCTGCGACGTCGACGCTGCCGGTCCTCCCCACCTCGATCACGTCGCATGTGTCGGGGAGCGCGGACAGCGATCGCGCGCCGGATTCGGTGGTCACGATTGTCGCGCCGCTCACCACGGCGGGGTGGCGCGTGTCGATGCTGCCACTCGACGTCAAGAGGACCAGCCTCGGCTCAGGCTTGCGGCCGAGTTGAATCCTCAGGTTGGCAAAGCTGTTCGCGAAATCCGGAAAGATGTGCTGTGGCGTCCAGTGGTGGCCCGGTGTCGCGCGCAGCGTTCCGGCCCCGAGCAACACCGCATCGGCGCAGGCGCGGAGCAATCCCATCAGGAAGCGGTCGGCGCGGTTGCGGCCGCTGATGACGGAGCCGGCCGACGGGCTCGAGCCGAGCGTTACGACGCCGTCGATCGACGACACGAAGTTGGAGTAGAGGCTCCTTTCAGCGAAACCCAGCCGTCCGTACAGCGTTGCAAGGTCGGAGGGCAGGTCGTAGCCCGGCAGCCCGCCGTCTTCGAAGAGGACCTCGAACGGCTCGAGTGTGCTCAGTGGTCCGTCTGCTGGGCCGCCTGGAGAAACTCCGTCCTGAGCTGGGGGTCGTTCTCGTAGTTGCCGCGCCAGAAGGAGGTCCAGGTCCTGGAGTGGCCTTCACGCACACCGCGCATCTGGGTGCACAGGTGCATCGCGTTGAGGTGCACGGCGACGCCATGAGGCTTGAGGACGCGGACGAGCTCGTCTGCGACCTCGACCCCGATTCGCTCCTGCACCGTGAAGCGGCGTGAAAAGACACGCACGAGCCGGGTGAGCTTGGAGATGCCGATGATTTCCTCGTGCGCGATGTAGCCGATGTAGGCATGGCCGTGGAAAGGCAGGGCGTGGTGCTCACACAGGGAGAAGAACTCGATCGGGCCTTCGATCACCTGGCTGATGCTGCAGTCGGGGCCGCCGCGGCACTCGGTCGGGAAGGCCGTGAGCAGCTTGGGGTCGCCCTCGTAACCGTTGGTGGCGTCGAACAGCGCCCGCAGGAAGCGGGTGGGCGTGGTCGTCGTGCCGGGCGTTTGCAGGTTCATGCCGAATGCCTGGAAGATCTCGGCCGCGTAACCCTCGAACTTCGTCCACTGCTCGGGCTTGATGGTGCGTGGGTGGGACTTCTCCCACTGGGTTGTCTCTTCGGGATCAAAGGCGAGGGTCGACATTCGCGGACTCCTTGCTCAGGCCGTCACCGGACGTCTGGGAACTGGCGTGACGAAAGTGTGAACCAAGCCGAAGCCTGACTGTGTTCCAGCCATTCGCGCCGTTCACTCGTACTCGCACCAAACGAGGCGCCGAACTCGCGAGGGGAATCCTCGCACCCCCGCCTCTGCACAGGCGTGTCTATGATGGCGAGTCGTTGTGAACGTCTGAATGACGGCTCGCCGAAAGAAGCTGAGTGCCATCATCGCGTGCTACCGCGATTCTCCAGCGGTGCCGCACATGTATGAGCGGCTGCGCGCCGTATTCGAGAAGATTGACGTTGACGGAGAGATCATCTTTGTCAACGACGCGAGCCCCGACGACGCCGCACAGGTTCTGCGAGAGCTGGCCGGCCGCGACCAGACGGTCGTAGTCATCAACCACAGCCGCAATTTTGGTTCGCAGAGCGCCTTCACCAGCGGAATGCGGATCTGCACCGGCGATGCCGTCGTGCTGATGGATGGCGATCTGCAGGACCCGCCTGAGCTCATCGAGAAGTTCTACGAACGCTGGCGGGAGGGTTACGACGTCGTCTATGGCCAGCGCATCGGCCGCGAGGCGCCACGTTACATGCGGTTCTTGTACAAAGCCTTTTACCGGTTGTTCCGGGCCGCCTCGTATGTCAAGGTGCCCGTTGATGCAGGAGATTTCTCTCTCCTAGACCGGAGGGTTGTGGTAGCCCTGAACTCACTGCCTGAGAACAATCGCTTCCTGCGCGGCCTCCGCGCATGGGTGGGGTTCAAGCAGACGGGAGTGCCATACGTGCGCCCTGAGCGGATGTTCGGCCGCACCACGAACTCTTTCTTGAAAAACATACAGTGGGCACGCCAGGCCATCCTCTCGTTCTCCTATGTCCCGCTCGACCTGATCACGTGGCTCGGCCTCCTCACGGTTGCAGTAGCCTTCTTGACGATCGTCCTTCAGATCGTCGTGCGTTTCGTTAATCCCCACAGCGTTCCGAGCGGCTTCACGACGCTGATCATCCTCATCTTGTTCCTGGGTGGGGTGCAGCTCGTCTGCCTGAGCATCATCGGGTCTTACCTGGCTCACATCTACGATGAGGTGAAGCGGCGGCCCTCTTACATCGTTGAGAGCATCCTGAACGAACCACAACCTCGTTCCGATGACTGAGCCGGCCGGCGCGGGCATCGTGCTTGCCCCGACACCATGTGCCATCTGCGGGACCTTCGGTAACGCAGATGAGCTTTATCCGCCAACCTACGATGAGGCCTCGTTTAACGAAAGAATCTTCTCAGCCCGCCGACTCCCAGACTCAATCCACTATCGAATCGTCCGCTGCCGTGTCTGCGGACTGGTGCGCTCAGACCCAGCCGCAGGCCAGGCCAGCCTTTCAGAGCTCTATCGTCGGAGCAGCTTCGACTATGGAGCGGAAGTTCCAAACCTGCGGGCCACGTACGGGCGCTACCTGGCCAAAGCCAAGGCTCACTCTCGAGGTCGCAGTTTCCTGGAGATCGGCTGCGGCAATGGCTTCATGCTTGAGGAGGCGCTGGCCCAGGGTTATGAAGAGGTCCGCGGGGTTGAACCGAGTCGCAAGGCAATCGACGCCGCCGCGCCCTCGGTGCGCGCTCGGATACTTCTGGACATCATGAAGCCGGGACTGTTCGAACCCGGCGAGTTCGACACGGCGTGTATGTTCCAGGTGTTCGACCATTTGCCGGAACCTGGGGCTCTACTCGATCAGGTCCGCGCGGTGCTCAGCGCGCGTGGTGTGCTGCTCTGCTTCAATCACAATGTCGGGTCGTTGTCGGCGCGGATACTTGGGGAGAGGAGCCCGATCGTAGATATCGAGCACTGCTATCTCTACAGCCCGCGGACCATGAAGCTGCTCCTGGAAAGGCACGGTTTCGATGTCGTCGAGTCCGGAGCAGCCACCAACACGCTGAGCTTCCGCCACTTTCTGCATCTGCTACCTACCCCGGCAGGGCTTAAACGGAGATTACTGGCCGCGGCCGACAGCACTCGCGTCGCTCGCATGCCGTTGAGACTCCCCTTGGGCAACCTTTACGTGATCGGGCAGAGAACGTGAGCGCCCCCAATCCAAACCGCGCGGCGGAGATTTTCAACCGCGATGTCGAGGCGAAGGGCGGCTACATCTACGCTCTCGACGACAAGCTGAGCAGTCGACTGGCTACTGAACGCTGGCTGCAGCTCATGCTCGGGCTGACCCAGCTCAAAGGAAAGTCCGTCGTCGACATCGGCTGCGGAGACGGGACATTCACCGTGCGCTACTGGGATCGCGGCGAGCCGCGGATGATGTCCGCGCTGGATCCCGCCATCAAAGCGCTGATTGCCGGCAATGCCAAAACTCAAGGACGGCCAATTCTCTTTGTCGCGGCGGATGGTCATCATCTCCCGTATTCGGACGACGCCTTCGATATCGCGATCCTGCAAGCGATCCTGCACCACGACAGCGACCCTGGAGCGACCATTCGTGAGGCTTTTCGCGTTGCTCGTGAGATCCTTGTCCTCGAGCCAAACGGCTACAGCCCCATCCTCAAACTGATGGAGAGGATGTCCAACTACCACCGCCAGCACGAGGAGCACTCGTACTCCGCAGCCCGCCTGACGCGCTGGGTCGAAGCCGCTGACGCGCACGTGATAAGAGGCAGCTTCGGCATCGCCGTCCCAATGTTCTGTCCTGATTGGCTGGCTCGGGTTTTCAAGCTCATGGAGCCGCTGATCGAAAGAATCCCACTTGTCAATCGCCTCCTTTGTGCGGTTTATGTGTTCCACGCCATCCGCGCCTGACACGAAGCGGGCGCTGGTCACCGGCGGAACCGGATTCGTGGGCGCCAACCTGGTACGCCGCTTGCTTGAAGGCGGGCACGAGGTAGCCCTCCTGGTCAGAAAGAGCCATGACCCGTGGCGTCTTGCGGATGTTTCAGGCCAGGTGCAATGGGTCCAGGCCAGCCTCGAGGAAGGGACGGGGCTCGGGGCGATAGTGGCCGACCTCAAGCCACAGTGGGTCTTCCACCTCGCAGCGCACGGCGCCTATTCCTGGCAGCGCGATCCACTCTCGATCTTGAAGACGAACGTCCTAGGCACGGCCAACCTGCTCGATGCTTGCCTCGGAGTCGGCTTTGAGGCCTTCGTCAACACCGGCTCGTCTTCCGAATATGGATTCAAGGACCATCCGCCGCGCGAGGACGAACCCCTCGAGCCAAACAGCCCGTATGCAGTCGCGAAGGCGGCGGCGACCTTGTATTGCGCACAGGCGGCGCGCGCCAGCGGCGCGCCCGTCGCGACCCTGCGGCTGTACTCCGTTTACGGCCCATGGGAGGAACCTAAACGCTTCATCCCCCAGCTGGTTGCTCGCGGCCTCGAGGGCCGGCTGCCGCCCCTCGCCAGCCCGGAAACGGCCCGCGACTATGTCTACGTCTCTGACGTCTGCGATGCGTACCTTAAGGTCGCCTGCGGCGTGCACCAGCCAGGCTCGATCTACAACGTCGGAACGGGCGTGCAGACAACACTCCGGCAAGCCGTCGAGCAAGCCCGACGCGTGCTCGGGATCGCTATCGAGCCGGTCTGGAAGTCAATGCCCGATCGCGGCTGGGACACCGGCACGTGGGTGGCTGACAGCTCACGACTGCAGGAGCGCTTGGGATGGAGTCCAGCGATCGACCTTGACCATGGCTTGAGGATCACCGCAGACTGGCTGACCGCCAACCCCGTCCTCAAGGACCGCTACCTGGCAGCCAGCTCCTGAATCACCGCTCCTGCCAATTGCTCGGCTGACAGACCAAACGATCTCTCCATGTAGCGCTGACTGCCCACAAGCTCGGCGGGCATCGAACGCACGCCCTGCCGGAGCAACCTGATGCCTAGCCCTCGCTCCGCGATGACCTCTGAGACCAGCGAGCCGAGGCCGCCGTTCAAATAGTGAACCTCGACAGTGACCGCGAGCCGGCGTCCTGACAGGAGAAGGGCAAGGTCTTCCGTCGGAGCGGGGCTCACGCTGGCAACGACCGCGACGGCACAGTCAAGCCCCTTGCCCGCCAGGAGCTCTGCCGCAGCCAGGGCCTCGCCCGCAATTGGGCCCATCGCGATGATCGCGGCGTCCCGCCCGTCGCGAATGAGCTGGGCCCTCCCCAACTCGAATGTCCCGTCCAGTCCACGAACCACAGTGCCGTCGTCTTTGCCTAGGCGGAAGTAAATCGGCCCAGGGACGTTCGCCGTGGCCAGCAGCGCCGCGCCAGTCTGAAGGTGGTCGGCCGGTGCGATCACCGTCATGTTCGGCTGGGTCCGCATCACGGCCACGTCTTCGAGCGCGTAGTGGCTGATCCCGTTCGGGCCGTACTCCATGCCGCCACCAATGCCGACCACGCGGACGGGTAGGCCATGGAGCAACGGTCCATTTCTTATGAACTCGTATGGCCGCAGTGCGGCGAACGGAGCGATGGAGTAGACGAACGGGACCATGCCGGCTTCCGCCATACCGGTCGCGAGGCCAACCATGTTCTGCTCGGCCACGCCGACGTTGAAGAAGCGTCCGGGGAAGGCATCGATGAACGGTTCGAGGGCCATAAAACCAAGATCGGCCGTGAGTAGGACGATTCGCGGGTCGCGCTCGGCGAGCTCCACGAGGCTCCGAACGAAGGCTTTGCGAATCGCCTCAGTCCCCTATCTCGTCAAGGGCCAGCGCGAAGTGCTCATCGTTCATCGGCATGTAGTGCCAGCGGATCTGGCTCTCCATGAAGGAGACGCCCTTTCCAAATGTCGTGTGTGCGATGAGGACATGAGGGCGCCCCGTAGGTAGCCCGGCGATTGCGGAGGTAATCGCCTCCTGGTCATTGCCATCCACGCTGTGGACATCCCAGTCGAAAGCGCGCCAGCGCTCCTCGAGTGGTTCGAGTGAGATCACGTCCTTGGTATAGCCGAGAGCCTGCTGGCGGTTCGAGTCCACGATTGCGACCAGGTTGTCAAGCCGGTGGTGCGCAGCAAACATCACCGCCTCCCAGACGCTGCCTTCGTTGCACTCGGCATCGCTTGTGAGGACAAATACGCGGCGATGCGAGCCCTGGAGCCGAGCAGCCAGCGCAGCGCCGGCCGCCATCGACAGGCCTTGGCCCAGTGAGCCGGTCGAAAAGTCGACACCGGTCAAACCATGGTGCGGATGCACTCCGAGCTGAGAACCGTCAGCACTATATGTGTCAAGAACATCGTGGGTCAGGTAGCCGGCCATATGGAGGGCGGCGTACAGCGCAAGCGCGGCGTGGCCTTTGGACATCACGAAGCGGTCGCGATCGGGATCGTCAGGCCGACCTTTAAGGATTCCGCCATAGAGTGAGGCGAGGATGTCGGCAACCGAGAGGGCGGATCCGATATGTCCAACATTGGCCCGCTTCGATTGCTCTAACACGTGGCGGCGGATGCCTTGGCCTGAGATCGACTTAGGCATGCCGGTCAGTTTACTGGCTGGCAATCCATCGGGTGCGACGCGAGAAATCCCGTGGTTGCCGTCGTGTTCCAGCAGAGTGTCAGCGCCTCAGCCCGAGCCTGAGCAGCAGCACGGGGCGGAAGTAGCCCCACCAGTCGACGAAGGGCCGCGCGCGGGTGTAGGGTCCGCGCTCCTTGCAGGTGATGCGAATGGGGATCTCCTTCCAGCGGTATCCGCACAACAGCGTCTTGGCGAAAAGATATGTCTCAACCTCGTAGCGTCCTAGCCAGGGCTGAGCAGGTCGATCCGCGGATCGTCGAGGATGCGCAACCGGTATGCCTGGTAGCCGCCGGTCGCGTCGGTGACGCGCTGGCCGGCAAGGATGGAGAAGAGCACTGTGAACACCTGGATGAGGAAGAGGCGGTGCCATGGGATGTTGACGTGTCCCCCACCCTCCAGGTGCCGCGAACCTCTCACCAGATCGAAGTTATCGTTGGCCAGCGGCTGGATCAAGTCGGGCAGCTGCGTCGGGTCGTGCTTGCCGTTTGAGGCCATGACCGCCACGATGTCGAAT
>JBAUTF010000135.1:0-15454 GCA_049582065.1 Candidatus Dormiibacterota bacterium | reverse complement strand
GGATCATGCGGGAGGCCGACCCGGCCGTCACGGAAGATTGGAAATGGATGGGAACGCCCGTCTGGTACTGCGACGGGATGGTCTCCTTGGCCAACCCTCACCGCGGGAAGGTGAAGTGGACCTTCGCTAAGGGGGCCCACCTCGCCGACGCCGACCATCTGTTCAACGCGGGCCTCGAGGGGAGCGTCTGGCGGGCGATCGACATCTTCGAGGAGGACCGCCTGGACAAGCCGGCGCTCCGCCGGCTCGTGAAGACGGCGATCGCGTACAACCGGTCCCAACGGAAAGGCAAGGAAGCCGCCTCCGCCCCCAAGGCCGGGCGCCTGAAGAAGGCGAATTAGGAAGACTCCGGCGAACGCTGCTTCAGCTCGACCCCGGCTGTTTGTGCTGCACAGAGGACTGTTGCACTGCGTTGGAGGCCTATTCGACGATGCCGCTGGGTATTAGAGGCAACGAGCGCAGCCGCACTCCCGTCGCTTCAAATATGGCATTCGCCAGCGCCGGTGCTACGGCGATCAGCGGGGTTTCGCCGGCGCCCGCCGAGGGAATGTCGCGACGGTCTAGCAGTAGCACCTCGATCGGCGGGACATCGGCGAAGCGGGGCACGCGGTAGGTCGAGAAGGAGGCGTTGAGGATCTTGCCGGCGTCGAAATGCACCACCTCGAAGAGGGCCGCGCCCAACGCCATCACCGTGGCCCCCTCAATCTGGTTCCGGACGGTATCGGGGTTGACGAGGGCGCCACACTCGTAGGCGGTCACCACTCTGATGATTCGCAGCGGCCCACCTGCCGTCGCCTCGACCTCGATGCAGGTGGCGATCCGCCCTCCCTTTTCGACTCCGCCGGCTATTCCCATTCCGTGGCCTCCGCCGCGCCTGCGGCCCGCCCATCCGCATCGCGTGGCGGCTGCCTCGAGGACTGCTGCCAGGCGGTCGTCTTCAAGGGTTGCGAGCCGTAGCTCGAGGGGATCCCGATCGACGAGATGAGCGACTTCATCCATGTGGGACTCGCGCGCGAAGTTGTTCGCAGTCGCGGCCAGAGCCCGGTAGGAGCCTTGGGGAAGTGGGGAGGCGGCGGGCTGGAAGTCGATTCGCTGGTTGGGGATCGAGTAAGGAGTCAGGATCGCCGGCGACCCGGAGTTGTAGTTTTTGAACTCCCAGGCCGTGAGCCTGCCGGTCCGATCGGCGCCACTGGTGATGTCGATGACCGCGGCGGGCCGGAAGTAGCCCCAGCGGAACTCCTCCTCGCGCGTCCACGTGAGCTTGACCGGCCGGCCGGCGACGCGCGCCAGCCTGGCTGCTTCCAGCGCCGCGCCGCCGGCGTGCTTGCCCCCGAAACCGCCGCCGGTCGGCGGCACGATGACGCGCACCCGAGACTCGTCGAGTCCAAGTCCTTCGGCAACCTGCTGGCGAACCATGAATGGGGTCTGCGTTCCGGTCCAGATCGTCAGCCGCTTCCCGGCCCATTCCGCCACTACGGCTCTCGGCTCCAGGGGCGCGTGTGCGATGTAGGCGGTCGTGTAGGTCTCGGTGAGCCGGACCGCCGCCTTCTTGAGGGCTTCTTCCAAGTGAGCCTTCTCGTGGTGAAAGGGCCCTGACCAGCCCTCGACCTCGATCGGATTGGAGCGCAGGTCCTCGCTCAGGGACTTTTCGCCCGGCTGCAGCGACGTGTTCCATTGCGCTGAAATGGCCGCCAGGGCGCGTTCGGCGGTTACCGAATCAGGCGCCGCTACGCCGACGAAGTCACCTTGCCGCAGCGCAATCACGCCCGGCATCGATTGGGCCGCGGCGAGGTCGACCGACCTGATAGTCGCCCGGAGGGAGGGAGGACGGAGGATCTTCGCATGCAACATGCCGGGCAGGACCAGATCTGACGGGTAGCGAAGAGCTCCGGTGACCATCTCGCGCGCGTTCCCTCGGATCGTCGGCTTTCCCGCGACGGTCCACTTGGAGGCCGGCCTGACGGCGGGATTTCCGGAGACCACCTCGGTCCGACGCGCACCCGTGAGCAACCGACGGTAAGCGGTCCAACCCGGCTTCAGGCGCTGCGCGGCCGCCATCGCCTCCAGCGTTCCCCGGGCCGCGGCGGCGGTCGCTCGCAGATCCTCGCCCGCGCTGGGCATGGAGTTGCTGCCGAAGGTGCCCACGTCGTATGGGCAGTAGTCGGTGTCGCCAAGCACCACGCGTACCGCCCGGAACGGCACCCGAAGCTCTTCGGCCACCAGCAGACCGAATGCCGTCCGGTTGTCCTGGCCGACGTCGACTTTGCCTGTGAATGCGGTGACCACTGCATCGGAGCCGATGTGGATCCAGGCCCCACCTGTCGCCATCCAGGAGCCCTTCCGGGGCTCGAGCACGACGACGAGACCGTCAGGCAGCACGGTGAAGTAATCACGCTTCTTGGTCGGGAGCAGGTCCCATGGACTGTGAGGCCGAGTTTCCAGTCCCAGCGGGGCCGGCACGCCGACTCCAACCGCCGGGGACAGCGGAGCCGGGCTCCGCATCAGCTCGCCCGCCTTCCGGACCGCCTTCAAGATCCGAGGGTATGTACAACAGCGGCAGAGATTGCCGGCCAGCGCTTCCATCACCTCGCCCATCTCGGGTTTTGGGTTGGCCTCGAGCAGGGCGGCAGTCGCTAGAACCATGCCGGGCGTGCAGTAGCCACACTGCATAGCCCCCAGCTCAGCGAACGCCTGTTGAACCGGATGGAGCTTTCCCGGCGTGGCGAGTCCCTCGATCGTCGTGACGCCGCGCCCGGCGACTTCCTCAACAGTGACGACGCAGGCCTTGACCGGCTTTCCAGCCACGAGCACGGTGCACGCTCCGCATGCCCCCTCGCCGCACCCGTACTTGGTGCCGGTCAATCCCAGCTCCTCCCGGAGCACACCCAGGAGGTTGTGGCCGGGGCTGGACTGAACTTGATGCCGGGTGCCGTTGACCGTAAGTCCCGTCACGCTCATGGGGTCCTCCTTTGATGCATCAGGGGTGCGCCAACCTCAGCCGTCGCGCCCAGTCATAGCCCCATGAGGCGCTCCGCGTTGCCGTGTGCTATCCGCTCGCGGTCTGCGGGACTCAGCGGGAGCTCGTCCAGGAAGGTGCGGGCTCGTGCCATCGACCCCCACGGGTAGTCGGCAGAGAACATGATCCGGTCAACACCCATCTCGAGCAACAGGTTGAGGAACGCAGGAGTCCAGTTGAAGCCGCTGAACGTGTAGTGGACGTTCTCGCGGAGGTAGGAGCTGATGGGCCGGTCCAGCTTGGTCAGGGCTTTGGGCAGCCGTTCGAGTCTGGGCAGCATGAACGGGAGTGCCTCGCCGAGGTGGCCGATGATGAGCTGCAGGTTCGGGTACCGGTCGAACGCGCCGCTCAGGATCAGCCGGAGCACATGGGTTGCGGTCTCGATGTGCCATCCCCATGCCCAGCCCGCCAGCCCCATAGTCACCTCCGGCGCGAAACCCGCGTAACAGGCGTCGATCACCGGCTGCGGAGGAATCGTCGGGTGGAGGTAGAGCGGGACACGGAGGGCTTCGGCTCGCTCCAGAATCGGCCAGAAGAACTCGTCGTCCAGGCGGCGGCCCCGGGTGTGGCCGTTGATCAGGGCTCCTTTGAACCCGAGCTCGCGGACCGTGCGCTCCAGCTCACCGGCAGCGACGTCCGGAGCGGCGGTCGGCAAGGCGGCGAAGGCGGCGAAACGGCTCGGATGACGTTTCACCACGTCCGCCAGGTAGTCGTTCGATTCGCGTGCAAGCGCTACCGCCTCGGTCGCCTCAAGCTGCTCCACGCCGGGGGAGCTCAGCGACAGCACCTGCATGTCGATGCCTGCGGTGTCCATGGCCGCGATCCTGCGGTCGCCGAGATCGCACAGCTGCTCGACGAGCTGGCTCTCGAGGTGCCGTCCTGGGCCCTCTATGAACGCCGTGGTCGCGTAGTGCTCCTCGAGCGTGATCGTTCGCATTGTCATCCTCTGCAGAAGGTGGACCGCTACCTGCGAGCCATTAGACATGGGGATGGCCCAGGAACTGCAGAGGCTATCGGCCCTACGCCTCCGGGATGCCGGCACACCTCCACGCGGCGGGACCCAGGAGTGCTGCGATCGGCCGGCGGCGGCGGTGACCCGGCAAAGAAATCCGCTCTTCTACGGTTCGCATTCCCAACCAGGTCAGCGGGCTTGGCGGGCCAGTTGGCGATTGGGCTGAAGCACGAGCCGCCCACCCCTCCGATCGGGGAGATGGTCGGTGACTACTCGGGAATTGACTGGACCCAGGAGGATCCGGTCAGTCCGTTGATCCCCCGGCCGATCCAGGTACTCGAACAGGTCGACGTGCCGACCATGGTGGGGGTCGGCGAGCTCGATGTGCCGTGCTTTCTCACCATGGCCGATGTGCTGGCCACCCGCATTCCGGGCGCTTGCACGACAACCGTTCCCGACGCCGGCCACATGGTCAACATGGAGAAGCCCAACGTCGTGAACGCATTGCTTCGCGAAGCCATCACTGAGGCGAGCTAGGGTCGTCATCTCGGCGCCGGCTCGTCGTCGCGCGTCCCTCTACCTCGGGTTGCGGTGATTCCGAGGGCGGACCATTGCAGTGGCCCGTTCTTGCCCTACCACAGACCCTGCCTGCAGTCACCGCTGGCGGTACTCAGCTGGGCGGTCGAGCCTTCGCCGCCCCGAATCCGCAACTTGACACGGCGGCTGTTGACGCCATACTCGGCACAACTTTGGACGGCACGGGCAGCCCCGGCGTCCAACCGGACTTAGGCGAGGAGGGTCATTCATGTTTGGGCATCTCGGCATGAGGCGCCTGGCGGCCACGGCGGTGGGGGGGATGGGCGTGCTGGCCCTGCTCTTCGCCGGAAGCGGCCCGGCTGCCGCAGAGGACGGACGTCTCTATCTGGCGCTCGGTGACAGCGTGGTTTTCGGATACATAAC
This sequence comes from Candidatus Dormiibacterota bacterium, assembly GCA_049582065.1. Classification (GTDB taxonomy): domain Bacteria; phylum Chloroflexota; class Dormibacteria; order Dormibacterales; family Dormibacteraceae; genus DATKSS01. Next base: position 10,526 of record JBAUTF010000135.1, on the reverse strand, counting down.
ACAGGCGGGCTTCGAGTACGGCAACCCGCACAACTTCATCGGCTACCCCGACTACGTTGGGCAGTCGCTCCGTATGACCACCACCAACGCCTCCTGTCCGGGCGAGGCGACCGGTGGATTCATCTCGCTGACATCGCCTGATGACAACGGGTGCCGAGGCTTCCGCGCGCAGGCCCCTCTCCACGTCTCGTACTCGACCTCGCAGCTCGATTTTGCGACCTCGTTCCTGGCAGCGCACCGCAACACCAGGCTCGTCACCATAGGCCTCGGCGCCAACGACGCGTTCATTCTCGAAAGGACGTGCAGCCTTGACCCCACATGCATCCAGAACGGCCTTCCCGCGGTGCTCGGCACGATCAGCGCAAACATGCACACCATCCTCCACGCGCTGCGGGGCGCCGGCTTCCACGGCGTGCTGATGGTCGTCAATTACTACTCGCTCGATTACTCCGACCCGGCAGGCACTGGGTTGACCGTGCTGCTGAACCAGGCCGTCACCGCTTCGGCGAAGGCGGACGGAGCCGTGGTCGCCGACGAGTTCAAGGCGTTCAAGAAGGCAGCGAGCACGCCGTTCGCGGGCGGGAACACGTGCAAGGCCGGCCTTCTCAACGCAAGCCCCCTGGACCAGTTCAAGTGCGACGTGCATCCAAGCCAATCGGGGCAGCAGCTTCTCGCGGCCACCGTCGAGAATGCGTACGAGGCTGCGATTTCACACTGACCTTCGCGTGCCGGCGCGGCGTCCGCGCCGGCTCACCTCTCCTGGCGGTCGCTGGTGCGAGATCTGCGGCTGCTGACGCTTCGGAAAGACGTGTCATGCGGTTCAAGTCGTTTCACGCCCGCGCCTGGATCATCGTCGGGGCGGTGGCGGCCAACAGGCGTCGGTATCCGGTCTCGTATATCAATCCGGGCGACGCGAGGAGCTGGCCCGGATATTGCTCGAGTAGAAAGGCCGCCAGCAAATCGGTCGTCTAGCTCCTTGTCCGCGCCCTTCGCGTCGTGGAGGGACCGAATGCAGTCGCCTTCGCATTGGTGCACCAAGGTGAGGTGCATTTAACGCACCTCGCGCAGCCAGCGTCGGCGAGGCGGGTGGTAGCGGACATCGAGCAACGCCTCACCCAGGGTGGAGCCCACTGTCTGACGGGCCACCACAAGGTAGAGGACGCCGAGGATCGCAAATGTCACCGCTGCGAAAGGCCGATCGCCAGAGTCGCCCAGGGCGAGGCCGGTCAGTAGGACAAGAGTGCCGGCCACGCCGGTGATAGCAAAGAGATCGATAGCGAGCGCGACCGCGAGGCGAAACACTCCTTGATTCGGCTCCGTGACGGCATGAATTCGCAGCGGCGGCATCCGGCGGGCAGCCACGACCCAGACGATGACCACCACTGCAACCACTCCTGCTCGCAATCCGTAGGCTTCGACGCGACCCAACAGCCGCTCTACGGGCGCACCCACGAAGAAGCCCAGGCCGGTGAAGGCCACGACCCAAAGCGCGCTTGCCGGTAGTACCCCGGACATGAATCGGCCCATGTTCACTCCGATTGCTCCGGCGACCAGCGATGTGTAGACGCGCAGACCTGGCAAGAGTCGGGAAGCCGCGATTTGAACCGGGGTAGCCTCTCGAAGCCTGACCGCTGCACGATCGTATGGTGCCCCGGCATGCAGACGGGCGGCGAGCGCGTGGACCCGCCTTGGGCCGATCCGGTGCGCCCAGGAGTAGCCGGTCAGCACGCCGCCTACGACTGCGACGTAGGCGAGCGGGACTATCAACCAGACGGGAGCGCTTCCACTCGCAATGAGAAGGCCCGCCCCGATAAGCACCGCCTCGCCTGGCGCCACGGGGAGCGGGAGGCCCGCCTCCTCTAGGAAAAGCAGCGTGCAGACGATGGCGACGCTAGAGGCTTCAGTGGGCACGCTGACAGTAAGTTATCCAGCGTCCCTCAGCCGGGACGCTTTTTGGACGTCTAAGCCCAGAGGCTTGATCGTGAACGTCGTCGCGCCCAGACGCCCGTCTCAGCGTGCAGAGCGGCTTCGGACGAAACCAAATAACCAGAGCCCGACCAGCACGATGATTACCAGCCAGATCAGGTTGACCAAACCACCTGTCGCGTGGAACAGCAGCCAGAGGACGAAAAGAATGACCGCCACGACCAACAACGCGTGGATCATCAAGACACCTCCCAGGGCATAACTACGTGCGCCTGCATAGGTTCGATTAGGCGCCATAACAGAGGCAGCAACAGTGTCTGAAGGTGGTCGACACCGGTCATTTCGCTGTGAGAAGTGCTCCCAGGATCAACCCACAAGGTAATGAGGCCCGGGCTCTCGGCTGGCAACACCAAAAGACCGGACGGATCAACTGTCAGGTCAGAGGCAGCTTTGCTGCTTTTGTTATGGCCGATCGGCGACAGTGACACCGCCAGCACGAAGGGGCGCCGTCGCAACCGCCCCATCGGCTTGGCTGAGTCTCTTTACGGGAGGACAATCATGAAATGCGACATCTGCGATCAAGAGGTCGAGAACTCAGAGGAGCTTCAGAAGCACAAGGAGCTGACACACCCTATGGGAGACAAGTCCAAGGACCACCTCGAGAAGCCGGATGTGTTGGGGGACACTTCGGAAGAGTCCGCGGCCATTGAGACCCGAATTCCGACGCCCTAGCACGGTTAGATAGCGTCGGTGTAGTCGCTCGTGCGTGCTCAGCGAATTCAGGCCCATCGCACCTGAGTGAGCCATCGGGATACCAAACGCATGACTGAGGTCCTCGTACCGGTACGGATCGGAGTAATGACGCTGGGCGAGGGTTGGCCCACATTTATCAGACCGAGCTTGGCCTGATGCGACGCATCATCGCGGCGACATACGTGGCACCTGGGCGAGGCGCCAACGGCGGTCGGTGAATCTTAGGCAGATGCAGTTCGGCCTAAATCCTCTGGGACTCCCAGACCGGGCGCTGCTCGGCGACTACCGTGTCGACGGCATCGACGAACTGCTGGATGTCCTGCTCGGCCATCGGCGTCGACAGCGCTCCCATCGCGCGCGGTGCCAGAAGAACTCCATGGTTCACCAGTCCAAGGAAGAAGTCGCGCGACATCCTCTGGTTTGAAGCAGCTTTTGTCCGATAGTCGACAACAGGTCTGTCCGTGAAATGGATCGCGAAGAGCGAACCGACACCATTGACCTGCGCCTGCACGCCGTGCGACGCGAAAACCTCGGACAGCTGCTCGCTCACTCGCGCTCCCTTCCGGTTGAGCTCCACGTACACGTCGGGTGTTAGCTCGGTCATCGTGGCGAGTCCAGCCGCCATTCCGAGCGGGTTGCCGTTGTAAGTCCCGCCTTGTGCGAGGTTTGGTTCCCGCCGTGGGTCGAGCAGTTGCATCACGTCCGCTCGGCCGCCGAACGCCGCCACGGGCAAACCTCCGCCGATGATCTTGCCCAAGGTGGTGAGATCTGGCGTTATGCCATAAAGTTGCTGGGCTCCGCCCGGAGCGACCCGGAACGAGATCACCTCATCGAAGATCAGAAGGATGCCGAGCTCTCGCGTCACACTCCTGACGCGCTCCAGGTATTCGACCGTGGCCGCGATGACGCCGCCCGCTCCGATGATCGGCTCCAGGATCACGGCGGCGAGTTGGCCACCCTCTCGCCGGATGATCGCTTCGCTGGCGCCTGGATTGTTAAATGGCAGCACGACGGTCTGTCCCAGCACCCAGTCCGGCGTGCCGATTGAATCGGCTCGAGCGATGGGTGCGTCGGGCGGGCCGGCCTCCGCCAGGGCGGGGTGCGTGCTCACCTCGGCGTAGTCATGAGTACCGTGGTAACCGCCTTCTATACGAGCGATCTTGGGCCGGCCCGTAAATGCTCGGGCGAGCCGCATGGCGAACATCGTCGCCTCAGTGCCCGAGTTGCAGAACCGCACCGAATCGAGACTTGGTACCCGCTCGCATAGAAGCGTCGCAAGCTGCACCTCCACCGGGTTGGCGGCGGCGAAGCCTGTGCCTCGGGCGGCCTGCTTCCGAATCGCTTCCACCACCTTCGGGTGGGCATGCCCGAGGATCATCGCCGTGTAGTTGCCGAGCATGTCTAGGCGCTCTGTGCCATCCACATCCCAGACCCGGCAGCCTTCCCCTCGGTCGATATAGAGGGGGTAAGGATCGAAATAGGTGGTGGTGCGGGTCGTCCCGCCCGGCATCACCGCGGCGGCCCTGTCATGGAGCGCTCCAGATCTCGGTGTGCTCTCACGGTAGGTCGCCTCTGGATCAAGCACCGCGACTGAGGCTACTACAGCCGGGTCGACGGATTCGCGTAAGAGGTCGCCCGGTCCGATGAGCGAGTTTGAGTCTCCCGCCGCTTTCCTTGTGGCCTCCAACCTACAATCCGGCCGGGTTGACGCACCACCGAAAGATCGCGCTTCTGACCCGGGAGTACCCGCCCGACGTCTACGGCGGCGCGGGCACGCACGTCGAGTACCTCGTCCGCGAGCTCCGCCGCCTGATCGAGGTGACCGTCCACTGCTGGGGAGCGCCTCGCGAGGAGCCGGGCGTCGAGAGCTACACGGCCTGGGCCGCCCTTTCGGAGCCCAAGCCCGAGGCGGCGGCTCTACAGGCGATGTCCATCGACCTCGCGATGTCGGCCGCGGTCAACGGCGCCGACCTGGTGCACAGCCACACCTGGTACGCCAATCTGGGTGGCCACCTCGCGAAGCTGATGTGGTCGATCCCGCACGTGATGACGATTCACAGCTTGGAGCCGCTTCGACCCTGGAAAGCCGAGCAGCTGGGAGGCGGCTATGCCCTTTCACTCTTCTGCGAGCGGACCGCGATCGAGTCGGCCGACGCGGTGATCGCCGTCTCGCATGGGGTCCGCCATGACGTGCTCAAGTGCTACCCCGGCGTCAATCCCGACCTTGTCCACGTGATCCACAATGGGATCGACCCGGGGATTTATCGGCCGCAGCCGGCGACCGAGGCGGCCCTGGCTCGTCACGGCATCGACGCAACCCGCGCGTACGCGCTCTTCAACGGCAGGATCACCAGGCAGAAGGGCCTTTCGCTGCTTCTTGCGGCCGCGCTGAAGATGGATTCGCGCCATCAGCTCGTGGTCGTCGCGAGCAGCCCGGATACGCCGGAGATCGCCGCCGAGGTGGCGGAGTTGGCGGACCGCGTTCGCGCCGAGAAGGGAAACCTGGTCTGGATCGACCATTTCATACCGCGCGAGGAGCTGATCGAGCTGCATTCGGGCGCGACCGTCTTCGTGTGCCCGTCGGTGTACGAGCCATTCGGCCTCGTGATCCTCGAGGCGATGGCCTGCGAGACGGCGGTCGTCGCCTCGCGTGTCGGGGGGATACCAGAGATCGTCGTAGAGGGTGAGACGGGATTTCTCGTCGACTACGACGCGGGCGATCCCGACGTATTTGCGACGGCACTCGCCGCGAAGATCGAGCTCCTGCTGGACGACTCCGCGCTCGCCAGGAAGATGGGCGAAGCCGGACGCCGGCGCGTGCTGGACATCTTCGGCTGGCCGTCGCTCGCGGCAAAGACCGTCGAGCTCTACGAATCACTCTTAACGTCCGGAGGATAGCGGTTCAACCTGCCAGCGAGGCTTTGAAGTCTCTCATTTACACCGGCAGCCGAAGGCAGCGTCCGAATTGCTCGCGGCGTGGGACTGCGTGAAAGGCTATTGAAATAGCCGCCTGGGTCAGTTTCATGGCCGCCCGGCCTTCCGCCGCATACTGCACCACGTGCAGGCGGCGGGCCTCGAGCTCCAAGGCGTCAAGAAGACCTATGGAACGCTTGTGGCCGTCGACGACCTGGACATGGCGGTCCGTCCTGGGGAGGTGTTCGGCTTCGTCGGCAGCAACGGGGCCGGCAAAACGACCACGATGCGAGTGGTGCTCGGCACGCTGCTCCCCGACCGCGGGCACGTGCTGTGGGATGGATCTCCCATCGGGTTCGAGGTGCGCCGCCGGATTGGCTACATGCCGGAGGAGCGCGGCCTGTATCCGAAGATGCGAATCGGCGAGCAACTCATCTACCTGGCGCAGCTTCACGGCGCGACAACGGCCGCGGCGGAGAGCGCGGTCGACCGCTGGCTGGAGCGGTTCCAACTGAAGGACCGTGTTCGGGACGAGCTGCAGAAACTCAGCCACGGCAACCAGCAGCGCGTACAGCTGGCCGCGGCCCTCGTCTTCGAACCGCTCATGCTCGTCCTCGACGAACCTTTCTCCGGCCTCGATCCGGAGGCGGTCGACTCCATGAGCGAGGTACTCCACGAGCGTGCCCAGGCTGGAATCCCCGTGATCTTCTCCAGCCATCAACTCGAGCTCGTCGAGCGCATCTGCGACCGCGTCGGCATCATCCAGAAGGGGAGATTGGTCGCGTGCGGGACCATCGATCAACTGCGCGGGCACGGTCCGCGCCAGCTTTGGGTCGACGCGCCGGCCGCGCCACCCAGATGGACCGGCTCTCTCAGCGACGTGCGCCTGGTGCGAAGGGAAGGCAGCAGGGTCCTCCTCGAGCTCGACGCGTCCGCGGATGACCAGGCGATCCTTCGCGCGGCACTGGCCACCGGTCCGGTGCGGGAGTTCCGGCGCCACTTACCGAGCCTGCTCGATGTATTTCGCGAGGCGATGACCGAGAGCACAGCTGCTGTGGCGTCCTGAGGTGGGCCGCTTGGGAGGCGACTCGCTTCACACGCTTGTCCTGATCGTACGTCGCGAGTTCCTGACCCGGGCCCGGAGCAGGTTCTTCATCGTCGGGACGGTCCTGCTGATGGCCCTCATGGCCGGTTACATCGTCGTCCAGGACCTCTTCATCAGCAAAGCGGTCACCACGGTGAACGTTGGGTTCGCCGGAGACGCGCAGGCTCTCGCTCAGCCGTTGAAGCTGGCTGCCAGCAGCGCCACGTTCAAGGTCGAAACGTCGACGTGGCCGAACGCAGCAGACGGGCTTCAGCAGGTGACGGACGGCAAGCTCGACGCCATGGTCAGCGGCGACCCAGGCGCCCCGGACGTCACTGTCATGAACGATCTGAACCCGAGCGTCGCCGCCACGCTGGATCTTGTGGTCAAGCAGGTCGCGCTGACCCGGGCGCTCACAGCCAGTGGGGTTGACCCTGCCAGCATCGAACCCCAGGTCGCGAGCGCCGGGTTCCACCTCAATGTGCTCGACCCGAACGCCAAGGTGCGCGCCGAGCGCGAAGTGGTGGCCCTCTTCGTCGCCATCCTCCTATACGTGGCGATTGCGGTCTACGGGCAGATCGTCGCGGCCGGGGTGGTGGAGGAGAAGGCCAACCGCATCATCGAGATTCTGCTGTCGACCGTCCGCCCGCGCCAGCTGCTCTTCGGCAAGGTGATCGGAATCGGCCTCCTCGGGCTGGTGCAGCTGATGCTGGTTGGGGTTGTGGCCCTGGTGGCGGTGCTCGAGACCCAGGTCATCACGGTGCCGTCGATCGGACTGGTCTCAGTCCTCGGAGGCCTGCTGTGGTTCATCCTCGGGTTTGTCTTTTTCGCTCTCTTCTATGCCGCGGGTGGCTCAATGGTTTCGCGCCAGGAGGACGTTGGCGCGGTGACGGTTCCGATCACCATGCTCCTGGTCGGGACGTACCTGTCCTTCTTCTGGGTCATCTCGAACCCGACGAGCCCGGTGGCGGCGGCTCTTTCGATGCTGCCGCCGTTTGCCCCCGTGCTGATGCCATCGCGCATGGCGAGCGGTGACGCGGCCACATGGCAGGTCCTGGTGGCGGTGGCGCTGATGCTGGCGGCCATCATCGGGGTGAACACGCTCGCGGCGCGCATCTACGTCAACTCCGTGCTGCGTGTCGGCTCGCGTGTTGGCTGGAGCCAGGCGTGGAGTGGAGCAGACTAGGCCTCGTCAGCTTCGCGGCGAGCTCCTCTCGAGACCCATGGTTGGGCTTGTCGAAGGTGCGGTGAGTTCGGCCGGCCACGCCGTGTTGGTGTGGAATCCCGGTCTCTGGTTCCTTTCCGAACCGTTGTCTATTCCGACTGGCTAACCGACGTGCGGCAAAATGGCGGACGAACTGAACAGCTTTGCGCCGTCAGCAACCAATGGAGCTGCTCCACAGGAAACGACGCGCCTCTGCGACATACCGTCACCAACCAGTTCTTATGATCCAGTGTCAACAGATGTCGGGATGAACAAGGCGGTTTGATAAAGCGCGACCTCGTCCTGCTCGTCGCTATCGGCTGCCTCGTTATGGTGGTTCTCGTCACAGGTGTGGCGGTATTCCTGGGCACACCGTCATCGACCCATGGCACTGCGCGCTCTAATGCATCGAGCACTCAGTCGCCACTGCCGGACCCCGACTCCCCGGCGCCGAGCATCACGGCGCAGCCGAGTCCGGTAACTGGACCCCTGCTTATCACAGGGGACCCCAGCGCGCTTCCCGGCGACCTCCTTATCTCAGACCGAGGCAACTCACGCGTGATCGAGCTCGACCCGCGCGGCAACATCGTCTGGCAGTTCCCTCCGCCGGGCTACCGCGGCCCGATCCCGTTCAATCAGAACGATGATGCGTTCTTCTCGCCCGACTACCAGCAGGTGACTACCAATGAAGAATTCGAGCACACGATCCAGATCATCGATGTGGCCACGCTCCAGGTGACCTGGTACTACGGGACCCCATACCGCGCCGGCAGCGGCCCCAACCTGCTCAATGGTCCGGACGACGCCTACATGCTGCCAGACGGGCGCGTCATGACCGCCGATATCAAGAATTGCCGGATCCTGTTCATTGCTCCGAACAAGCAGACATCACAGTTGGGCCACACCGGTGCCTGTCACCACGACCCAGCTCATGGTTACTTTGCATCTCCCAACGGGGATGCACCGAGCAAGGACCACCAGCATGTAGTCATCACCGAAATTGGAGGCAGCTGGGTAGATGTCTTCACCCTGCCTGGCCTCCAATTCGAGTACAGCTTCCGATCGCCAGCCGAGTATCCGTCCGACGCGATCATGCAAGCGGATGGGACCTTCCTGCTCACCGATTACATCTCACCCGGCGCGGTCTACCGGGTCGATCGATACGGCCATGTTCTTTGGAAGTACAACCGAGGCCTCGACCATCCCTCGATCGCGATTGGGCTACCCAACGGCGATGTCTGCATCTCCGATGACTACGGCGATCGGGTGGTCATCGTCGATCCAGCGACCAACTCCGTGATCTGGCAGTACGGCGCGAAGAATGAGCCTGGTCACACGGCCGGCCACCTCTATATCCCCGATGGCCTCGATTTCTTGCCCGCGCGGGTCCGGCCACTACCACCCGGGTACGGCTAAACCTGTTCGAACGGCCCAGTCATGCCGCCAGGTGGAATCGGCTTCATCGAGCCCGCGATGGCGATCATGCTTGGACTCGCCTGGACATACGCCCGCTAGCCAAACCGGCGTCGCCAGCGGTTTCCACACGACAAGGGGAAATGCGACCAGATTGCGCCATGCACGATGTGCGGAAATCAGGCCCTCAACGAAGCCGGCCTGCAGGAACGCCCGGCAGTGCATCCTGACTCAGCCGGCGGTGACTTGGTCCCTGGGTCGCACCCATGGCCCTATGCCTTGAGCTTGACTCGGACCAGGTGCTGGCGTAAGCCCCGCAAGTCGCGGATCAAGTCATCCACCGACCCCTCGACGCCCTCCTCGGCCAGGTCAAGCGAATAGAGGGCGACGAGGTAGAGCTCGGCTCGCTCCAGCTGCCGAATCGCGATGCGGAGATTGCGGCGCCGGTGCGGATCAGGCCGCTTCGAAGCCCGGTTGTCCGATTCTCGGTCGCCGCCAGCCAAGGGATCTTCGAAGGTAATCGCTGGTCTTTCCACCACGACTCGACCATAGCTCGGGAGGCGTCAACGCCGAGTCAACGAAAAGTCGCAAGCGCCACCTTGGCCACAGGCGTTAGGCTCGGCTCGAAATGTCCGCGCGCACGGCGGAGCGTTGGTTGACGTGGGTCGTCGCCATCTGCGGCCCTTTGATCGTCACCGCCGTGCTGGTTCGATTCAGCCACCAGACTCAGCGCGACTACGTCTTCATCTACCTCGGACTCGTCGCGGTTGTGGGTGTGATCCGCGGCCTGTGGCCCGCTCTCCTGTGTGCGGCCATCAGCTTCCTGTGCGTCGACTGGTTCTTCGTCCAGCCCTTGTATACGTTGACCATCGCGGACGAGCAGGACATCGTCAACCTGGTCGCTTTCCTGGCCGTGGCCGGCGTGGTCGGGCTGTTGGCGTCCCGACGTCGCCAGGGACTGCTGCAATCTGAAGCGCTCGCGCGCCAGCTGCAAGAGGCAAACACGGAGCTGATACGGCTGAACAAGGAGCAGGCGGAGGCGGCGACCTCGGCGCTGCGGCTCGCCCGAAGCGAGCAGCAGATCAAAGCCCTGCAGGAGGCCGACCGGCTCCGCCGCGATCTGCTCGCGAACGTTTCGCACGAGCTGCGTACGCCGCTGGGCACCATCCTGACCGAGAGCACTGATCTCAGCAACGCACAGACGCCGGCCGAGGCCCGACGCACCCTCCAGAC
>JBAUTF010000134.1:0-2025 GCA_049582065.1 Candidatus Dormiibacterota bacterium | reverse complement strand
CTCCAAACGCGACCGCTGCCGTCGCCGCGCGGGATGACGCAGCCCGAGCCGGTTTTGCTGAAGAGATCGCCGACCCTATGAAGCCGCAGGTATTCCGAAGTTGGTCGAGGGGACGGGACACTATTTGAACCGGTCCGCCGAGTTCAAAACGAGCGTCCTGGGCCTGATCCGCGAGGTCATGCTGACAGTTCGGACCGATCGTTGACGTGAGGCCCCGTCTGGCAATTCGGTTCGAGTCGACTTCAGGCGAACCTCAGAGCCCTTCTGGTGTTTGCAGGCTGGGAGGCAGAGCTGACACGCCTCCTAGCCTCTCGATCGCCGCCGGGACATGTGTGACGAAGCTCTCGAGCGCCGCCTGAGCAGCCGGCTCGGCAGCGTGCTCGGGAAGGTCGCGCAGCAGGTTGAGCCGGCTGCCGGCCACCCACGCCGAGAGGTCGGGCTCGCGTAGCCAGCGGCTCTCAGCCCGCCAGGTGCGGCTCATCATTCCCGGCCAGTCCTCGATGCTGCTCGGGTAGGGGTTGGGCGGGCAGAGCCGGTTCTTGTCCGCGTCCTCAGTGCGGTGGGCCTCGACAAAGGCGATGAGGGCTGCGTTGAAGCACGGCGATAGGTGCCGCACCTGCTGGAGCACGATCCTGGCCCGCTGAAAGATGGGGGTCCCTGGGGCGTTGTTCAAGCCGAGAGCCGCGCAGTCGATATGCACGACCTCCGGTCGGGTCACAGCCTCCCCCCGATCGAGCTGGATCCGGTCGGCCTCGATCCTCCGAACACGGCCGAGCCTGACAACGTCTTTGATCTGACGCACGGCATCCAGCTCGTGGGAGCTGAGCATGGTCCCGCGGTACATGGTTGCCGACCAAGAAGGATCGACGCGAACGAGCCGCCCCGTGTTCTCGAGACGCTCGACGAGATCGCCGATGCTCGATGCCAGGGCCCCGGCCTCGGCATCGAGGGCAAGCCCCTCGATGATCCCGGCCACCAGGTCGAGCGGCTGAAAGTGGCGACGGTCGTGGAACCACGCGTCGCGAGGCCTGATCCAGCGGATCCGATCTGGCTCAACGCCATTGTCCAGGAGCCAGACGCAGGCATCCACGGCCGTCTTGCCCGATCCGAGGACCGCGTATAGAGCCTTCGGTCGCGTTATCTCTGGCAGGTCGTTGACAGGGACGACCCGTACGGATGGCGCCACCTCGAACGGAGGAACGTGGGTGGCCGGGATTGACGCCTCCAAGTACCGGGCGTCCACGACCTTTCGGCGCACGCCGATGTCGTGGACCTCTCCGGTCGAAAGGTCCCGGACCCGCTCACCGTCAGGTCCCCCGCCCAGGTGCTCGTGGCGCAGGAGCAGGTGGAAACGGCCTGTCCGGGTGAGGCGTTCGGCAACCGTGGCAAAGTATTCACGAACATCCTCTCCCGTCGCCCGTTCGTAGAAGCCCGCGTTCTCGCCCGTCTGATCGATTCGATCTTGGCCGAGGGCCAATGAGTTGACACCGTAGAAGGCGGACGGCGTGTGCAGGCGCACGAATGGGTATGCCTGCCGCCAGTGGCCCCCCGGCGCCTCGCGACGGTCCACCAGCGTGACGGCGACATTCGCTTCGGCCAGCAGAGCATCCGCGAAGGCGAGGCCACTCGCGCCCGCTCCCACGACGAGATAGTCAGTGTCCATCCCCATGTTTGGACGTCCTCGCGGCGGCCCCAATTGCCCGGTCGCCCGTTTCGGTCCGAAAGAGGATAGTCCGACTGGCCGCTACCACAGCTCCGATCATCGCCGACGTCGCGAATGCCGCGGTTCGAATCCCGTCAGGGGTTGGCCAGGAGCCTCACGGGGCCGCAACGGCTTGGGTCTTGCTTCTGACGGACGCTGATATGTAAGGGCAGCGGAGAGTAGTGCGACGTGGTCGGGGGCCCGGGATTTGACCCCGGCCCTCACGGTCCCGATCCGCTAGTCCTTCGCGATCAGCTCTCTCAGGACCTGGGGCAGGATGCCGCCATGGTGCATGTAGCCGACCTCTGTGTCGTTGTCGATGC
>JBAUTF010000133.1:0-14289 GCA_049582065.1 Candidatus Dormiibacterota bacterium | reverse complement strand
CCTCGCCCGGAATCGGCGCCGACCACGACACGCCGGCGACGTTGCCGCCCGCCAGGTAGCGGTTGGCGGGCGCCGCCCCGTCCGCGCCCGTGGCGCTGTAGATCTCGAGATCCCCATTGACGGCTATCGCGAGCTTTTTGGCGTCAGGGCTCCATGCCAGGCCGTCGGGATGTGGAAGGCTCGAGTTGACGTGTCGTGGAGCGGCCGGTGCGCCAGGGGTCGCGGGATGCGGCGAACCGCCCGGGGGCGAGCTCACAGGGGCGCTTGCGCTCGGCGTCGCTACAGGCAGGGCGACGTTGATCGGCTCGATCACCGCACCGTGGTCCGGCAGCGCGACCGCGACCGTGGAGCCGTCGGCCGTTATGGCGATGGGGCCGTCGTCGGGCCCGAGCGAGAGGGGAAACGGATTGAGCACCCCGGCGTCCGCATTCAGCCAGTACCACCCGCCGGTGCCGAACTCGCGAACCGCGATCAGCCCGGAGGCGCCGGGGGCGGCGCCCTCGGTGAAGAACGCCGCCTGCGCGGGCGGCCTGGAGAGGACTTTGAGCGGGCCCAACGGCTGAGTGACATCGAGCGCGTCGACCTCGTAGGTCGCGCAGCATCCGACCGTCAGGGCGACGTAGTGCGAGTTGGCGACCAGCCCGATCGGGCCTTCGCTCTGGGAGTCTTCGGAGGCGGCGATCGGGTCGATCGCGCCCGTGAACGGATCGACGCGGAACAGCCAGTCATAGGGCACGACGCCCGGCGTGTTGCGGCTCTCGGCCGGGCGATCGTCGTGGATCGTGAAGTAGATGACCGGGTAGGAGACCCCAGGCGCCGGGCCCCATACCGGGCCCGCCACGCGGAACGCCCCGCCCGCGGGCAGCGGGGCGACGATCGTCGCTTTTCCGGTGGCCGGATCCAGGACTCCCACGCCCTGGTCGACCACATACGCGATCAACCCCTGGGTCAGGCCGCCCGTGAGCGGCGTGGGCGATCGGACCACCGCGGGGGTCCCGCCGCCGCAGGCCACCGTCGCGATCACGCCGATCGCCACGGCAGCCCAGAATCTCCGCACCGGCATGGCATGTTGCATCGTCACGTGTTACCCCAACGCAAGGTGGGCCGTTTCGGTATTGGGATGAGAAGAGTCATGGTCGCGATCGGGGCGGGACTCGTGCTCGCCGCGTGCGGCAGCACGAGCGCCGGGCCGGGCTCCAATCCAAGCCCGAGTCCAAGCTCCGGCGTGGGTTTCGACGTCACGGCCACAGAAAAGGATCACACAGCGGCCATCCGCGTTGGGCAGAGGCTCGAGGTGGTCCTTCACGCGGCGGTCGGGATGAACAACTGGAGCCAGCCCAAGTCTGCCAACGAGGCGATCCTCGCCCCGATCGTCGATCCGGCCGCGACCGCGGTTCGCGGTGTGACCCTGGCCGCCTTCCAGGCCAGGGCGCCCGGCCAGGTCGAGGTCAGCTCGTTCGCCGGGCCGGTCTGCCCGTCGGGACTGGCATGCCCGATGTACGTGGTCGTTTACTCGCTGACGGTGACGGTGTCCTCTTAGCGGGACGCTCGCTAGCCCTCAGCGCCGCGGATCGCGGCCGCGATGGTCTCCAGCTCCGGCCTGCTCGGTGGCCGGTCGTAGGTCGGTGGGAAGGTCAGCCCGAACCCGTCGTTTAAGTAGCGAGGGATCACATGGACGTGGAAATGCGGGACGTCCTGGAACGCCACCTCCCCGTCAGCGACGAACAGGTTGGCGCCGGTCGCGCCCAGCGTGGCGCGGGCGGCCGAAGCGAGCTTGCGCGCGACGCGGAAGGCTCGCATCGCCACCGAGTCGTCCACGTCAGACATCAAGACCACGTGCACGCGTGGCACGACGAGCATGTGTCCGTGCGTGATGGGCTGGATGTCCATGAACGCGACCACGCTGTCATCCTCGTAAGTGAAGGTCGCCGGAGAATCACCCTTGAGGATCTGGCAGAAGACGCACTCGTCTGACAATTTGAGCAGCGCGAAGCTTAAAGGGAAAGCAAGGCGCTATTCCGCCGGCTCGGCGGGCGCCTCGATGGGGGATTCGACCGCCGGCTCCACGGGAAGGGCCTCCGGGGCGGTCGAGCCGTTCCCGCTGATCGCCATCGCGGACTCGCCCTCGATCGAATCGTTGGGTCCTGATCCGTTCTGAGGCGTGCCGGCTTCGCCGTTGGCTGCGACCTCGCCCGGCACGCGCTGGCCGCGCCGGCGGCGTCGCGTGCGCCTCTCGCCGCGGTGTGGGCGCGACAGCCTCTGCACCTGGGACCGGATGCCCACGCGCTGGCAGGCCGTGACGACCGCGCCGACCCCTGCCACCAGGCCCTCTTCCTTCGCGTGCTCGAAAAGCGGACCGAAGAGCTCGGGCGCGCCGCCGATCACCGTCTTGGAGTCACCCACGATGACGAGCAGCTTCTTGGCCCGCGAGATGGCGACGTTGACGCGGTTCGGGTCGTTGAGGAAGCCGATGGCCGCGCGGTCGTTGGAGCGGACCAGCGACAGGATCACTCCATCCGACTCGCGGCCCTCGAAAGCGTCGACCGACTCGATGTCCTCGGGAGGCACGATACCCTTGAGCGCCGACTGCAGGCGGTTGACCTGCGAGTTGTACATCGCGATGACCGCGAGCTTGGCCTTGCGGACCCGGCGCCGGATGATCGAGGTGATGTCCTTGCACAGGGCGACCTCGAACTCGTTGGCGACCGACCGCTGCGCGTCGCGGTACTCGTCCTGGGCGCCTGTGTCGACCCAGACCAGCTCGCGGTCGAAAGGCCATGGCAGCGGCATGCGCGGGGATGGCGCCTCGTGGATGAGCTTGCCCTCGTAGAAGAGGTCCGAGACGACACGGCCGATCGGCTCGCGCATTCGGTACTGGCGGGGCAGCATGATCTTGGAGGCGGCGGGGACCTTGTCCCAGATCCAGCCGTAGAAGCTGTCGTCGCGGACGACCTCGTCGAGCGGCTGCTCGATCTTGAAGGTCGAGGCTGCCTCCTCCATCACGGGCGGAAGCTGCTTGAGGTCGCCGATCATCACCCAGCGCTTGGCGATCGGCATGAGCGCCAGAGCCTCGTTGGCGCGCACCTTGTTGGCCTCGTCAAGGATCAGCCAGTCGAACACCTTGAATCGCAGCCGTGAGTCGATCGCGAGCCGGTTGCAGGTGCCGGCCACCAGGTTGTATGGCTCGAGATCGTCGCCTTCGACCAGCGTAGGGCGAAGGCGACGGGGCACCTTCCCGGGCTCGGCGATGCGGGCTTGACGCACGTGGGAAAAGCCGAGCAGGCGCTCCTGGCCGGTGTCGACGGCGTCGTTGGAGTGGGACGACAAAAGGATCGAGGCGTTGGGGTTGCGGCCCAGGATGCGGCGGATCGACTCCACGATGGCGGTGGTCTTGCCGGTGCCGGGCGGCCCCTGGATGAGGTAGAGCTGGCCGGGTCTCATGCCCATGACCCTCGCGACGGCCTCCGCCTGCTCCTCGTTCGGGTCGGGCAGATGGTGGGCCTTCTTGCCGTCGAGCGTCACGCGCGGAGGGCTGCCGAGCCAGCCGGTGTCGGCGAGCTCGGCCGCCAGAGAACCGGAGCGTGGGCTGCCGATCTGCAGCTGGCGGATGACCGAGCGCTGCGCTTCGAACATCTCGACGCTGGCCGTCGGCAGCACGATGCCCTCGTCCGGCAGCGGGTCGTAGCGGCGGAAGCTCACCCAGAGGTTGGAGCCCTGGATGCGGTCCAGCGACATGCCGCGGTATTCCGGGAACCCCTGCGACCGGACGGTCAGGGAATCGATGCCGCGATAGATCCGGCCGTCCGCGTCGTCGACGAGGTGCAGGTTCGCGCGCACGTACTCGCCGCCGCGCATGTCCTCACCGCACTCGGGGCAGTGGATGCCGTTCGAGGTCGGGACCTCGGCCTCGCACTTCGGGCATTCCATCCACTGCTCGGTGGCCTCGTAGCGCCTGACCGCCGCCTCCGCGAGCTTCTCGCGATAGTCGCGCAGGTGCTCGATGAAGCGCATCGTGGAGTCGAGGATGGGCAGCGTCTTGGCCTGCTCGCGAAGGACCAGGGCGGTGAACCCTTCGAGGTCGCCGTCCCACTCCTTCACGACATGCAGCTCCTGGTAGCGGAGCCGCAGGCGGTTCTTCTCCATCTCGTACTCGCCGTCGAGGTCCTGCCAGTCCGTGATCTCGAGGGCGAGGCCCATAGGGGTCCGGCCGAGCTTTCCGGTGAGCAGGGTCGTACTGACCTGGCCGGTGAACTCGAGCGGCTTCTCCGGCTTCACCACGGTGTAGGTGCCGTCGATGATCCGCTGGTCCTCGAGCACCTGGCGCAACAGCTCGGCCCCGCCGGCCGCTTCCAGGGCCAGGACCTTGGCCGCGGCCGGGGTGCCCGGCCGAACCCGAATGCCCAGGCGGCCCGTGAGGATCTCCTCGCCCGGGATCTCCGGATTCCAGAGCGGTAAGACGTCCCCGGGGTTGGGCGTGCTCATTTCACGCGAGCCTTGAGGTTGGCCGGGTACGGGCGGGACGTGAAAGGGGGATCAAGATCAGTTAGGTGGGGTCCCAAGGCGGGACCAAAGCGCCCCAACGGGCACCCACTACGTTAGCACAGCCCGCCTCGAAGTCAGGAATTGACGATATCGCTGTCCCACCTGATCCCATCGCGGATCGTGGCCGGCAGGGCTTCGAGCTCGGGATTCGCGAGGACCTCCGCTATCAGTGGCCCGGACCCTGCGACGTAGGTGTACGGGAGATCGATCTCCGAGGCCACGCACCAGGCGCGATCGTCAGGCCACCACAGGTTGGGCCCTTCCAGCCACCCCTCGGCCTGGGCGACCGAGCCGGTGAAAAGCATGTAGTCACGTTCAGGCATCCGCACCCGCCCTTTCGGCTGAGTTGGAAGTGGTAGAGGCGGCGGCGGAGGTGGATCGCCCTCCGGCTCGAATGCGGCCCTGAAGCTGGCGATGGCCCCCGGGTTGAAGTATCCATACCCATCCCAAAGGCAGAACAGGCAGCGGTCCGGTGTGGAGGTATGCCTGGCGAGCAGCGGGAGCAACGCTCGGACCTGACCCGCGGAAAGGGTCCCGTTGCGCGGTTCATACCAGGACGCGTGCCCGGTCCCACGCCCGGCCAATGGAGTCGCGATGGAATGGAACTGCATCTCCGGGTGGATGGTCCTGCCGGTGGACGCCGCCACATCGGACCATCGGACCTCGATCATGTGCGGTGCCCAGGCTGGATGAAATATGCGCGCGTAAGAGTCGAATCCGTGAGGGACTACCGACCCGACGTCCACCGCGAAGCCATGCACCCGTTCGCGAATCCAGTCGGCGGCGTGGACCTCCTCGCTCGGTGTCACAACCTCCCAACCCACTCCCCAATTCTCGACGCACGCGGGACAAAGGAAGTGCAAGACTTCGCGCGTGTGGAAGAACCGCCTCAAACCGTATGACCTCTTGAGCGGAGAGGAGGTCGAGATCATCCACGAGCAGGCGATGACGATCCTCGAGGAGATCGGCGTCGACTTCCTCCACGAACGGGCCCGAGATCTTTTCGCAAGGGCAGGGATGCGCGTGGAGGACAACCGGGTCAGGTTCGACCGCGCGTTCGTGATGGAACAGGTCGCCAAGACGCCGGCCACGTTCGAGCTGCAGGCCCGCAACACCGCGCGCTCGGTCGTGCTTGGAGGGGACAACGTCGTCACCGCACCCGTGTACGGGCCGCCTTTCATCACCGACCTCGAGCGCGGCCGGCGTGGCGCGACGATCGAGGACTTCAACAACTTCGACAAGATGGCCCAGGCCATCGAGCAGATCCACTGCGCCGGCGGCACCACTGTGGAGCCCGAGGACCTGCCCCTCGGCTCGCGCCACCTTGACATGGTCTACTCCCACATGCGCTGGACCGACAAGCCTTTCATGGGCAGCGTCATCTCGCAGGAGAACGCGCGCGACACGATCGAGATGGCATCGATCCTGTTCGGCGGTCGCGAAAAGATCGAGAAGACCCCGGCCGTGCTCAGCCTGATCAACGTCAACAGCCCGCTCCGTTACGACGACCGCATGCTCGGCGCGCTGCTCGAGTACTCGGAGGTCGGCCAGCCCGTGATCGTGACACCGTTCTTGATGGCGGGCGCCATGTCGCCGATGGGCCTGGCCGGCACGGTCGCGCAGCAGACGGCCGAAGCGCTGGCCGGCATCGCGCTCGTCCAGCTCATCCGGCCCGGCACCCCCAGCGTCTACGGCTCGTTCCTCACCAACACCGACATGCAGTCGGGCAGCCCGGCCTTCGGCACGCCCGAGTCGGCGATGGGCATCCTCGCCAGCGCGCAGATGGCGCGCCGCTACAGGCTCCCCTTCCGAGGCGGCGGCGCGCTCACGTCGTCGAAAGCGCCCGACGCGCAGGCAGCGTACGAGTCGATGATGTGCATGTGGCCGACGATCCTCGGCCACGTCAATTTCGTCCTCCACGCGGCCGGGTGGCTCGAGAGCGCGCTGCTCGCCTCCTACGAGAAATTCATCATCGACGTCGAGGCCCTGCGCATGTTCGAGTGGATCCTCACCCGCGGCCTTCCCGTGGACGAGGAGGGCATGGCGATGGACGCCCTGCGCGAGGTCGGACCCGGCGGCCACTTCCTGGGGGCGGAGCACACGCTGCGCAACTACCGCTCCGGCTTCTACCGCCCCTGGATCTCGTCCACGGAGAATTTCGACCGCTGGAACCGTTTCGGCGCACGAACGGCGGACGTGGTGGCGGCGGAGAAGTGGAAGCAGGTGCTCGCGGAGTACCCGGACCCGGGCATCGACCCAGGCGTCGACGAGCAGCTCCAAGAGTTCATCGCGCGCCGCAAACAGGAGCTGGGCGACGCCTGACGATCGCCTCGGCAGGCTGCTCGAGGCGATCGCGTCGAAGGAGCCCGCGCCGGCAAGCGGGTCCGCCGCCGCGGCAGTGGTGGCGACCGCGGCTGCACTGCTCGAGAAATGCGCCCGACTGTCGGCCAGGAGGTGGAGCGGCTCGGCCGAGGCGCAGGGTGAGGCCCACGCGCTCCGGCTGCGCGCGGAGGAGCTGGTCGAAGAGGACGTTCACGCCTATCTCGCGTACGTGGATGCGACGCGGTCCGGCGAAGGTGTTGAGGCCGCCCACGCCAAGACCGTCGACGTGCCGCTCGACGTAGTGCGCGCGGCAGCCGGCGTGTCGGACCTGGCGGACCGGCTGGCGGCGCACGGCAACCCCAGGCTTCGTGCCGACGCCCTTGCTGCGGCGATCCTCGCCGGCGCGGCGGCCGAGACGGCGGCCATGCTCGTCCGCGAGAACCTCGCGCCCGCGTCGCGCGATCGCCGCCTGGTCGAGGCCAGGCGCCTGGCGCGGGTAGCTAGCGCGCGAGCTCGCCGGCTAGGCGCTCCAGCGCGCCCAGGTGGTCGCGATCGTGCTCCAGAGCGATCCGTAGGTACCCGTCGACGGTGATCTCCCCGTAGGTCGCATGCGTGCCGGTGCGCTGCCTTTCGCCGGGCGACAGGCCGTGCACGTACTCGACGAGCCGGGCCCGTGTCTCTGTCCACTCCACAAGGACCGCTTCGAGGGCCAGGCCGTCGAAGTCGCGCTCGTCGTTCGAGTACCAGTCAAACTTCGGCTTCTCGCCCGCGGCCATGGCACGGATGCGCGGCTCGAAGCACTCTTTCTCACTCGCCGCAAGATGTGCGGCGATGTCTCGCAGAGTCCAGGCGCCGACGCGGTGCTCGTCGTCCGCGATCATGCGCGTCATCCCGATGACGAGGCCCTGGCTGGACATCAGCTCTTCGAGCAGCTCGTCCCTCATGTGGTCTCGCCGGGCTCCATGAGGCGCGCGCGGGGGTTCTTCACCGTCAGCTCGTCGATCACGGCGGCCAGCACCTCGCTGGGGCTGCCGGCGCGGTCCTCGACCGGGCCCCAATGCCATGCATCGAGGTAGGCATCCATGTCGGTCGAGCCGTCCTTCATCGCATAAGCGTCGATGGCGGCCTGGAAGTAGTCCGGGAGCATGCGCTTGACCTCGGCCTCGCCCTCCCATGCCTTGACCTGCGAAGGGATGTGCTTCCAGAACATCACCTGGTAGCTGGCCATCAGGTCTCGACCAACTCCGCCAGGCGCTGCTCCAGCTCGCCCAGCCCGGCGTCGACGATTTCCAGCGGCAGCCCGAGATAGGCTCCGATGGATCTCGCCTTCTCCGCGAGCCGTGGATTCGGCGCCTGCCTCAGGTACATGAGCGCCTCGTAGTTGCCGAACACCATCGTCTTCAGCTCGGGGTCGCGGTCGAGGCCGAGCCCGCGAACCACCGCGCGGTCGAAGTTGCGGACCAGCCAGTCGGTGAGAAAGAAGGTCCCCGGCCTGTCCTCCGAAACCTGCCGGAAGCGGTCGGCGCCCGCGAACATCTCGTAGCAGTGTGGCCCACGCAGCCGCACAGCGCCCACCTCCTCGAGCAGCGGCTCCAGGCGCCCCGTCGTGCCGCAATCGCCGTAGACCACGACGAGCTTGTCGTAACCCGGGCGCAGCGCGTGCAGCTTCTCGCGGAGCTCGTCGACGATGCGCGACGGGTAGAGGTGAAGCAGCGCCGAGACGCCATACATGTCGACGTCCCACCCGCGCCGGTCGACGATTTCCTTGACCTCGCGGCCGAGCGCCCCGCACATCACGAGCGCGGTGCGGCTCATGCGACCGGCTCAAGGTGGGGAAACGCGAGCACCGATACGAACGCGTCGTTGAAATCCGCACGGCCCGAGAGCTCCACGTACTCGATGCGGCCGGGCAGCTCGAAGGCGACCTGTCGCTCGCGGTACGAGAGCAGCGCGATCTTTGCGCCCTCGCCGGCCGAGTTGCCGACGGCGATGATCCTCTCAACATCGACCGGCGGCACGAGGCCGATGATCTTCGCGCTCTCCGGGTTGAGGTATGAGCCGAAGGAGCCTCCCAGCAGCACCTCGTCCAGGTCCCTCGTCTCGACCCCGAGTATGTCCATCAGCACCTTGATGCCGGTGGCGATCGAGCCCTTGGCGAACTGGAGCTCGCGCACGTCCTTCTGCGTGAGATAGACGCCGTCCGCGAGCAGGAACGCGCGCACGCCGTCGACGTCGATGAGCCGCTCGCGCAGCGGGTGGCCGGGCACGTCGTCCATCGATTTCATCCGGCCGGAGTGGTCGAGCAGCCCGGCGAGCAGCAGCTGTGCCACCGCGTCGACGAGGCCTGATCCGCAGATGCCCTCCGGCGGCACGTCGCCGCCAATCACCTGCAGCTCGACAGTGTCGCCCAGCTGCACGCCCTCGATCGCGCCGACCGTGGCTCGCATGCCGCAGCGGATCTGGCTGCCCTCGAACGCGGGGCCCGCCGGCGCCGCCGTGGCGAGCGCGCGCTGGCCGTTGCCCAACACGATCTCGCCGTTCGTGCCGACGTCGACGAACACCCGCATCCTGTCCTCCCGCACGATGCTCGTAGCCAGCACGCCAGCGACGATGTCGGCTCCGACGTAGGCGCCCAGCGCGGGCAGCGTCTGGATGTAGCCCTGCGGGTGGATGTCGAGCCCCACCTCGCTCGAGACCACGCTTAGAGGCTCCATGAATGTTGGCGTAAAGGGCATCACCGCGAGCGGGCTCGGGTCGATGCCGAACAGCAGGTGGAGCATGGTCGCGTTGCCGACGACGACGGCTTCGTAAGTGCGGTCCGCCGAGATACCTGCCTCGCGGTACAGCTCGGCGAGGATCGAGTTCATGGTGCCCACGACCGCGGTCTGCAGCTCGAGGACCGACTCCGGTCCGTTCATGCCGTGGCTGATCCGCGAGATGACGTCGGCCCCGAAGGGCGCCTGGCCGTTGAGGGTGGAGAGCACGGACGCCGCCATGCCGGTGCGGAGGTTCATCAGGGTTCCGACGAGCGTCGTCGTGCCCACGTCGAACGCCACGCCGTAGCAGTCGCCGGTCGTGTCCCCCGCCTCCACCGCCACCAGGTGCTCTCCGGCCAGCACCGCGGTGACCCGGAACTCGGCCTCTCGAAACACCCGGGGAATGGTGCGCAGCACCGCGACATCCGCGACCATGTCGTGCCCCTCGACGGTGAGCGCGTCCCTCAGCCGCGCGACGTCGCTGCGCTGGTCGCGAAGCGTCGGCTCCGCGAGCTCGAGATAGACCTTGCGGATGTTGGGGTCGAGGATGACGAGCCGGCCCAGCCCCATCGTTGCCGCTTTCGGCACGCGCAGCAGCTGGGGCACCTCGCACGTCATGTCCTCATAGATGCGCGCCTGGCACGAAAGCCGCCAGCCGTCGGCGATCTCAACGGGGCGGAGCTGCCGGTGGTCGGCCGTTTCGGGATCCGGGCAGCCCTGGATCACCCGCACCTTGCACTTGCCGCAGGTGCCCCGCCCGCCGCAGGTGGAATCGATGGGCAGGCCGATCCAGTGGGCCGCGCTGAAGAGCGTCGTGCCGGGTGGGACCCGCGTGGTCCGCTCGAACGGGAGGTACCGCACCTCGAGCTTCCGCTGGATCATGAATCACCCCACGAGCCCGGAGGCTTCGCCGCGAGCTCGCGGGAACCCCGCTTCATCTATGCGCCCTGCGCGCGCCCGGCGCCTGCCAGCTCCGCGCGATAGCTCGCGATCCAGTTCATGGCGTACTCGTCGTGGCCCAGCAGAAGGTCGCCGGCCAGGACCGCACGGCGCACCTCGGGCACGAGCGGGTTGGTGATCGCGCAGGTCAGCCCGGCGTTCATCGCCAGGGGCAGGAACGCCGCGTTCACCGTCGCCCGGTCGGGCAGCCCGAAAGAGACGTTGGATGCTCCGCACGTCATGTTGTTGCCCAGCCGGTCGCGGATCAGCCTCATGGTCTCGAGCGTGATGACACCGCAGGTCGGGTCGGCGGCCACGGTCATCGCGATCGGGTCGATGATGACGTCCTCTTGCGGGATTCCGTAGTCCGCGGCGCGCTGGATGATCCGCCGTGCCAGCGCGAGGCGCTCCTCAGGGACCATCGAGATGCCCGTCTCGTCGTTGGCCATCCCGATCACCGCGGCTCCGTACTTCTTGACCAGGGGCAGGATGCGCTCCATCCGCTCCTCTTCGGCGGTGACGGAGTTGACGAGCGCCTTGCCCTCGTAGGCGGCGAGCCCCGCCTCCAGGGCTTCGATGATCGAGGAGTCGATGCAGATCGGGAGGTCGCAGGCCTCCGTCACCGCCTTGATCGCGGCCACGAGGAGTGCCGCCTCGTCCAGGGCTGGGATGCCCGCGTTGACGTCGAGCATGTGGGCGCCCGCCGCCGCCTGCGCGATGGCGTCCGCGCGTACGCGGTCCATCACTCCGTTCTTCATCTCGGCGGCGAGGACCTTGCGTCCGGTGGGATTGATGCGCTCGCCGATGATCACGAACGGCCGGTCGCCCGAGACCACGACCTCGCGGCCTCGCGAGCTGAGGCGCGTCTCCATCAGGCGTGCTCTGACCTTCGGGGGCGGGGCATTCTCAACCCTTCTTGAGGGTCTCGTCGATCAGCATCACTGCCTTCTCGAGCGCCTGAGTGCCGCGCGAGCCCTCGCTTCGATCGCCGACGAGCTCCTTGGCCATGCGCGTTGCCATCGAGGCATCGGGCGCGTAGCTGTCGGCGCCGACATGCTTGGCGTATTCCTCGGTCACCGGCGCGCCGCCGACGGCGATGTGGACCTTGTCGCGCAGCCCCGCCTTGGTGAGCGCTTCGATGTTGACCTTGAACATCGGCATCGTGGTGGTGAGGAAGGCCGAGAAGCCGACGACGTCGGGCTTGTGCTCCTCGACCGCCGCGACGAACTTCTCCGGCGGCGTGTTCACGCCGAGGTCGAAGACCTCGAAGCCGGCGCCCTCGAGCATGATCACGCACAGGTTCTTGCCGATGTCGTGGATGTCGCCCTTGACCGTGCCGATCACGTAGCGACCGACCGGCTGAGCGCCGGTCTCGGCGATCAGCGGCCTCAGGATGGTCAACGCGCCCTGCATCGCGCGGGCGGCGATGAGCATCTCAGGGACGAAGAAGTCGCCCTTCTCGAACCGGCGCCCGACCTCCTCAAGCGAGGGGATGAGGGCCTTGAAGAGGATGTCCATCGGATTCATCCCGAGCGCCAGCCCCTCCTCAGTGAGGGCCTTCACCTCCGGCGCGTGGCCGTTCAGGGTGTGGTCGAACAGTCCGGCTCGGATCTCGTCTTCTCGGCTCATCAAGCCTCCAGTTCTGTTGCGCACGGCTCAACAGATGCTCAGAGCCCAACATTTTAGCCGCCGAGAAACAACTCCGCAAGGTAATGTTGCGCTATGAGCAACGAGGGGCCGCGAGATGTCGGAGTCCGCTCGGTAGAGCGCGCGATCGCCATCCTCGACCTTTTGGCCCAGGGCGGCTGGCAGACGGGCGCCGAGGTGGCGCGCGAGCTACGCGTGCACCGCTCGACCGCGCTGCGGCTGCTGGGCACCCTCGAGCGCCACGGCCTGGTCGAGCGCGACCAGCGGACGGCCAAATACCGGCTCGGCCGGCGCCTGCCCCAGCTCGCCAGCGTCGTGACCGGCGAGTTCGACCTGCGCTACGTCGCGCGGCCCGTGTGCGAGAGCCTCGCCGGCGCCCTGGGCGAGACCGTCACCCTCGACGTGCTCGCCGGCGACGTGATCGTGCCCATCGAGCAGGCCACGGCCTCCACCTCGATGGTCAGCGTGAACTGGCTGGGGCGCCGTACGCCCGTCCACTGCACGGCCAGCGGCAAGGTGATCCTCGCCTTCGCTCCGCAGGCGGTTCGGCAGCGGCTGCTCGCCCACCCGCTGGAGCGCTCGACGGCGCACACCATCACCGACCGCGCGGAGCTGGAGCGGCAGCTGGAGTCCGCGCGAGAGGCGGGCGTGGCCCGGACCTTCGAGGAGCTGGAGCTCGGCCTCGATGCCATCGCCGCCCCGGTCTTCGGCGCCGAGGGTGAGGTCGTGGCGGCTCTCGATGTGTCCGGTCCATCCCACAGGCTGCGCCAGGATGGCCGGCCGGAGCTGCTCCGGATGACCCAGGACGCGGCGGCCGACCTGTCCCGCCGGCTGGGGTTCCGGGGCCGGCGGCCTGAGCTCGGAAGGTCGGATGCCTTTAACCGGAGCATTACTGAAATCAACGGCCCCGCCTGACTCCGTCCTTGCAACGTCGCCGCGGGTGGGGTCATCATTGGCGCTGCCGATGGGGTTGCCTGCCGGGCGCCCGGCCGTGTCTAGAAGGGGAAGGAAGCATGAAGTTGGGTAGTCTGATGCGCCAGCTCGGCCTTGCCGTGGTGGCTTTTGTACTCGTCGCGGCGTGCGGCAGCTCCTCCGGCGGGGGATCGGCCTCGTGCAGCGAATCGACCGCCAAGACGGCGACCTCCGCTTCCGCCTGTGGCGGCATGAGTGCCCTGGTCGCGGCGGCCAAGAGCGAGGGCCAGCTCAACGTGATTGCGCTGCCACCCGACTGGGCCAACTACGGCGCAATCATCTCGGGCTTCACCGCCAAGTACGGGATCACGGTCAACTCGGCCAACCCGAACGGAAGCAGCCAGCAGGAGGTCGACGCCTTCGACGGCACCCCGAACGCACCGGACGTGGTCGACGTCGGCCAGGCGGTGGCGCTCGCCAACACGGCGAAGTTCGCCCCGTACCAGGTCGCGACCTGGAACGACATCCCCGCTGGCGCCAAGGAGCCCACAGGACTGTGGTTCAACGACTACGGCGGCTACATGGGCATCGGCTACGACTCGACCAAGGTGCCCGGGGGGACCATCACCTCGGTGCAGGACCTGCTCGGCTCCGGATTCAAGGGCAGGGTTGCCCTGGCCGGTGACCCGACCAAGTCCAACCAGGGACTCAACGGCGTGATCATGGCGGCCGTCGCCAACGGCGGCTCGCTCGACGACGTCAGCAAGGGCGTCGCATTCTTCCACCAGCTCAAGCAGGCCGGCAACTACGTGCCGGTCGTCGGCACCGCGGCCACGGTGAAGGCAGGCCAGACCCCCGTACTCTTCGAGTGGGATTACCTGTCCAAATCACACGGCGCGGACGTATCGACCTGGAAGATCTTCGTCCCGTCGAACGCCATCATCGGCGGGTACTACAGCCAGGCGGTCAACAAGGCGGCTCCCCACCCGGCTGCCGCGCGCCTGTGGGAGGAGTACCTGTACTCCGACGAGGGCCAGAACCTCTGGCTCAAGGGCGGGGCTCGACCCGTCCGCATGGCGGCGATGACCACCGCCGGCACTATCGACGCGGCTGCCGCGGCAGCTCTTCCGACGGTGCCCGGGACGCCGCAGGTCCCCACCGGTGACCAGAC
>JBAUTF010000132.1:0-15460 GCA_049582065.1 Candidatus Dormiibacterota bacterium | reverse complement strand
CGCCGAGCACCGGTACGTCTTCATCGAGCAGCGGCCCGAGCACGCTGGGCACACGAGGCACCTCGTCTTTGTGGACGACCTTGACGCGCTCGTCGCGCGGATCGCAGAGCGTGGCCTTACCCCCGCGCAGCGGGAAACCCTCTCAAATGGCGTCCGCAAGGCCGCGTACCGCGACCCCGATGGCAACCTGTTCGAGTTCGGCGGTGCCCCAGTGTGACCTGCCCTAAACCCGACGCCCTGCCGGCCCTGCGAGGTGTAGCTGGGAGTGGACGGTTTTCGCCTCCTTGGACGGGAGCTGGGGGCGAGAGGGCGACCAGGTCGGGACCGTGAGGCACCCCGTCAGAATTCCAAGGTCGTGTGTCTCTACTAAACCCAGAGCGATTCATGTCCAGGAAGCGTGGGGCACAGGGAGGTCACAGATTTCGTGACGAACCCCGTCGAAGACGGTTCACTGAAAACCAGAGTCACCATCTCATCTGCACTGATGCAACGATCGCCTACAGCGTCAATTGAATACGCAACGGTTAGGACCTGAGTTACTGGATCTGAGAGTCTCGAGGCCCAAAGCCGAACGTGAGGGAGCCATCACGATGCATCCCGGCCCTCGTCCTTCGCGCCTTTCGGCCGATGTTCGGATACACCCATGATCAGTAGCCAGGCGCCTGAGATCATGAAGGCAAGCACGCCGATCATCGAAATCGCTGCCAGATACAGGCCGGCGACGTAGCCGCTGAGCAGCAGGGTAGCGCCCACGATTTCCATGACGTGAAGCGCCGTGCCACCGACAAGCCGATAAGGTCGTAGCCCGACGAGCTCCCACCGAAGCGAATGGCCTGGATGTAGCCGTAGACGTAGACGACCGTGGCCACGGCCGAGACGGTGAGCCACTCGAGTCCTATCGCTCGATGATCCTGACCGCCCATCACGCCGAGAGCGCAGATGACGAAGATGGCGGTGAACCCTGCGAGCGTCCCCACGGCTCGGCGGCGGTGCGTTTGATCCTGTGCAATCACGCCGGGATTGAGCGACATCGCCACGAACACCAGGCCGGTCAAAGCCGCAGATGCCCCGCCGACGGTGATGAAGTAGTCATGCCACTGATCTGGTCGATAGATGTCAGTCACGAGCGTTCTTCATTCTCCCCTCGTGCGATTGGCGACGCTTCCTGACGGTTGCGTTCTCCGGGTAACACCTGACAGCCCAACGAACTTTAGACGGTGACCGAGGCTTGGCTTTCAAGCCTCCGGGATGTCCCGACCAAACGCCTCAAGGGTGACGGCCTCCGGTTCAGGGCCCCCGCGACGGCCGGTGTCCAGGCGGTCGATCGCGGTGATCTCGTCGGCCGACAGTTCGAAATCGAACACGTTGATGTTCTCCGCGATGCGGAAAGGCTTAGTGGACTTCGGAATCACCGACCGTCCCTCCTGCAGACCCCAGCGCAGCATCACCTGCGCCGGGCTCTTGCCATGGGCCTGAGCGATCGCCCCGATGACTGGGTCGTCGAGGGTGCTGCCATGACTCCCGTCGCGGTAGAACGTGATGCCGCCGATCGGTGACCATGCCTGCGTGAGGATTCCGTGTGCGTGCCCAAATTCCTGCACCTCCCGCTGCGCGAAGTACGGATGGAACTCGATTTGATTGACCGCCGGGACAACCGTGCAACGAGCGAGGAGCGTCGTCAGGTGCTCGACCATGAAGTTGCTGACCCCGATCGCGCGGACCTTGCCGTCAGCGAGCAGAGTCTCCAGGGCGCGGTAGGCCTCCAAGGTTCGGTCGAACCCCGACGGCACCGCCTGGTGGAGGAGCAGCAGATCAATCTGGTCCACTCCAAGCTTGCGGGCGCTTTTCTCGAAGCCGTGCAGAGTTTTGTCGTAGCCGTAGTCACTGATCCAGATCTTCGTTTCCAGGAAGACTTCCGACCGGCTCAGGTGTGAGTCATGCATTGCCTCACCGACCTGGCGTTCGTTGCCGTACGCCGCGGCGGTGTCGAAGAGGCGATAGCCCGAGGCGAGTGCCGTTCGGACTGCATCGCGCGTCTCATCCGGCGGCGTCTGGAACACGCCGAAGCCGAGTGCGGACATCTCGACGCCCCTGTTGAGGGTTATGGTTTCCATGGAATCCATTCTCGGTACTCGGCCGGGCTCCATCGTCGACCAGTCGGGGGACCTCCAGCCTGCCTGACCCAGAAATCAGCGCCTTTAGCGATGGCACTGACCACCGCGGAGGTCACAGCCGTGTCACGCAAATCCGGAACCAGGAGGATCGGGAGGAAACGCAAGGTCACGACCGAGGCGCCAATCAAGTACGGGAGGACACTGGAGGACCCGCGGGGATACTGAAGGACACGTCACCCCGCCGGTTCCAGGACCGTGAGACACCCGGGTTCACAATTCCAAGGCCGTTAGTCTCCACGAAACCAGGCTCGGGCGGGGCCGGCCGCGGCCTCTTCTAGAGGTCCCTGCGGCGGAGGAGCTGTCCGGCTAGGACGACCAGGATTGGAACGAGCACCAATGCACTCATATTCGCCGGCGTGGCTGTGATTTTAGGGTCGAATATCGCGCTTACTTCTTGCTCTCGGATGTCGGGAACACTGTCTTTACCGATTTGGGCGCGGCTATCTCTGCCTGTGGGTGCGTGATAGCGGCGTACTCGTTCTTCGTGATGCCTACCCGCAGCTGAAGGTGACGGGCTAGGGCCGTCGCAAATCCCGGTCACTTGCACCTCCGCACCCATAGAACTGACCGGTGCTCAGAGGGCTTCAATCATGAGGTCGTACGGGCCAGGACGGTAAGTCAGTCGTCTAAATCGTGTCGCTTGCCAAGAGGATGGGACCACCCCTTGCCAATAACTAGGGACCACCCCTCGACCCGGAGCGGAACATCAAGGATGGTCGCGTAAGGGCGGTCCGCGGTCAAGAGGTCGGTCTCGTTTCATGCGTCGGCGGCCCGGGCGACGAGGTCGGTGAGGACGACCGGTTGGTCGCAATGCGGGCAGAGGCCACCGAGTCCGAGCCGGCGTCCGAAGTGGTTGCAGTCGGGGCAGCGATGGGCGCCGAGCATGCGGCGGCCGCAGTCGGGGCATTCGTAGACGGGCTGCCATTCGGGCTGACCGACCGGCGCCGGGTTGACCGGCGGCTGGGCTTCGAAGTATCGACGGCGGCGCAGTGCTTTCATGCGACATGCGCCCGAGCAGTAGCGAGCGCGCTGCGACGTGAACAGAACATCGCAGATGGGGCAGCGGCGGTCTTGTGGGGCAAATGGGTCGTCACGCGAAACGTCACGCATGGGGTCGAGAGCGGTCTTGGTCATGACTGCGCCCTCTGCGGCTTCTGTCGGGGTCGGTAGGACTCGCCCTCGAGGACGAGCTCGAAGGCGGAGTTGACGATGCGGTCGACCGCGCTCTGAGCGAGCATGGGGTCGGCCATCACGCTCAGCCACTCCTTGGGCTCGCGGTTGGATGTGAAGACCATCGAGGCGCGGCGATAGCGCTCGACCACGATTTCGTAGAGGTCGTGGGTCTCGATGGCGTCCATGGCTTGAAGGCAAACGTCGTCGAGGATGAGCAGGTCGACGCGGAGCAATCGGCGCAGCTCCTGCTCGTAGGTGCCATCGAGGCGAGAAGCTTTGAGTCGCTTGAAGATCTGGTCAGCGCGTCCGCAGAAGACGGAGTGGCGGCGACGCGTGGCGATGTGTCCGAGGCTGTTGGCGAGCATGGTCTTGCCCACCCCGACCGGGCCGAGGATGAGGACGCCGGCGCTCTGTTCCATGAAGCGCAAGCTGCACAGCTCGTTCCAGAGCTGACGGTCGAAGACGACGTTGGTCGATTCGTCCCAGGCCTCCAGTCGCATCGACATGTCGAGGCGAGCAGTGCGGGCGCGAAGATCGCTGCCGACGCGGTCACGGCGGGCGGCCTCGTCGGCCATGACGAGCTCGATGAAGTCCTGGTAGGGCATCTTCTGCTGGCGGGCCAGCTGCAGCCGCTCCGGCAGGGTTTCCAGGATGGGCGAGAGATGGAGACGGCGGAGCACCTGACGCAGTTCCGGCGAGATGGTCTCAGGCATTGGGGTCGACCTCCTTTATGACGCTGAATTCATCGGGGTGACGGGCGAAGCGAAGCTGCACCACCGGCGCCCACTCAATGCCCGCCGCCTGGCGTTCACGTTCCATGGCTCGCTCGACGATGCGGACGACGCGGTTGACATCAACGACGTCGAGCTCCAGGCAGCGACCGCAGGCCTGCTCGACGCGTTCGGGACCCCAGCGTTTGACCAGGCCGAGAAGCCGGTACACCTGGCGCATTCGAGTCCAGGGAAGCGGGCTATTCAGAAGGCGGTCGGCGTAGATGCCGATGTGTTCGCCGTGACCGGCGGCGACTCGCCGCAGGTAGTTGACGTCGCGCATGGCATAGGCGGTCTTCTCTTGAGGTAGGTCCTCGCGACAGGTTGAACGACCGCCGGGAGCCTGGCGTGGATGCTCGCGGATGAGCTGACCGCGGTGGAAGATCTTCACCAGCAGACGGTCGGCGCGGACCTTGACCTTCTCGCGGATGTGGTTGCCGGGCACCGAGTAGAGCGCCTTGGCGACCGAGATGTGATGGTCGCGACCGACGGTCGCGTCGGCGTAGAGCGGAACCTCGTAGCGCGAGGTCGGCGCCGGCAACAGGACTGGTTGCTCGACATCGCGGAAGTGTTCGAGCGGCCGCCGTTGGGTGGTGCCGTGCACGCGCATCCCGGCGTCATCGAGACACCACCGGCGCATGCCGATGCGCGAGGCATCGATGTCGCCAAAGTCCTCGCCGGCAAAACCGCTCTCACGACAAAAGGGCACGACGCGCTCGACGCGAGGTTTGTCCTTCGGGCTCCTCACCCGGCAGGGGTCAATCACGAAGCCACGCGCTTGCGCATACTCGAGGAACGCCGGGTTGATGAGCGGCTGCGTCGGGTCCGCCTTCTCCACGACTGCCTTGAGGTTGTCGACGATGACGACGCGGAAGACACCATTAAAGAAGACCCACGCCTCCTCGAATCCTTCGATGACCTCCTCCAACGACTCGCCGAAGGTCGGCCAACAGAACAGGTGGCGGCTGAGGCAGGCCGTGAAGATGAGGCCCTTGGCAATGCGCCGCGGTGAGCGGAGCCCGACCAGTCCGAGCCGGCCGAAGTCGACCTGCAGCTCGTGCCCGGGCTCGCCGTCGGCGACCGGAACGGTCGACCCGCGATTGCCGAAGCCCAGCTCAGCGATACAGAACCGATTCAGCGTCCGGTATGGCACCACCACGCCGCGGCGGCGTAGAAGCGTCTCAATCTTGGTCAGCCGCAGCCTGCCGTCGAGCTTCTCTTTGATGAAGGCCCTCTGGCTCTCCAGCTCTGCCCAGCTCTCGCCGTGCCACACCCCTCGCCCCGGCCGCAGCTGCGCGACCACTGCACCCACAACCTCTTCGCTCACGCCGCCCGGACCACGCGTCAGGCCCGCCTTCGTGGCCACCCCGACGTAGCGGCGGACGGTCTTGCGGTCGACGTCGAGCAGCCGCTCGATCTCTCGGAGGCCGCGGCCCATCTGCCAGAGCCGCAGCACCTCTCGAACCTCCGCCATGTGGACCTCCCGGAACATGTGCACCTCCTGCGTGTGATGCAGGAACAGTGCGGGGCTGATGCTCCGGTCGAGGGGTGGTCCCTAGTTCTTGGCTAACTGCCCTCGAGGTGGTCCCTAGTTCTTGGCAAAAACCGCGTCAGGTGGTCCCATGTTTGTGGCGAGCGACATGCTCGATACCGCGAATCGATCTCAAAACCCTCGAAACGGCTCGGCGGACGAAGCCACGCAGACTTCGGGACCGCGAGGCCCGGTCTGCCAACTTCGTGCGCTTAGCTGATCGGCCACTCGAACCAGAAGCGCAAGGTTCTGAGGCCGAGATCGATTGAGCGTTCAAGGCCCGCCAATCCATTCGTTGTTCATATATGGGCGGTGCCTCGGAGGAATGCCGTTATGGACGCGATCCGAACCGTTATCTTCCGTCCCTTTGCCCGAGCCGCCATGCTCGCTTTTGCGGTTGGCGTCTCGCTGGTACCCATCACGTCGATCCCTGCCGCCGCCGCGACCGTCATTGGTTCGGCGACCGGCAACATGGCGTGCTCGGCTGGAATGGACACTGTCCAGCTGTCGACCTCCGCCGGGACCAGCTTCGCGGTTCCTACCGGCGCCAACCTGATCACCGGCTGGAGCACGCTCGCCGGCGGAGACACAGGTACGGTGGCTCTGCTCGTATGGCGGCCGACTGCGACTGCCGGCACCTTCACGCTGGTGGGAGAGAGCCCGCTCGTTACTCTCACCCCCAACTCGCTGAACACCTTCACGCTGGCGGTCCCGATCTCTGTTCAACCGATGGACGTCCTCGGTCTCCGAGTCCAGGGTAGGGCCGAGTGCATTCAGCAGCCCGGAGCCGGGACGGACGTGATCGGCTACCGAGTCGGAGCGACTGTAGCGGTCGGCGCCACTGAAACCTTCCTCACCGATCCCCTCAATTTGACGCTCGATGTCTCGGCGACGGTCGGGACCTCGACACCACCTCCACCGCCGCCACCGCCCACGGGGTGCAACGCGCACTCGAAGGACACGAAGGCTGACTGTGCCGGCTCCGGCGGCTCGAGGGGTGAAGACACCTCTGCTCGCGACAGATCAACTGACGACAAATCAGCCGGCCACAAATCAGGCGGCGATAAGTCTGCCGGCGATAAGTCTGCCGGCGATAAATTTGCCGGCGACAAATCAGGTCGCAACAGCTAGCCCGTCACACCCCTCTCCGAACCGGGAGCCGTGACATTTCGCGGCTCCCGGTTTCTCGTCCTAGGTGGGGCCGCCGGGGCGTTGTATCTGCCCACGAACCCGCTGAACAGGCCGATGATTCGAGGGCTGGTCAAGACCGAGCTGCCCCGCCTGCGTTCAACGGCTGGGGTTCAGCCTCCTTTTCACAGCTTTCGAATGCGGCATGCCTCTGGTGGGCCCGGTTGCCTGCGCCCTCGCGGGAGGCCTGGTCGGGAATCTGAGCTCGAGCTGTATGGGGAGCGCTCTTTCGACGCGCCCGCCACGCGATAGGCTGGATGGCGTGACGGGAAAGTTCGGCGGATGGCGTGGTGATTTCCAGGGATTCTTCCTGGGCCTCCAGGTCAGCAACACCAAGGCGTATTTCGATGCTCACCGCCGCCAATACGAAGAGGTCGTGAAGGCGCCGATGGTCGCCCTGCTCGCCGAACTCGAGCCTGAGTTCGGCCCCGCGCGGCTCTCGCGGCCCAATCGCGACATCCGCTTCGCTGCCGACAAATCTCCCTACAAGACCAACATCTACGCAGACGCGCGTTCGGGCGGCTACGTCTCGCTCGATGCCTCGAGCCTTGTCGCAGCCGGAGGGAGGTACATGCTGGACGTGCCCGAGCTTGCGCGCTTCCGCGAGGCGGTGGCGGCCGCGAAATCGGGGGTCGCGCTCGAACGCATTGTCGGCGCGCTGCGCACGAAGGGTTACGAGATCGGCGGCCAGGACCTCAAACGGGTGCCACCGCCGTATGCAAAGGACCATCCGCGAGCGGAGCTCTTGCGGCATAAGCGGTTGATCTACTGGCGTCGTTGGAAGATCGAGCCCTGGATCGCCACGGCCAAAGCGCGTGACCGTGTAGCCGACGCGTGGCGCGACGGCGTAGAGCTGAGCTCGTGGCTTTCGGCTCACGTCGGCGACCGCGGCTCGCCCACGGAGGTCGGGAATCGCGGTCGGAAGGGTTAGTGGCTTTGCCGTCCGAAGGCCGCCGGCGAGTCGAGCCGATCGCGGTCAGTCGCGGAAAACCAACGAGTATCCGCGGCGGGGCTTGTTGACCAGGTCGACCGGGACATCGAGGTCCAAGAGGATCTTGCGAATCCTCTGAACATAGTTGCGAACCTCCTCTGGAAACAGCGCCGGGTCGGACCAGGCCATCGAAAGGATCTGGCCGGTTGTGAAGTACCTGTGCGGGTGGCCGAGCAGGAACTGGAGGAGCTGGAACTCGCGCTTGGTAAGGCTCGTTTCGCGGCCCCGGTGTCGCACAGCGCGGCCGGCCGGGTCCAGCCACAGGCCCTGCAGTTCCCAGACCCTGCGGTTCCACAGGTCCATTCGCGCCTCGTAGCCCCTCATCTGGTCGCCGATGATCTGCAGGTCCTCGGACGCGGCCCGTTGCGCCGGGGCAGGCAGCTTGGCGATGTCGCGCCGTACGCGGTCGAGAATCCCTCGCTTGAACTCGAGAAGGTCCGCGTAAATGCTCATCCAGTGCCGCGCGTCCTCCCAGTGGGTGGTCTTGATGTTCTCCCCTGGCATCGGCCGCCCGATCCGCGCTTTCGCGGGGGCCCGTCTCTTGGTTGTGATCGCCATCTGATTGCCACACTAAGAAAACCAAATCACAGAGGTCCAATGCAATACCCCTCCATCAGGGAGTTGCTGACCTTCTATGGCCTGGTCGCCATGAGTAGGGCATGGGCGAGGAGGGCGGCTCGAGGAAGCCAACCTGGGCCAGGCCCTGCACTGGAGCCAGATCTACGCCCGGATCCCGGTCATGGAGGAGGCTGTCCTGGATCGAATCCGGCAGCTCATGGGTGGCGGGCGGAAGCACGCCGCGACGTGGAACGGACCAACCTCCCGGTCGTCGTCGTGCGGGCCGAGCGCTTCCGCCGGCGCCGCGATTACTGGGAAGCTCGAGTCCGCGAGCTTCAGGACAAGGTGAAGCGAGAAGCTTAGATGCCAGTCTCCCGGGCCAACCCGCAGATGAAGCGGATCACGGCTTCGATCCCCCGGTAATAGTTGTCGACCACGAAATGCTCGTTGGGTGAGTGAACCGCGGAATCGGACTGCGCCACGCCGCTGATCACCATGGGCGCGCCGAGCGCCTCCTGGAAGTCGACCGACACGGGGATCGAACCGCCGACGCGGATGAGGGCGGTGTCCTTGCCGAAAGCCTCTTTGTAGGCTGCCCGCAGGGCGCGGGCGGGCGCGTGGTCGATTCCGCACAAGACGGGCGGGGCGGCGCCGAGCACCTCGAGCCTGACCTCCACGCCAGGCGTCCTCAGCTCCTGCACCTGCTTCTCCAGAGCCGAAAGGATGGTCCTCCAGTCCTGGTCGGGAACCAGCCTCATGCTGATCTTGGCCGACGCGCGGGCCGGGATGACCGTCTTCTTGCCTTCCCCTGTGAAGCCGCCGACGATGCCGTTGGCGTCGAGCGTCGGCCGGCTGCCAGTCCGCTCCAGGGCCAGGAACTCGGGCTCGCCCTCCAGCGCCCGCGCGCCCGACAGACGCTTGACAGCGTCGGCGTAGCGCGCGTCTTTGATCCTCCAGTCCGCCAGCTCCTCTGGTGAAGGGGAAGCCACCGCATCGTAAAAACCGGGGATCGTGACGTGTCCGTTGCGGTCTTTCAGCTCCCCGACGATGCGAGCCAGGGTGTTGATCGGGTTGGGGGCGACTCCGCCGAACGATCCCGAGTGAAGGTCGACCGCCGCGCCACTGGCGTGCAGCTCGACGTACAGGAGGCCCCGGAGCGCCGTGGCGATGGTGGGGTTTTCGTCCTCGTCGAGCCCGCTGTCCCAGATGAGGACGGCGTCCGTCTTGAGCTTCGCGCGGTTGGCCCGGATGTAGCTCGGAAGCGCCTCGCCCGTGATCTCCTCCTCGCCCTCGAGGATGAAACGAAGGTTGAGGGGAAGCCCGCCGGCGGCGAAGAGGTGCTCGACCGCCTTCACGGTCGCCATGTGGTTGCCCTTGTTATCCGCCGCGCCGCGGGCGTAAATGTGGCCGTCGCGGATGGTGGGCTCGAACGGTGGCGATTTCCACTCGTCTAGGGGGTCGGGCGGCTGGACGTCGTAGTGGCCGTAGATGGTGAGGTGGGGCAGGCCAGGCCGGCCGTTCCAGTCAGCCACGACCACGGGCAGCCTGCCTTCGATGACCTCGACGATCTCCGTCTTCATCCCGAGGCGCTCGAACCGCTCACTCAACCACTGCGCGTTGCGCAGGCAGTCGTCACGACGTTCTGGCAGGGTGCTCACGGACGGGATCCGCAGCTCTTCGAGCAGGTCGGCCAGGTCGGCCTCGCGCGCCGCCGCGGCGCGCGCCAGGGCGTCCGTCATCAGGTCGCGGGCGGCCGCCACGCCTACGACCTGCCCCGCGCGCGTTTGATCTGGTCGGCGTGGTCGTGGGCGTGCGCGGCGTAGGTCCGCAACCAGTCCTCGGTCGAGTAGGGGCCGCTCTCGGTGTGCGTGCCGGCGCGTCGCCAGTCGTCTTCGGTCATGCGCTCGAGCAGCTGGGCGCTGGTTTCGCGCGCCCAGCGCATGGCTTCGAGGGAAGGTTCGATCGGCCGGTCGCCGGTCAGCCGCATCGCAAACGCCTTCTCGTCGTAGCCGTGGATAACCGGTTCGGCCTCCGTGAGCAGCCGGCGGATCCTGATCGCCGACATCATCTCGCTGTCGGCGAGATGGTGGGCGATCTGGCGGGGAGTCCAGTCGCCGTCGGCGGTGCGGTCGAGCTCCTCGTCGGTCGCGCCCTTCAGCGCGTCCGTGACGACCCGATGACCGTCCTTGTACCTGGCGACGAGCCGTGACCTCTCGTCAGCGTTCATGGGCGCCTCCACCATTCGATTGTCGTTGGTTTCGGAATCGGTTGGCGGCCGCCGTCTATTCCGGCTGAGGGAAAAGGTCGTGTCAAGCCTCAGCCGACGCTCTTTGGTTGTGCTTCAGCCGGTTCAGCACACCGCGAGCCGGCGACAGGAATCGAACCCGTCCAGCCGAGATCAAAAACAGGGTAATCGTATTCAGCACCGCGCACTGACCCGCACCGAAACGCACCGAAATGCACCCCGGTACGGGTCAACGGTAGGGGTCAACTCTACAATCTGCGCGGGGGTGCTCGCGATCATGATCATTCGGCAACTCACCCAGCGCCAAAGCCACAAGAACGCGATGATCGCTGGCGGACAGCTGGCCTGAGCGTCATCCGTTCCGGTCAGCCCCACAAGGTCGAGCAAGCCCGTGCCGTGGTTGCCCAGGCGCTCGGCGATGTGGCGCAGATCGGAATACTTGCGCTTATGGCGACGCCCCTTCTCTACCTAGTGGTTTGGCAGGTCGTATTTCGCGTATGGCCACCTGCATGCCAAGCGCCTGACGGGAGCATCCTGCTTTGCATCGTGGATGATCAATACACACGGCCACGCGATTTGACCGCCATCGCGATCAGTCTCGCCATCGGCCTCATCGGGGCGACTGCGTTCTACGTCGCGACGAGACACTTACGTCCGGGCCATCGCGTCGGACGCACGGCAGGGCCAGAATGACGCGCAGCCGATCCGGTCAGCATGACAAGGTCGAGCAAGCCCGTGCCGTCGTGGCCCAGGCGCTCGGCGATGCGGCGCGGCGGGATGGGCCTCAGATGGGTGCCGCGTACGTCCCGATCACGAAACCGCCGGAGCCGACTCAGCCGAAGAGCGAAGCGGTCGGCGTCCTCACGTTGAGAGCGGCGGCGACGAGGCTCGGGATCAGCACGGGCGAGATGGAGGCGATGGTCAAGCGGGGGACGGTGAAGTCGGTGGTGGCCGGGTGGACGACGATGGCGCCGACGAGCGAGGTGGAGAAGTGGTTACGACTGCACGTACCACCAAGATAGTGCCGACACTCCTCCTCATCAGCGCGGTTCTCGGTGCGATGCTCTTCATTGGCACCGACCTCGTTGTGGGTAGCCTGACCAAGGGCTATAGCTTCGTCTTTCAATCGATAAGCCAGTTGAGCGCCGAGGGCGCTCCGATGCGATCCATCGTCGTCCCGCTCGTCATCGCTTCCAACGTGTGTGTCATGGCAGTCGGAGTTGGCGTCTGGGAACTCGCTTATCAAAACGCGGCCATGCGCGTCACGGGAGGTCTGCTGTTCGGCAATGGTCTACTTGGCTCTGTGGCGGCGTTCTTCCCGACCCGCCTCGGTGTGACTCCAAGCAGGTTTACCCTGACCGTAGTTCTTGGCGCTGCGGCGGTCGTCTGTCTGGTGCTGGCGATTGTGTCCGGAGCCGCTGCTTTTCAGAATTGGTTTCGCTTCCTATCAATCGCGATCCTTCTGATATTCGCTGTGCTCACCATCGTGGGGTTCATGCAGGCCACCCCGCACGTAGGACTGCAGGAGCGCGTGCTCAGCTATGTCTTCCTGCTTTGGGTCGTGATGCTGGGCATTGCGCTCTTCAGCTCAGGAAGTCGACAAAGCGCGGTCTGAGGGCTGGTGAGGACGAGTCGATCCTCGTGCTCACCATCGGCGAGGTCGCGGCGCGGCTGGACATCAGCAGGGCTGAGGTCGAGCGGATGATCGCTGGTGGACGGATGCGGTCGTTGATGGCGGGGTGGACGGTAGTCGTGCCGACGAGCGAGGTGGAGAGGCTGCGGTCAGCCCGAATCCGAGTCTGATGTCGATCTCATGAAGTTCGGAGCGCACCTGACCAGATCTGAGACTCGCCATTTGCAACGAGATAGACAGCGCTGGCAACCGTGAGGACGCCCAGCCCAAGGCCGACCGCCACGAGCCTAAAACCGTCCGTGAAGCTCAGGATCGAGACTACTGTGATTATGGTCCCGACGACAGCGAGCAGGTAATAGGGACGCACGCCAAACAGCCAGCCGAGAGGCAGGAAGTGGAGGCTGATGACCAACCCGATTAGTGGCCAGATAAGGTCGGTGCGATTGAGCGCGGAGCAGATCACGCCAATCCAAATGATGCTCACCGACTGCGCTGTCGTAACAGCGTAGATGCCGATGGTGAGCCTTCGGGTTAGGCTGCCCTTGGGCGCGGCCCGGAGACTCCTGGGGGAGAACTTTGGGAAGCGACGACGAAGCTGCACGCTGCACTTGATGAGGATCCCGCCGACGATGAGGATGGGTGGCAACGCGACCACTAAAGCGCCGAAGCCGGCCGCCCAGGCAGCGAGACTAAGCCAGAAGACCCCTGAGATTGCGAGAACGGCGATCCCATTTGAAAGCCCCCAGGCGAACTGGTCCGGCTCATCCGTTGGGTTCGTGGTTCGTCCATTCGAGTCCATCACGCTCTTGACGAAGGTCGGCGTCGAGTGTCGCCTGAGGCCAGTGCAGCGTGCTCACCAGGACGGCGAGGGGAGCGCCTCATCTGCGGCATTCTGTGCCGAGCGGAATGGGAAGTCCAGAATTAGGCGAGATGAGAGCGATAGCGGTACAGCATGGAGTCAGGCACTTCCCTCTCTTGATTGGCGCTGGCTCGGCTCTTGTCTCAGCCGCCGTCCTTGGGGTCGCAGCCCCTTCCATAGCAGCGGATCCCTTGAATGGAACTGGCGCTGTTATGGCAACGTTGATCGTTACACCGATCGATCTGTTCCTCGCTGGCATCTTGGGTTGGGCGACGTTCCGACCTAATCGAGGCGGAGTGATCGGGGTATCCGTCATTGCCGTCCTCGCTGCTTTGCTTATAGGACTCGCGGTGCTTTACGGGGCATTCACCTTCAGCAGTCCAACTTATGCAGGAGGCTCTTCGACCAGCCTCCTCTTCTTTATCTCCGCCGCTGCCAACGCGCTGGTAGTCCTGTCTGCTGTGCTGGAACTGATCCACGGCAGACAGCACCAGTAACGTCAACATCAGCGTCCAGCGTTGCGGAGGATCAGACATTGCTGAACCCCTCGGTAGCAAGCTGTGTCCCAGTTGAATGCTGATTACAGAGAT
Organism: Candidatus Dormiibacterota bacterium; assembly: GCA_049582065.1. Taxonomy (GTDB): domain Bacteria; phylum Chloroflexota; class Dormibacteria; order Dormibacterales; family Dormibacteraceae; genus DATKSS01. The sequence goes on along the minus strand of JBAUTF010000132.1, from coordinate 1,748 downwards.
AGCCGACGCCATCGCTGATGTCGCCGAAGGCCACTGCCCCCTCTGCCACGTCGCCCTGATCACCCATGACGGGCGAGCCTGCTGCCCGTGCGGCGGGTGCTCCTATCGGCTGGAGGGTGAGAGGTTCGAGATGACGACCTGCGAGCTACAGTCGGCGCTGAGGTAGGACTGAAGCCAGAAACAGATCCACAGAAGACGGTCAGTCGGTATCCATGGTTGTGGTCTGCGATCAGTTACATCCCTCTGGTTGCCGGAATCGCGTGGGCGTTGTTCGCAACGCGTCACTGGGCTGGATCGAGAGGAGTGTTTCTTGGGGTGAGTGGCGTGATGGTCGGGGTGGCAGCCAGTTCAGCGCTATTTTTCCCAGTTCTCAAGGTACTCAGCCCGAAACGGCGGTTGATGGGCATGTCGCTCGCCAGATACACCTACGTCTCCATCTTGCTCGCGATCGCCATAGCTGCAGTCCTGGCGATCGCCGCTGTCGCAGTACCTGAGAAGTGAGTTTCCCCGGTAGGGGTCACGGTAGGGGTCAAACCGCCAGATCTGAGATCAAAAGCTGGAGCCGGCGACAGGAATCGAACCCGTAACCTGCTGTTTACAAAGGCTCGCGGGCCGATCGTGTGAATTGGAACGCATCGCTCGCGCTGGTACGTGACAGCTTCTACTGGTACGTGGCGGTTCGCTGCGTAGGCTACCTCGTAGGCTACCCAGGCAGCCAATTGCTCCGTTAGGTGCCGCTCGGCCCGCGCTAGACTTTGAGCGGACTCTATCCAAGGACGGTGTCGGGCAACGATGGCCCGCGCACGTGGCCAAACACAAAGAGAGGCGCTGAGCGCCGAGGGCCAGTAGAGGACTACCTCGTACGAGGAGTCCTCTATGCCACGACCGGTCGCAATCGTTGACGGTGAGCGGCTACGCGCCGAGATCCGTCGCCTCGGGTACAGCCAGGGTCAGTTCGCGCGGCTGAGCGGGCTGCGCCCGATGACGCTGTCGGACGCTGTCAACAACAAGCCCCTGCTCCCCGCCAGCATCTTTATGGTCGCGGCGGCGCTGGAGCGCGCGATCATCCAGGCAGAGCGGACGGAGGCGCGGCCATGAGCACCGCTGTCGCCACCGATGACGACCTGCTCCTCCTGACGGTCGCTGATGTTATGCGGCGCTGTCAGATCGGCAAGTTGGCGGCCTTAGAGCTGATCCACAGCGCAGGGCCGGTGCGTCTCGGACGGTCGCTGAGGGTCCGCCCTGCCGACCTTGACGCCGAGTTCTCGCGGCGTCGGGTGCGCCAGTTGAACACCAAGGAGGAATCGTGATGACCGTTCGTGAACTGATTGAGAAGTTGAACAAGATGCCGAACAAGGACGCCGAGGTCTGGTCCGACGAAGGTATCTGGGGGAGCGAGGAGGGGAAGGCGAACGACGATGTGGTCGTGCGCATCAGGACCAGTGGGGAATTCGTCAGCGTCCAGACAATCGCGGAGTTGGTCGCATACCGCAAGAAGCTGGTCGCGGCCAAGCCGTGAATGACCCATCCCATGAGTCCACTCATGGGAAGTAGCGCGCAACAGCTCGACTAGTATTTTGCGACGGCTGGCGTTATCGTTGTAGTAGTCGCTGTCGGTCGGGAGGTACACGACAACTGAAGAAGGAGTTCGTGTACCACCCGTATGTTGATATCAAGGAAAGTCTCTCCCCGTAGGCGTCGAGCCGCGCGCGTGGCGTGGATGCGCACGACGAACCGCACAGCAAGGA
>JBAUTF010000131.1:0-3204 GCA_049582065.1 Candidatus Dormiibacterota bacterium | reverse complement strand
GCCTCGGTGGAGGCGAGGTGCTCCAGGTAGTTGCTGAAAAACGCGATGTCGAAATAGTCGTTTGGTATGACGTCGGCGAGGTCCAACCCGCTCGCGTGCACGAATCGCACATCCTTGGGCAGCGCCGAGCTGACGTCACGAATGTCCGTTGCCCAGCGCTCTGCGGCGCGGATGTTTCGAATGAAGTAGCCGACGTCGCAGGCGATGTCCACCACCCGCGCGTCGGGCTTGATGTAGCGCTGGAGGTACCGGCCGAGCTCGCGCCAGATCGCATTCTTGGCGGCCATGTCGGCCTCGTCGAAACGGAGGTCGTAGACCTCCTTGAGCACGATCGGCGGCAGCTTCTTGGGATCGTGGCTTGGGCCTGGATCGCTCGAGTCGCGCGGGGACGTCATCGGCACGCCAACCATAGCGTCCGGTTCCGGCGCCGCCCGAGGTCAGCGAAAAACGAGATTGGCACCGAACCGCGCGAACCCCAGTCGTTCGTACACCCGCGCCGCCTCCTCGTTGGCTGCATCCAGGAACACGAAATCGCCGCCGCTCGCGAAATGTCTCGTGACCAGGTCCGAGCTCACCGTCGCGGCCACGCCCCGGCGCCTGCTCTCGATGCGAGTGACGATTCCGACGATCTCGGCCGCCCCCTTGAGCGAATGCGAAACGCCGGTGCCGGCGGCCCGGCCGTCGAGCGACGCCAGCAGATACACGCTGTTCGGCGATGCCAGCTCGTTCTTCAACCGGGCTGTGGGCGGCACTGGCCGGCTCGCCTCGCCGCCGTCCGTCCACCGGATTTCCTGGAAGGCCGCCAGGTCGGACGCGGGCGATGAGCGGCCCAGCTGCTTCAGCAGCACGCCCTCGGCGGCGAACGGCCTGAATCCGTCCGGACGGCAGGCCATCAGCGGGTTGCGCTCGGCCTGCTTCAGGCCCGAAGCCTCCAGCCACGCCGCGGCCTGCGGCGCGACCGATTCATTGAACTCGATCTGCAGCTCCGTCTTCCGACTCGCGAACATCGACCGTAGGCGGGCGACTGCGTCCTGCAGGTCTGCCTGCGCCGGCTCGCCGCCGACCAGCGTCACCCAGCTGTCGCCCCCTGCCTCTGAGGAGACCACGACCTGAAAAGGTCCGACGGACATGAGAACCGATCCGGCCGGCCGCGCCTGGAGAGCGTCGAGCTGCCAGGCCTTGAAGCGCAGCGTGTCCCTCGCGCGATTCGATTCCAAAGCCGTCACATGAAACCGTACGCTGAGGACGCATGGGAGACCCGGGCCCATCGGGGGCCAGCCCCGAGAACACTTTTGCCGCGGGCCTGTTCGAAGCCCTGCCCGCGCGCTATGACCGGCTGGCTGAGACGCTCTCGTTTCATCAAAACCGACGATGGCGCAGCGAGCTGGTCCGCCACATCACCCGCTTCCAGCCGCAGCTCATTCTCGACGTGGCGACCGGCACCGCCGGCGTCGCGATGGCGCTCGCGCAATCGACCGATGCCCACATCATCGGGGTGGATATAACCGAGTCCATGCTCGAGCGCGGGCGTGAGCGCGTGCGGATGGCTGCCCTCGACAACCGCATCCGGCTCCAGGTGGCAAGGGCGGAAGAGCTCCCGTTCCCGGACGGTTATTTCGACGCAGTCACCTTCACCTACCTGCTGCGGTATGTCGCCGACCCGGCCGCGACCATCGCCGAACTTGCCCGGGTGCTGCGCCCCGGAGGTGGCATGGCGAGCCTCGATTTCTACGTCCCGCCAAACCCCTCTTGGCGCGCAGCCTGGCGCGCCTACACCCGGCTGCTACTACCCGCGGGTGGCTACCTGCTCGGTGGGCGCGCCTGGGCCCAGGTGGGCCGCTTCCTCGGACCGAACATCGAGGAGTTCTACCGGAGGTGGCCGCTCGACCGGATCTTCGAGGCCTGGCGGACCGCCGGCATGGTCGACGACGGCCACGAGGTCATGAGCCTGGGGGGCGGGCTCGTGATGTGGGGGAGAAAGCACCATGCCTGAACCGGCCCAGCTCGAAACCCTCGGTCCGGCCTACTACGCGATACACGCCGCCGGATGGCGCCGCGACTTGTGGGCGCTGCTGCACCCGCCCTACACCGCATGGCACCTCTCGTACGTTCTGATCGGCGCGAGCCTGGCTCCGCGCGTCAGCCTGCCCAGGCTCGCCGCCACGCTGCTCGCCTTCTTCCTCGCGGTCGGGATCTCCGCCCACGCCCTCGACGAGCTGCGAGGCCGTCCGCTGAAGACGCAGATTCCATCCGCGGTGCTGTGGAGCGCGGCGATCGTTGGTTTGGCCGGCGCCGTCGGCCTGGGGATCGCCGGCCTGCCCGTGGTCGGCCTGGGTCTCGTGCCGTTCATCGCGGCGGGAGTGCTGTTTGTCTTCGCGTACAACCTCGAGCTCCTGGGGGGCAGGCTGCACGGCGACTTCTGGTTCGCGCTGTCGTGGGGCGCTTTTCCCGTCCTGACCTCGTTTTTCGCGCAGACCGGCCACCTCTCGGTGGCGGCTGTCGTCGTCGCGTCAGGTGGCTACGGCCTTTCGTACGGCCAGCGTCTCCTCAGCACACCTGCCAGGGCCCTTCGCCGCCATACGAGATCGGTGAGGGGGACGATGACCATGATCGACGGGTCGCAGTCCGACGTGGACGCGAAAGCGATGCTGGGTCCGCTCGAGGGCGCTTTGCGCGCATTCTCCTGGGCAGTCGTAGTCCTCTCCTTAGGACTCTTGCTGGCTCGGCTTGCCGCGTAGCATGCGGCGTGACATGGGCCAGCCGGACGCGATCAGGGTCAAGCCCCTGCTTCGGGGTTGGTCCCACGCGATCGCCGCGCTGGTCGCGATCGCGGGACTGGTCGCCCTGATCGTGATCACGCGAAATGACACTGGCAAGCTGATCTCGATGCTCATTTATGGGATCGGGCTTGTGCTTCTCTTCGGCGTGAGCGGGACCTACCACGTCTTCAACTGGCCGCCGCGCGTCAAGGACTGGCTTCGCCGCGCCGACCACGCGACGATCTTTGTCTTCATCGCGGCCACCTACACGCCACTTGCCTACAACGTGCTCGAGGGTTGGTGGCGCATCGGGGTGCTGACCGCGACCTGGATCTGCGCCATCGCGGGCGTCGCCGGCGCGGCGCCGTTTCTCCGGATACCTCGGAGGCTCCTCGCCTCGCTGTACCTCGCGATGGGATGGGTTGCGGTTGTTGCCCTGGTGCCT
>JBAUTF010000130.1:0-3403 GCA_049582065.1 Candidatus Dormiibacterota bacterium | reverse complement strand
GGTCTCTCGCCACTCCGTCTCGACCAGGCCCTCCGCTCGCATTCGGCTGAGGAGCGGGTAGATCGTGCCCTCGCTGACCAGTAGCCCATCGTTGCTGCTCAGCAGCTGCACGAGCTCGCCTCCGTAGCGCGGTTTCTCCCTGAGCATGGCCAGCACGCAGTACTCGATGACGCCTTTCCGCAGCTGCGTCGCCAGTCCCTCGATCGGCACGCGGGCATGGTAACGCAAGGAACCTTGCAATACAAGGGCCTTCGGTTTCTCTGCGCTAGATGAGGCCTCCGGGACAGGGGCCGTCTTCGGCAACCACCGATAATGCGATTCGAATGAGGCTCGACTGGGCGCTGCTGGCCAGCGCCGCCGAAGCTCCGCCCAGCGGGCTCGTGTACATCCTGGGCGCCGGGATCGACACGCTCATGCGCGAACAGTTCCCCACGGCGTTCGGAGGGTCGCTGGTGATCCGCCTCCTGACCACGAGGCTCGAGACGGAGCGCGCGCACAAGGTCGAGGTCCACTGCACCGACGAGGACGGCCGCGGAGTGCTGCCCCAGCCGATCCTGCTGACCCTTTCGCCGCGCCAGGTGCCGGCCGACTACCCGCACGGCTGGGATCTCGCCGCCAGCATCGTCATCAACCTCGCGGGCGTTCCCATCCCGCGCCCCGGCTTCTACAACTTCGAGATCCTGATCGACGACCAGCAGGTGAGGACCCTACCCTTCCGCGTTGTGAACTCGAGCACTGGTCAGACCCTGTGACGAGCACCCTTACCCACCTTGTCGCCAGCTACGGCCTCATCGCCATCTTCATCACGATGGTCGGCGAGAGCTGCGGCCTGCCGATCTCGAGCGAGATCGTCGTTCCGCTCGGCGGGGCGCTGGCTTCGCAGGGGAAGCTCAACTTCGTCCTGGTTGTGCTGGTGGCAAGCGCCGCCAACCTCGGCGGTTCTCTGATCGCCTTCTACCTGACACGGCGATTCGGCACCCGGTTCGTGCTCAGCCGCACGGGCCGCTGGATGGGTTTGCGCCAGGGCCACCTGCGGCTGGCGCACCGGTTCTTCGACCGCTGGGGCGTGTGGGCCGTGTTTGCCGGCCGGCTCCTCCCGATCGTGCGGACCTACATCTCGTTTCCGGCGGGCATCTCGGACATCGGCTACGCGAGGTTCATCATCGCGACGCTGGCGGGCGCGATCCCTTGGAACTTCGGCCTGGCCTACGCCGGCTACAACCTGGGCGAGCACTATCAGCAGGTGGCCGCCTTCATCTCGCCTTTTGTGATCCCCATCGCGATCGTCGTCATCCTCCTGCTCGCGGCCGCCTGGTGGTTCGGGCGAAAGCTGGGCGAGGACGAGCCACGGACCCGGAGCACAGCCTCCAGCTGACTCGACGCGCAGCTAACCGGGCGTGACCCTGGCGATCGCCTGGCCGGGTTTCACGGGGTCTCCCACCTCGAGCAGCAGGTCTTCGACCACGCCGGTCACGGGCGATGGGATCTCGGCGTTCACCTTGTCGGTGTGCACCTCCATCAACGTCTCACCCTCGTCGATGCGCTCGCCCCGCTTCTTGCTCCAGGCGCCGACCGTGATCTCCTCGGCTCCCTGGAGCTCCGGCATGAGGACCTCGAGGGTTTCAGCGCTCACGTGCCTATTGTCGCCCCGGCGTGCGCTCAGGCAAGGGACACGACGTCGAGGAGGTCCTCCTCCCAGTAGTCGACCCTGCCCTCGGGCATGAAAAGCACCCGCTGCGGCTTCAACGCCCCCACGAACTCGGGGTCGTGGCTGACGATGACCATGGTGCCGGGCCACTCTGCCAACGCGCGCGCAACTCCGGTGCGCGAGGGCGGGTCGAGGTTGTTGGTGGGCTCGTCCAGAAGCAGCAGGTTGTGCTTGCCCGCGACGAGCTGAGCCAGCGCGAGCTTGGTCTTCTCGCCACCCGAGAGCGTCCCGGCGTCCTGCCGCGCGATGTCTCCGGTCAGGTTGAAAGAACCGAGTAAGGCGCGCAGCGTGCGTTCCTCGGCGTCCGACTGCTCCCGCATGTGAGCCAGCACCGGCACGCCTTTGCGGATGCCCTCGTGCTCCTGGGCGTAGTAGCCCAGCGAGACGCCATGCCCCAGCCGGAAGCTGCCCGAGTTCGGCTCGATCTGTCCGGCGAGGATGCGCAGCAGGCTTGTCTTGCCGGCGCCGTTGAGGCCCATGATGACGATCCGCTGCCCGCGCTCGACCTCGAAGGTCACATCGCGAAACACGAGCGGCCCGCCATACCCCTTGGCGAGCCCGTTCGCCGCCAGCACCACACGGCCACTGTGCGGCGGCTCTGGAAACGAGACTTTCACCTTGCGCTCGCGCTTCGGTGCGGACACCTGCACCGCCTTCATGCGGTCGACGCGCTTGAAGATGGATTGCGCTGTCTTGGCCCGCTTCTGTGTCTGGCGCCGCATGACTTCCGCGAGCACGCTCAACCGCTGGATCTCCGACACCTGTCGCTGCGCCAGTGAGGTGAGCCTCTTCTCCTCGAGCACCCTTGCCTTCTGGTACTGCGAGTACGTGCCACGGTACTCGCGCATCTTTCCGGCATCCAGGTGAAGGACGCGCGTGATCGAAGCGTCCAGCAGCACCAGGTCGTGGCTCACCACGATCACCGACCCCCGGTAATCGCGCAGAAAATCCATCAGCCACGTCTTGGCGTCGCTGTCGAGGTGGTTGGTCGGCTCGTCGAGGAGCAATAGGTCGGCTTCCGCGAACAGGATGCGAGCGAGCTCAACCCGCCGACCTTCACCGCCGGACAGCACGCTCACGGGAAGGTCGACGCGGTCGGGCCGCAAGCCCAGGCCGGTCACGATGCGCCGGGCGTCCGATTCCGAGGAGTATCCACCGTCCAGCCGGTATTTCTCCTCGGCCTCGGAAAAGCGCTCGACGACGGCAGGCGAGTGGTCGTGTTCGAGCTCCGCGTGCAGTTCAGCAAGGCGAATTGCAGCGCGATCCAGGCCGCGGCCCGAGAGGATGTGCGCCAGCGCGGTTTTCGAAGCTTCGGCTCGCGGGCGTGGGTTCTGGGGCACGTAACCGAGCGTGCCCTGCTTCAGGACGAGTCCGGCGGCCGGGTCGTCCTCGCCCGCCAGGACCTTCAGCAGGCTCGTCTTGCCGGCGCCGTTTCGTCCGACCAACCCGACCTTGTCGCCCGGGGCCACGGTGAAGCTCGCGTCCGTGAGCACACGGCGCGCGGCGACATCGATGGCAAGGTTTCGGACCTGGAGCACGGCGCGATGTTACGTGGACGGACGGCCGGCGTTTGGTAAGACATCAACTCCGTAGGAGGCCGAACCATGAAGAAGCTTGTCGTCATCGTCGCCATCCTTGCCGCGGCGGCCGCCTGCGGCGGCGCCGGCTCCACGAGCACCGGGAGCGGCTCGCTGG
>JBAUTF010000129.1:0-16089 GCA_049582065.1 Candidatus Dormiibacterota bacterium | reverse complement strand
GGGCGCCCGGCCGTCTGGGACGTCGGATGCTCCAGATCTGGCTGGTACGGTCCACTAGATGCGCATGTACGCGACCAGGCTGCGATGCGTCGAAGAGAAACCCGCCTCGCGCAACAGTGCGTTCAACGGCGACTCCATGACAGGGGCTCCATCCACCTTCTGTAGCTCGACCTTCCCCGCGCGGGTGGCAACGGCGACCAGAGCCGCCAGGTGGGCAAGCGTGACCTCGCCGCGTGTGATCAGCGACCGCCCGCCGCGCTCCAGGTAGAGGACGAGCCGGCCGCCCTCCAGGACGCAGAAAGCGCCGGCCGCGCGCGCCATCCTCCCATCCGACTCGGGCCAGGGCAGCACCGAGCCGTACGCGTTGGCGGGGTCGGTCGCCGCCAGCGCCACGATGCCGCCGCCTTCACGGTGGGAGCGCAGCCTGTCGACCGCCCCCGGGAGTGCGAACTGAGAGCCGCCGAGACCTTCGACGAAGTACCCGCGCCGGATGCGCCCCGACTCTTCCATCGCCCGCAGCACCGGGTACAGGCCGGCGAAACCTCCGGGCCACCCCTCGGCGATCACCGCTTCGCGAGTCAGGACGCCGTGGCGCTGCAGGAGCACGCCCGCCTCCGAGTGGAGCCGCTCCGTGGCATTGGCGCCTGACCCGACGAGGTCTTCCACCAGCGACCAGCGCCCTGTGGCGCGAGGCTGGATGAGGCGCGGAAGGCGTGGGCGCCGGGCCGGCCTGCGCGCGGCGGGACCCAGGAGGCGAAGGGGCGCAAACGTGTCGTTGGTCACCTCGCCCGACCAGACCAGGTCCCAGAGGCCGTCGAGGACCAACTCGTCGTCACCGCCGCCAACCGCGTTGTAGAGGTCGCGGTAGAAGGTCGCGCCACGCGCCTTCAGGTGCGCCCGGACGCGGTCATGCAGCTCCGACTGCGGTGGGTCGTTGGGCTCGGGGACGAGTCTCGGCGCGTCTCCGCGAAGGTAGAGAGCGACCCGGCCGTCGCTCGGCCCAAGCGGACCGCGCCCGACCCAGACCACCTCGCCCATCGAGACGAGCTCGTCGAGGAGCCGCTCAGAATAGTTCGCGACTCGATTTGCGATCACGTCGCGCTCGATGACTGTCGCCGGCAGCGCCAGGCCCTGCAGCTGGAACACGACCTCGAGCAGGCGGTCGACTCCACCCGCCTTGACGCCGATCCCATGCCAGGCCGGAAGGAAACGGGCGACAGCCTCGGGTGCGACCGACTCCACCTCGCGACGCAGCGCCGCCAGGGAACGGCGGCGAAGGATTCGCAGCACGTCTGGGTGGCACCATTCGCGCCCTTCCGCTGCCTTTCTGAACTCTCCCCCCAGCACGTCGCCCTGGGCTGCGAGTCGAGACAGGGCCATCTCGACTGCGGGCGCCGGCAGCGCCCATCGCTCGGCCGGCTCAGCCGTAACGAAGGGCACGTGCGTGCGCGCCCACCGTCGGACCAGCGCCTCGAACGGTTCCGAGCCTGGGTCCAAGAAGACATCCGGCAGGCCGATGGGAAGGCTTGCCCCGAGTGCTTCGCGATAGCGACCCGCGTCCTCGGCGGCGATGAATCGCGTCTCGCCTGCCAGGCGGATCGAGACCGCCCGGCGCTCTCGTTGCAGCCCGATCAGCCATTCCTCCGGGATGCCGCGCGCGCCGGCCTCCTCGATCGACAGGTCGCCGAGCCTCACGAGCAGGTCGTGCGCCTCGTCCACGTCCCGAGGGAAACGTTCCGGCAGAAGGCCCTGGAGCTCCAGCTCAACCGCGGCGATCGCCTCCAGGTCGAGAAGCTCACGGAGGTCCTCGGTGCCAAGGAGCTCGGCCAGCAGCTCGCGGTCGAGCGTCAGTGCCAGGGCTCGGCGCTCGGCGAGAGGAGCGTCGCCCTCGTACATGAACTCGCCCACGTACGAGAACAGCAGCGATGAGGCGAAAGGGGAAGCTCGCTCGGTGTCCACGGCGACCACTCGCACCTCGCGTGACCGGATCGAGCGCAACAGCGCGGTGAGCGCCGGCATGTCGAAGTGGTCGCTCATGACCTCGCGCCACGTCTCCGCCAGGATTGGGAAGTCCGGGTACTGCCCCGCCACCTGAAGGAGGCCCGCGCTCCGCATGCGCTGCTGCCACAAGGGTGTGCGCTGGCCGGGCCGGCGTCGCGGCAGGAGTAGCGACCGCGCGGCGTTCTCTCTGAAACGGGCGGCGAACAGGGCCGATCCAGGCAGCTGAGCCGAGACCAGCGATTGCACGTCCTCCGGGTCGAGGATCAGCTCCTCGAGAGATGGTGGCGACTCGACCTCTGGCAGGTGCATTGCAATCCCGTCATCCGTCCACAGCGCACGTACATCGACTCCCAGCTTCTCCCGCAGGCGCGCCTCGAGGGCCAGCGCGAGCGGGGCGTGCACCCTGCCTCCAAAAGGCGTGAGAAGGCAGACCCGCCAGTCGCCGACCTCATCTCGAAACCGCTCCACAACGATGGTCCGGTCGTCGGGGACTGCGCCGGTCGCTGAGGCCTGGTCGTCGAGATAGGCGAGCAGATTCTTGATCGCGAGGTCGTCGAAACCGGCCCGGTCGCGCAGCCTGGTCGCCGCAGCATCGGAATCGAGCGCACGCAGCTCTCTGACCATCTTGCCCAGCGCCGCGCCGAGCTCAACCGGCCGGCTCGGCGCGTCCGCCTTCCAGAACGCGATCTTGCCTGGCTCGCCGGGCGCCGGCGTGACCAGAACCTGCGAGGGCGTGATCTCGGCGATCCTCCACGTGGACGCGCCGAGAACGAACGTCTCCCCCACGCGCGTCTCGTAGACCATCTCCTCGTCGAGCTCACCCACGCGCCGGCCGTCCTCCAGCAGGTTCACCGAGTACAGCCCCCGGTCGGGGATCGTGCCGGCGTTGGTCACCGCCAGGCGCTGGGCGCCCGCGCGCCCGCGCACCTTGCCGGCAACGCGATCCCAGACGATCCGTGGGCGCAGCTCCACGAACTGGTCGGACGGATAGCGTCCGCTGAGCATGTCGAGCACGGACTCGAAAGCACGGGGGCCCAGGTCGCTGTATGGGTAGGCGCGCCGAATGACCCGGCCGAGCTCGTCGACATCCCATTCGTCCATCGCGCACATCGCGACCACCTGCTGAGCCAGAACGTCGAGGGGCTTACGCGGCACCACGGTCGACTCGATGCGACCGTCGAGCATCCCCTCGACCACGGCTGCCGACTCGAGCAGGTCGCCGCGGAACTTCGGGATCACGACCCCGCGCGATATCTCGCCGACCGAGTGGCCGGCCCGGCCGACGCGCTGGATTCCCGCCGCCACGCTCGGGGGCGCCTCGATCTGCAGGACGAGGTCGACCGAGCCCATGTCAATGCCGAGCTCGAGGGTGGAGGTAGCGACCAGGCCCCGCACCACGCCCGCCTTCAGCTGGTCTTCGATGAGGAGGCGCTGCTCGCGGGCGATCGAGCCGTGATGCGCGCGCACCAGCTCCTCCCCCGCCAGCTCGTTGACGCGGGCCGCGATCCGCTCGGCAAGCCGGCGGGAGTTCACGAACACGATGGTCGACCTGTGCTCCTGGATGAGCTGGAGCAGGCGCGGATAGATGGCCGGCCAGATGCTGTTGGCGATCTGGCCGTGCTCATCCTCGACACTGAGGCGCGCCATGTCCTCGACCGGGACCTCGACCGTGACCTCCATCGTCTTCATTCGGCCCGCGTCGACGATTGCGACCTCTCGGTCGGTCCCCCCCAAGAACCGGCCCACCTCCTCGAGCGGCCTTTGCGTCGCGGAAAGGCCGATTCGCTGCGGCTCGACCCTGGTGATGGCGCAGAGCCGCTCGAGGCTCAGCGCCAGGTGGCTGCCCCGCTTGGTGGCGGCGACGGAGTGGATCTCGTCCACGATCAACCACCTGACCGAGGCGAGGATCTTGCGAGCCGCGCTCGTGAGCACGAGGAACAGCGACTCCGGGGTGGTGATGAGGATGTCGGGCGGATGGCGCTCCATCGAGCGACGCACGTCCGCCGGCGTGTCGCCGGTGCGGATGGCGACCGAGATCTCCGGCGCTTTCAGGCCAAGCGTGTCCATCTGGTGCCGGATGCCGATCAGGGGCGATCTTAGGTTGCGGTCGACGTCGTGGGCGAGCGCCTTCAGCGGCGAAACATAGAGGACGCGACAGCGCTCCGCCTCCGGCGGCGCCGGCTCGGTGGTCAGGCGGTCGATGCACCAGAGGAATGCGGCCAGGGTCTTGCCGCTCCCGGTGGGCGCCGCCATGAGCACGTGGCGCCCGGCCGCGACCTCCCGCCAGCCCCGTTCCTGGACGTCCGTCGGCTCCGCGAAAGCGGCCCGAAACCACTCGCGAGTGGCCGGCCCGAAGAGGTCGAGCGAGTTCCCCACGCAAGACAGTTTGATCGGTTCCAGTGCCACAAACAAGTGTTCGTCAACACGTTCGAGCCAAACTAACGGCGGTCAGATGTATCCCTTTGACACGTTCGCCGAGGACGCGAAGGAAGCTCTCAGGCTGGCCCAGGAAGAAGCGGAGGTCTCCCGCCACTCGTACATCGGGACCGAGCACCTCCTGATCGCCATTTTGCGAGTTGGATCCGGCACCGGATACCGTGTGCTGAGCAGCCTCGGGGTCACGCTCGAGGCGGTTCGGGCTGCAGTCGCGTTTGCGATCGGCCGCAGCGAGCGGATCCTCATCCAGCAGATCATTCCGACCTCGCGCGTGAAGCAGGTGATCGAGCTTTCGTTCACTGAAGCCCGGCGGACGGGTGATCCGGCCGTGGACACCGGCCACATGCTGCTGGGACTCGTGATCGAAGGCGAAGGCATAGCGGCCCATGTGCTCGAGGACCTGGGTGCAACGGCCGAGAAGGTGGTCGCGGCCGTCGAGGATGCCAGGGGGGCATCACCCAGCGGTCGAGGCAAGTTCGGCCGGCCCCAGGCGACGGGCAATCTCATCGAGCCTCAGCGGTTCCGCGAGGTGATGGCCAGCTTTCCCAGCGGCGTCGTGGTGCTGACCGCTTTCGGCGACGACGGACGGCCGCGCGGGCTCACGGTCAGCGCTTTTTGCGCCGTGTCCCTGGAGCCGCCCCTGGCCCTGGCGTGCATCGACAAGTCATCGAACACGCTTCCGGCGGTGCAGAAGACAGGCGGCTTCACCGCCAACATCCTGGCCGCGGGCCGCGAGCGGCTGGCACGGCAGATGGCGACCAAGGCGACCGACAAGTTCGACTCCCTGAGATGGCGGAAGCCTTCGAGCCCGATCGGCGGCCCGATCCTCGAGGACGACGCCGCGGCATATGCGGTCTGCACGCTGCGCGACACCATCGAGGGCGGCGACCACTGGGTGCTGATCGGCCTCGTCACCGAGGGTCAGCACCGGGAAGGCATCGCGCCCCTGGTCTTCAGCCGGCGTGGCTACTTCGACCTCTAGAGGGTCGGCGAGGGCCACGACGGAACGAGCTGGGAGATTCCCGCCGAGAGCACGGTCAATTTGTTGGTCAGCAGCAGCACGCCCATCACCATCAGCACGGCCGCCGACGCGAGGTCGATCGCGCGGCGGTGCTGGTTGACCAGCCGCACCAAAGGCTTGGCGCTCTCGAGCGCGAAGGCGAGGGCGATGAACGGAAGCCCGAGACCGAGGCAATAGGCGACCATCAGGCCGAGTCCCTGCGCGGTCGTGCCGGCGGTCACGGCCGAGCTCAGCACCGCGCTGAGCGTTACGCCGATGCACGGCGTCCATCCGCTCGCGAATCCCATGCCCAGGACGAAGCCGCCCGCGACCCCGCCCCCCTGCGGCGCCCTCTTCATCACGCGGTACTCGCCCGACAGGAAAGGGAGTCGGATGAGGCCCGCGACGTGCAGCGCCAGCGCGATCACGAAGATCCCGGCCACGACCGGGACGAACGCGCGAACGGGCTGCACGACCAGCGAGAACGCGTAGAAGAAGAGGATGAAGACAAGCGACAGGCCGGCCACGAAGCCGACGCCCGCGGCCGCGACCGGCAGTGAGACGGAATTGATTGTTGCTCCTCCCCATCCGGCCCTGCGGGCACCTACCCCGCGCTGGACGCGCTGGGTCCCCGCAAGCGGGGAAGCGCCACCTCCCCACCCGTCGGGAGGATCCTGATGGCCACCTACAACGACGGGCTGAGCCGCTCGCGCTCCGAGGTACGCGAGGTAGGCGGGCACGAGGGGGAGCACGCATGGCGAGACGAACGACACCAGGCCTGCCAGCACCGCCAGCGCAGGGCTGATCCCGTCCAGGCTGCTTGCGCCGGCAGCGAGAAAGACGCCCGACATGTCGATCAGCTCAGCTGCAGCGTGCCGGCGCGCTCGGACAGCGCCACGATTTCATCGAGCAGCTGCGACCACACCCGTTGGGGCAGGTCATGGCCCATGCCTTCGATCTCCACCAGGCGCGACCCGGGTATGGCTGCAGCCACTGCCCGGCCGTTCTCGACCGGGATGAGGATGTCGGCGAGACCGTGGATGACCAGAGTCGGAACCGAGACGCCCTTCAGGCGTTCCAGCCGAGGCTGAGAGGCCAGGACTGCCGCGAACTGGCGCCCCGTGCCGGCGGGGTGGTACGCCCGGTCGATCGCCCTCTCGGCCCGTGCCCTTTCGGCACCCTCGTCAAAAGGGTCCGCGGGTCCCATCAGGACCTTGCGGATCCACATCTCCTGGGTGATGCGTTCCTCTCGTGTCGCCGCCGGCGGGACGAAGAGCACTGCGGTGGCCTCGGGGGTCGGCGACACGGATTCATGGTGCGCCGGGCCCGACATGATCGAGGTCAGGGTGAGGACGCGGTCTGGATGGTTGATCGCGATCACCTGCGCGATGAATCCGCCCATCGACGCGCCCACCACGTGCGCGGCGCCGACGCCGAGCGCATCGAGCAGCCCTACCGCATCGGCGGCCATGTCGTCGAGCGTGTATGCGGGGGCGGCCTCTCCGCTGAGCGCGCCTGCGATGTCGGCGGGGCCTGCTTCGTCCATCCAGGTCGACAGCCCGCAGTCGCGGTTGTCGAAGCGGACGACGTGGAACCCACGCCCGGCCAGCAGCACGCAGAACTCGTCGTTCCAGCTGATCATCTGGGCGCCAAGGCCCATGACCAGCAGCACAGGCGGCCCGGCCGGGTCGCCGAACATTTCATACTCGATCTCGATCCGGTTGGCCGTGGCGCGAGGCACGTGCCCATGCTAGCTGCCATTACGCTTAGCAACCGTGGCGAGAGCGCTGCCGGCGCGTTCCGAGGTGGACACGCGATTCACGTGGGACAGGGAGAGCGTCTTCCCCACCGAGGCCGACTGGGAACAGGCGGTCGAGACGATCCTGGCCCGGCTGCCCGACCTGGGCGAATTCAAAGGCCACCTTGGCGATTCGCCGGATGCCCTGGCCGACTGGTTCGACGCCTCGGAACGCGTGCACCGGCTGATGGGCAAGCTGATGGTTTACACGACGATGGCGTACTCGGTCGACGTGGGCGACCAGGCCGCCGCCGGACGGGCCGACCGGGCGCGCTCGGTGGCGGCTCAGCTCGGCGCGGCAACCGCATTCGCGCTGCCCGAGATGATCGCGTTAGGAATTCCCAAACTTCGAGGTTGGGTCGGCCAGTCGCCTAGGCTGTCGCACCTCAGCCATTACTTCGACCGCGTCGAGAAGCTGCAGAGGCGCATCCGGAGCGCGGAGGTGGAGCAGCTCCTCACCCAGGTTTCGGATCCGTTGGCGACCGCTCTATCCGTGCACAGCGTGCTGGCGAACACGGACCTGAAGTTCGCGCCCGCGACGGCCGCCCGCGGCCGGCAGCACGAGGTCGCGCAGGGCACCATCGCCGCGTTGCTGACGAACCCCGACCGCGAGGTGCGCCGGACTGCGTTCGAGAGCTACGCCGACGCGCACCTGTCGATGCAGCATGCCATGGCAGCGAGCCTGGCCGGGGGCGTCAAGCGCGACGTCTTCTTTGCTCGGGCGCGGGGCTATGCGTCATCGCTCGAGGCGGCGTTGGAACCGGCTCACATCCCGACCGACGTCTTCCACAACGTCATCCGCACGTTCCGTGAGAACGTCGGCACGTGGCACCGGTACTGGCGCGTCCGGCGGCAGGCCCTGGGCCTCGACACGTTGAAGCCGTACGACACCCGCGCCCAAATCGGCCCATCGACCCTGACGGTCCCCTACGACCAGGCCGTGGATTGGATCGCGGAAGGCGTGGCCCCCCTGGGCGACGAGTACGTCCGCATCCTGCGCCGGGGCGCCCACGAGGAACGATGGGCCGACATTTATCCCAACCAGGGCAAGCGCATGGGCGCGTTCTCGTCCGGGGTGATGGACACGAGGCCGTTCATCTTCATGAGCTACAACGACGACATCTACTCGATGAGCACCCTCGCGCACGAGCTCGGGCACTCGATGCATTCTCATTACGCCCGGCACACGCAGCCGTTCATCTACTCGAACTACGGGCTTTTCCAGGCCGAGGTGGCATCCAACATGCACCAGGCCCTCACTCGCCGGCACCTGCTCGCCACCAGGACCGACCCTGCCTTCCAGATTGCGGTCATCGAAGAGGCAATGTCCAACTTCTACCGCTACTTCTTCATCATGCCGTCGCTGGCACGTCTTGAGCTCGAGGTGCACGAGCGGGCCGAGCGGGGCGGCGCCATTACCGCCGACTACCTCAACAACCTGATGGCGGACCTCATGCTCGAGGTCTACGGCTCGGAGGTCGAGGTCGGGTCGCGCGACCGGGAACGTATCGGCTCGACGTGGGCGCAGTTCCACACACATCTCTACAGCAACTTCTACGTCTATCAATATGCCACCGGGATCGCGGCGGCCGACCACCTCGTGGGACGCGTAGCGGACGGCGATCCGAGGGCGGTCGAGTCATATCTCGCCTTCTTGAAGAGCGCCGGCTCGATGTATCCGATGGACGGGCTGCGGATGGCCGGAGTGGACATGACAAGCAGGGAGCCGGTCGAGGCCGCATTCGCCACACTGGCCTCGATGGTCGACCGGCTGGAGAAGCTGACCGGAACTAGCCGAGACTGAGCCGGAAGACGTCGGTGTCGCGGATCTTAAAGCCCATCCTTTCGTAAAGGCGGTGTGCGGCGGCCCTGGCCGGGCCCTTCCCCGACTGCAGCTCCGCCACCTGCGCTCCAGCTCGGCGCCCGACTTCCAGGCTGGCCGTGACCAGGGCCTCGCCCACTCCCCTGCCACGTACGGAGGAGTCCACCACGACCTCGTCCAGGCGCGCCTTGATCCAGAACGGAGTCGTGTAGACGATCACGGTGGTCGTGCCGACGATCTCGCGGCCATCCCGGGCGACCAGCAGGGTCACCGCAGGGTCCGCGACCAGCCGGCGCAGGCGCTCCATGCCGGGCACCGGCAGCGTGGGATTGAGCTGCGGCAGCAGGCGCGACAGCGCGGCGTGGAGCTCGGGCGTGGCCTCGGCCACCTCTTCGATCCGCATTGCGACAGACTAAAGCTCCATTGAATCTCGAGCTGACAGCGCAGGCTATCCGGGGCGAGCCGGTGACGTTCGTGGACGCGATGAAGGGCTCCTTTTTGCCGTTCCGCGTAGGCGAGAGATGGGGCCCGCCGTGGAGCACGACATGGTTTCACGTCCGCGGCCGGGTACCGGACGAATGGAGGGGCCGGAACGTCGTGGCGGTCTTCGACATCGGCTTCGACGGGCCCCCCGGCTTCACCTGCGAGGCGCTCGCCTGGAAAGACGGCAGGCCGTGGCGCGGCGTCGACCCCAACCACCGGCGGCTGCCGGTCGACGGCCCGGAAGTCGACTTCTACCTCGAGGCGGCAGCCAACCCGCGCGCGACCGAGCAAGGTGACGTGCCGGCGCCTTCGATGATCGCCCTCCGAAGCTCGACCGAGCCCGCGTTCGTGCTGCGTCAGGCCGAGCTCGCGGTCTGGGATCCCCCGCGCGGCGGCGGCGGACGGGTGGATTTCGACTCGCACGTCATCACCGCGGTCGGCCACGCGCACATCGATACCGCGTGGGAGTGGCCGCTGCGCGAGGCAAGGCGAAAGTGCGCTCGTAGCTGGTCGACCCAGCTGGCGCTGATGGACGAGCATCCCGATTACGTCTTCGCCTGTTCACAGCCGGCCCAATACGCATGGATCAAGGAGTCATACCCGGACATCTATCGGCGCATCAAAGAGAAGGTCGCCGCGGGCCAGTGGGAGCCGGTCGGCGCCATGTGGGTGGAAGCCGACTGCAATCTGCCGTCTGGCGAATCGCTCGTCCGACAGCTGCTGCACGGCAAGAGGTTCTTCATGCGCGAGCTCGACGTCGAGACGAAGATCGCATGGCTGCCCGACGTGTTCGGCTATCCGGGCAACCTCCCGCAGCTGTTCAAAGAAGCGGGATGCGACTTCTTTCTCACGCAAAAGCTCTCTTGGAACGACACCAACAAGCCGGAGCATCACACCTTCTGGTGGGAGGGGATCGACGGGTCGCGGATCTTCACGCACTTCCCGCCCGCCGACACGTACAACGGCGACTTCAGCGCCGGTGAGGTCGAGTGGAGCGTGCGCAATTTCAAAGACGCGGCTCGGTCGAACCGCTCGCTCTATCTGTTTGGCTTCGGCGACGGCGGCGGCGGCCCGACGCCGGAGATGATCGAGGGCGCGCACCGAATGGGCGTGCAGATCGGTCGCTCGGCGGCCTTCTTCGAACAGGCCTCGGCCGAGGCGCACGACCTGGCCACCTCGTCGGGCGAGCTGTACTTCGAGCTGCACCGCGGCACGTACACGAGCCAGTCGCGGACCAAGCGCCTGAACCGGCTGGCTCAGGAAGCTCTCCGCGAAGCGGAGATGTGGTCCGTGGCCGCGGGCGATTATCCCGTCGACGAGCTCGACGCCCTGTGGAAGAAGGTCCTGCTGAACCAGTTCCACGACATCCTCCCGGGCTCGAGCATCGATTGGGTGTACGAGGAGGCGGAGCGCGACCTTTCGGACATCGCGTTCAAGGCGGCCCGGGTCGTGGCTCGCGCGATCAAGAAAGTCGCGGGCGACGGATATCGCACCGCACTGTTCAACGTCAACTCGCATCGGCGGCGAGAGGTGATCGAATTCGGCCATCGGTTGAGGTTGGTGGAGGCGCCGCCATGCGGCTGGGCCGTCCAGGAGGAGCTGTCGGTCCGCGACGAGCAGCGCGTTCGTGTCTTTGACCGCGGCATGGAGAACAACCTGTTGCGCGTGCAGTGGGACGACCGCGGTCTCTTGACTTCCGTCTGGGACAAGCACGCGCAGCGCGAGGTGCTGCGCGGCCCCGGCAACCTCCTACAGCTCCACGACGACAACCCGATGCGATGGGACGCCTGGGACCTGGACATCGAATACCTGGACTCGGTGACCGACCTGACGGATCTGGCCGAGCAGAGCATCGAAGAATCCGGAGGCTTGCGCGGGGCTGTGCGTTTCACTCGCGAGTTTGGCCGGTCGCGCGTGACACAGCGCATGGTCCTCGATGCGGATTCACGTGTGCTTCGCTTTGAGTGCGACGTGGACTGGCGCGAGGTGCACATGCTCCTGAAGGTGGCGTTCCCGGTGACCGTCAGCGCGCGGGAAGCCACCTACGAGATCCAGTTCGGGCATCTCAATCGACCCACCCACGCGGATACGAGTCAGGCGGGTGCGATGTTCGAGGTGTGCGCGCAGCGGTGGGCGGACCTCGGCGACGCCGATTACGGCGTCGCGCTTCTGAACGACTGCAAGCACGGCTACGACATCCGCGGCTCGGTCATGCGGCTCTCCTTGTTGCGGGCGCCGACCCACCCTGACCCGACCGCCGACCAGGGCCGGCACCAGTTCACATACGCGCTGATGCCGCACCGAGGCGGTTTCCGCGAGGCCGGCGTCATCGACGCGTCGGAGGACTTGAACGCGCCGCTGCGGGCGGTGTTCAGCGATCTGAGGGCCGGTGCGGCCCGCTCTTTGATCGAGCTCGACACGCGGCAGGTGACCGTCGAGGCGGTCAAGCGCGCGGAAGATTCAGGCGCGGTGATCGCACGGCTTTACGAAGCTTGGGGCCGACCCTGCCGGGCGCGCATCAAGACGACGCTGCCCGCCGGCCGCGCGGCGCTGTGCGACCTGTTGGAGCGTGAGCGCTCCGAGGTTCAGGTCCGCGACGGCGAGCTGGAGCTCGAGTTCACGCCCTTCAAGATCCTGACCCTGAAGCTGGAGGCGTCTGCGTAGGGCCCGGTTGTTGGGGGACCGGCTTCCATTCGTGCCCGTCCCACCACCAGCGGCCGTCGGGTGAAAACACCGGGGACGGATGACGGCCAACCCGACCGGCGGCCGCCAAGATGGCTACGACGACGGCCACGGTCAGGAAACCGACGACCATGAGCAAGACCAACCACAAAGGATGGATAGGCATGACGGGGCAATCATCACACCAATCGGAGCAGGGCGGCGGTCGCGGCCGCGGCGGCCACGACGACAAGGAATGGGGCGCGTAAGACGACCGCGATCACGGCGACCAGGAGGGCCGTCGCGCGCGCGTCCAGCACCAGGTGGTGCCCGGTCGAGAAGGTCTGCGTGGCGACCAGCGCGGCCAGCAATGCGACCGGGATGAGGGGCACCGTCCGCTGGATGCGAGGATCCGCCAGCCAGCGCTGCGGCAGCGAAAGGCCCGCCAGCTTGAACGCGTAACAAGCGGCAGATGCGACCAGCACTCCCGCCCACATCATTTCGGCCTCCGAAACAGGCCGAACAGGGCGACGAGCAGCGCGACCACGAGCAGAGGCACGCCGGCCGGGACGAAGGGGAGCAGGACGAGGGCGACCACGCCCGAGGCGATCGCGATGGCGAGTGGTTCGCGCGCCCTGATCCGCGGCGCGAGCAGGGCCAGGAACGCGGCGGGAGGAGCGGCGTCGAAGCCGAGCACCTTCGGGTCGGGGAGGGCGTGGGTCGCGAGCGCGCCGATCAAAGTGCCGAGGTTCCAGAACGCGAACAGCAAGAAACCGGTCACCCAGAACGCGTACCGGCTCATGGGCGGCGTGTCTCGGGCGATGGCCATCGCCGTGGTCTCGTCGATCACGAAATGCGAGGCGGCCGGCCGCCTCCAGCCGCGCGCGTCCAGCAGCGACGAGAGACGCAGGCCGTACAGGGCGTTGCGGGAGCCGAGCAGGGCGGCGGTGGCCACTCCCGCCCACACGCTCCCACCCGCGCCCACGACGCCCACCAAAGCGAACTGCGAAGCCCCGGTGAACATCAAGGCCGAGAGAGCGCAGGTCTGCAGCAGTGAAAGGCCGGCGGTCGTTGAGATCGCGCCGAACGAAAGAGCGTAGGCGCCGGTGGCGATGCTGATGCCGAACGCATCGCGCACGATGCCCCGTCGCGCCGCGGCGAAATCCAAAGCAGCCATCCGCAGAAGTTAACCGGCTTCCGCGGGTGGCCCGAGCCGCAGTCCTAGTGGATGGCAGCTCCGGACGGTGACATCACCCACCAGAGGGCTCCGAAGCCGTTGACGCCCTGGCCGGTGGTGTCGCCCGCGGCCTTGTCCGTGATGAAGTAGTAGAGAGGATGGCCCGCGTAGGTCACCTCGACCTTGCCGTCGGTCCGGGTCGTGGTGCCCAGGAGAGACGCAACCGCGCCGTTGCCGGCCTTCGGCGCGCCGTCGGTGAGCACGGGAGGCCAGATCGTGGCACAGCTCCCGTAGCAGGTCGAGCTGGTCCCGGTGTCCGCGACGAACAGGTAAACGGTCATGCCCTTGCCGTCGACCAGGATCTGACCATGCGTGGCATTGGTGGCGACAGCGATGGTCGTCCCTGCCGCTGCTGGGCTCGGCGAAGGGCTCGGCGAAGGGCTCGGGTTCGATGCCGACGGGGTCGAGCCTCCACACGCTGCGGCAACCATGGCCAGCGCGACCAGCCCTGTAGTGGCGAGGAATCTCGAGTGCATGGGGATGCTCCTGAATGGACTTCCGAGGACGCATCCGAATACTGGGAGGGGTTACAGCGAGCGGCCTATTCCGGCGTCACGTAGGCGGCCGTGAGGCCGCCGTCCACGAGGAACGTCGAGCCGTTGACGTAGCTCGACTCATCGCTGGCCAGGAACAACGCGGCGTTGGCGATCTCGCGCGCCTTGGCCAGCCGGCCCATCGGCAGGTGCACGCGGCGCCGCTCGTACGCACCCGGCTTCTCGGAGAAGATGCGCATCAAGAGCGGCGTCTCGACCGGCCCGGGGCAGAGGGCGTTCACCCGCACGCCCTGGCGCGCGAACTGCACCGCGAGCTCCCGGCTCATCGACAGCACGGCGCCTTTGGACGCCGTGTACCCGATCTGGGACGTGGCCGCACCCATCAGAGCCACGAACGAGGCCACGTTGATCACCGACCCGCCGCCGCCCTTGAGCAGGTGGGGTATCCCGTACTTGCAGCAAAGGAAGACTCCCTTGGCGTTGACGGCCTGGACACGGTCATAGGCGTCGGGTTCCGTGGTCAGGATGGAGTCGTCGTCGGCCGGCATGATCCCGGCGTTGTTGTACAGGACGTCGATGCGGCCATACCGCTTCTCGGTCTCGGCGTACATCGCCTCGACGCTCTTCGGATCGCTGACGTCGGCCTTGAAGAAGAACGCCTCCCTGCAATCCGAAGCGGTCTTCTCGCCCGCCTCCTTGCCGACATCCGCGACGCATACCTGCGCGCCTTCAGAGGAGAACAAAAGCGCCGCCTCTCGGCCTATCCCGCCCGCCGCGCCGGTGATGACCGCGACCTTGCCGTCGAGCCTTGCCATGCCTGCCTATCCCCTTTCGAACAGCCGCTCGCGTTCGTAGGTCGTAACGACCTTGTCGAACAGGGCCTGCTCCGTGCGCGCGTAGTTGAGGTAGTGGTCGATCACGTCGTCGCCGAAGGCGTGACGCGCCATCGTCCCGTGCTCGAGCGCGGTGATCGCGTCACGAAGAGCGTGTGGAAACCGCTGCACGTCGGACTCGTAGGCGTTGCCTTTGAACTCCGGCGGGAGCGTCAGCTTATTCTCGATGCCGTGCAGGCCGGCTGCGAGCAGCGCGGCGCAGGCGAGGTATGGATTGACATCGGCGCCTGGGATGCGCGACTCGGTCCGCAGGTGCTGGCCGTGGCCCACGATCCGGAACCCGCACGTCCGGTTGTCATGACCCCAGGCGAGCGTCGTCGGCGCCCAGGTGCCTGCCGCGTAGCGCTTGTACGAGTTGATGTTGGGCGCGAGGAAGATCGCGAGCTCAGATGCATACGCGATGTGCCCGGCGAGGTACTGGCGGAAGGTCTCGGACTCTCCATCGAAGACGTTGCGTCCGTCTTTCCAGAGGCTCGAATGGACGTGGCAAGAGCTTCCGATCCAGCGGTGGTCAGGCTTGGCCATGAAGGTCACCGAGCAGCCGTGCTGCTGCGCCATCTCCTTGATCCCGTTCTTGTAGATGACATGGTTGTCGGCCATGGTCAACGCGTCGGCGAAGTGGAAGTTGATCTCCTGCTGGCCGGGCCAGGCCTCGCCCTTCGAGCTCTCGACCTGGATTCCGGCCGCCTTCATGCCCTTGCGCACGGCGCGGATGAAAGGCTCGTCGTAGGTGGTGGCGAGGATGTGGTAGTCGAGGATGTACGGCACGGACGGCGTCAGGTCGATGAAGTGCTTGGCGTGGGCTTCCGCAAACGTCTCCTTCAGGAGATAGAACTCGAGCTCGGTGCCGAACATGGGCTCGAAGCCGAGCTTGCGCGCCCGCTCGATCTGCGTCCGCAACACCTGGCGCGGTGAGGGCCGGACCGACTTGCCGTCGTTCCAGGCGACGTCGCACAGGACCAGCGCCGTCCCCTCCAACCACGGGATGGTGCGCAGCGTCGAGAAGTCGGGCACCAGGTCGAAGTCTCCGTAGCCCTGCTCCCAGTTCGCCATCTGGTAGCCCGGCACCGGGTCCATCTCCATGTCGAGGGCGAGCAGATAGTTGCAGCCCTCGGTCGACTCGCCCTCGAAGGACGTTTCGACGAAGTACTCGGCATCGACGCGCTTGCCCATCAGGCGGCCCTGCATGTCGGTGAAAGCCACCACGACGGTGTCGATCTCACCGCCCGCGACGGAATGCGCCAGGTGCTCTTTGGTCAGCAAT
>JBAUTF010000128.1:0-5320 GCA_049582065.1 Candidatus Dormiibacterota bacterium | reverse complement strand
CCCTCCAAGAAAGCAGACCTTGGCACTTGGGAGCTGTCTCACACTCGCGCCCTCCGGGTGGTGTGCCTTGAGAGACTCAGGGCATCAAAGGAGATTTCTCGATGTATGTATATGTTAAGTGGAATAGCTTGCGGTGCGGTTCGCTCGCCGACGGTTCCGTCATTAGAGCACGGTTTGTCTTCGCTGGCCACTCCCGGAACGGAGGCCTGCGACGCCGTAGGCGGCGCGTTTAGGCCGAAGTGGAGGGAGTGGCAATCGCAGACTATGAGGCGGCTCCTACCCAAGCGGGTGACCTTTGGCACGCTGCCGGCTGCGCTCTATGCCGGGTCGCAGTCTCCTTGACGGGAAAGGAGAGAGCGCGTACTCTCCTTTCCCAGATAGGGGAGAGCCTTTGACGAAACCGGTTGAACTCCCGCAGGGCACACTCGAGATGCTCATCCTCAAGGCGGTCTCGCTCGGTCCGCTGCATGGCTACGGCATCCTGCTGCGCATCCAGCAGATCTCCGGCGAGCGCCTCGAAATCCTGCAGGGTTCCTTCTACACCGCCATCTATCGTCTCGAGCGCCGGGGCTGGATCAAAGGTGAGTGGGGTGAATCGGAGAACAATCGCCGCGCCCGCTTTTACTCGCTCACCGCTGCCGGTACGCGTCAGCTCAAGGCCGAGACCGCCAAATGGACCGACATGGCCGCTGTCGTCGCCGGCATTCTCGACAAGAAGGCGGACGAGATATGAGTCTCCTGGCCGCAATTCGCAAGCGCTGGCACTCCATCGCGCCACGCACCCGCGGCGACGTCGAAGAAGAGTTTCGTTATACCCTCGACGCCTACCAGGAAGATTTAATCCGCCAGGGCCTCTCCGAAGAAGAAGCTCGCCGCAAGGCGCGCATCGACCTCGGCCAGCCCGCCGCCCAAAACGAAACTTACCGCGACGCCATCGGCCTCCGCGTCTTCGATGAGGTAGGCGGCGACCTTCGCTACGGCCTTCGCGCCCTCCTCCGCAACCCTGGCTTCACCGCCGTCGCCGTGCTCTCGCTCGCGCTCGGCATCGGCGCCACCACGGCAATGTTCTCCCTCATCTACGCCGTTCTGCTGCACCCATTTCCCTACGCCGACGCCGACCGCATCATGAACCCCCACTTTGTCAAAACGCAACAGCCTGACGTGTTTCAGTCGTTTACCCTTAGCGAGGCACAGTTGGATGACCTGCGCCTTGCAGCCCCGGTTGATTCGGTGCTTGGCTTCACGAAGGGGGATCTGGAGATCAGCAACGACGGGTTGCCGGAAGACATCCAGGGCGTGTACCTCACAGAGAATGCCGAGACGTTCCTTGGCGTGCGCCCCATTTTTGGACGGATGATCGAGCCGTTCGATGCAGGCCACCCGGTGGTTGTTCTCAACTACCGCTTCTGGCAGCGCTACTTCGACGGCGATCCCAACGCCATCGGGCGAACGCTGGAGATGGATCACGCCCCGTACACGATCGTCGGGGTGATGCCGCGCAGCTTCGCATTCAATGACGTCGCCGGCGTCGGCGATGTTTATCTGCCGGCCAGTCTCATGGACGCTGTTGCCAACGGTCCCGCCCCCACCTACCTGCCGTGGATCAAGCTGCGGCCGCACGTCACAGTGGCCACCGCCAACGCGGCACTCGAGCCCATCGTGCGCGAGATCATGAAAATCCATTCCGAAGCCTCGTTGGCCTGGCATCTCGGGCTGCAGCCGATCATCGTGCCTTACCAGCAGGATCTAGGGCGTACGCTCGCGCTTCTGCTGGCCGGTGTCGTCCTTCTGCTCATCATCGGCTGCGCCAACTGCTCCATTCTTCAGCTGGCCCGGGGCCGCACGCGCCGGCATGAACTCGCGATCCGCACGGCGATCGGCGCCAGCCGCTGGCGCATCGTGCGCCAGTTGCTCGTCGAAGCGCTGGTCATCTCCTGCACGGGCGCCGTCCTGGGCGTGGCTGCGTCGTACTGGCTTGCCCGGCTTCCTCTGGTGCTGTCCCCGGACTCCTTTCCAGCCGAATCCGTCATCCGCATAAACGCTCCCATCCTCGCGTTTTCCGTCGCGCTCGCGCTGCTTTGCGGGATCCTCTTCGGTCTCGCCCCCGCATTGCGTCTCTCGCGCAACGATCCTGCGCGCTCTCTCCCGGGCCGGCAGGCTGGCGTGGTCGCTGCTCCTGCAAGGCGTCGCTGGAGCGTTCTCATCGCGGCGCAGGTCGCGCTCACGCTTCTTCTTATGGCCACCGCGGGCACTGCCATCCGGGGCTTTCTGCGGCTCACGCAGATGCCCCTCGGCTACGATCCCGCCAACGTCATGGCGCTCGGCATCTCGCTGCACGTCGACAACCCGGCCGAGTGGAGCAGCCTTCAGTCGCGGGAAGCGCGCGCCGCGTATATCGAGCAGATCCGGGAGAAGATCGCATCCGTCCCCGGTGTTTCCACAGTCGCTGTCGGCGCCAATGCCACGCCGCCCGGTGCTGATGTTCAGACCTCGTTCGTCGTCGACGGAAGTGGCGATGGCGAGCAGCCGCAGGCTCGTGTGATGCTGGTCGGCCAGCGGTATTTTGAAGCGCTCCGCATTCCGCTGCTGCAGGGTCGCCTTTGGAGTACGGATGAAAACAGCAGGGGAGACTTCATCGCCGTCGTCAATCGGACTTTCGCGACACGCTATCTCTCTTCGCCCAATGCCTTGGGCCGACAGCTACGCATTCCCGCTCTCCCCTTTCAGAATCGCTTCACGGCCAGTTCTGCGCAAAGCACCGCCCGGCGTCAGATCATCGGCGTCGTCGGCGATGCGCGCAACGACGGCATCGGTCGCCCCGTCGTCCCCGCCATCTACCTTCCGTACACCACCCTGATGCGGCAATACGTGGACTTCTTCGTCCGCACCCAGGGCGATCCGCTCACCTACCTGCACTCCATGCGCGCCGCGGTCGCATCCGTCGCCTCCGACCAGCAGATCTCCAACGGCGCCTTCACCCTGATCGAAGCCATCGAGCACGACGCACTGTACAGCCGCCAGCGGCTCTTCTCCATCTTATTTGGCGTCTTCTCGGCCATGGCGCTCGGGCTCGCGCTGGTTGGCATCTTCAGCGTCGTCGCTTACAGCGTCGCGCAGCGCACTACAGAGTTCGGCATCCGATTGGCGCTGGGCTCCTCGCGCACGGAGATCCTGTGGGTCGCTGCGCGCATCGCGCTCGTCAGCGCGGCCGCGGGCATAGCCATCGGTCTTGCCTTTGACTGCTTTCTCGGCGCTGTCCTCGCCCACTGGATGCAAAGCGCCTTTGCCGCAGGCAGTCTGTTCACAGCCGCCGCGCTCCTCGCTCTCAGTGCACTCCTCGCCTGCCTGTTGCCCGCCCGCCACGCCATCGCCGTCCCACCCGCCGAAGCCCTCCGCCATGAATAAAGCGTGTCTCATGTGGGGATCGTGACGCGACTGATTTTTTTCTGTTCCGCTTTATCTGCTCACATAGCTCGGCCGATACCGCACCGACCTTCCCGGTTCAGTAGTCCAGCCTTTTTCTTCCGCCCATTTTTCTGGGCACTGCTTCAGGCTAATTCCTGCGTCCTGCAGCTTCGCGGCTTCTGCTTTCCCGGTTCCGCCCTTACGCCATTGGGTTCCCTCCGATAAAGCAGCCGCTCGCTTTGGAAGCAGAAGCCCTCGCTTTTGGGTGCCCCAGAAAATGGGGCAAGAAAAAGGAGAAAATTCAGCTATGTCTTACCTCAATTCTATAACTCTCGTCGGGTTCGTTGGTTCTGACCCGGAGCAACGTCAAGCGAAAGGCAACGGTTCGAAATTCACCGTGCTGTCAATCGCCACACAGCGCTCTTGGAAGAACGCAGATGACGAATGGAGCTCGAAAACCGAGTGGCATCGGATCGTTGTGTTCCGGCCACTTTTGGCAGAGCGTGTCGCTACGTCCATCAAGAGGGGCGCTCACGTACTCGTCGAAGGCTCTCTCGTCAGCTCGACCTACGAACAACAGAACGGCAAAGGCAAGAGGTCGAAGAACTCGAAGATTACGTCGTGGTCCGTCCGCGCCGATGTCGTGCGCAGGCTCGATCGCGGTGAACCAGAGCCCAACGCACCCGCTCCCGCGCAAGCACCGGAGCCCAACGAAGCTGCGCTCTGATGTCTTCTACACGAAGGCCCTCCGACGATGTCGGAGGGCCTTTTTCATTTTTCTGCGTTAACGATCAGTCCGCCGCTTCGATTTGGACCAGCGCTGTGTCCCGTAGATGAAGAGGCGTTGGGCCGGCAGGTGTCGGAACATCGGCGAGACGGCTCAGCAACGATTCAAGCGCCGAGACGCCGTCGTCGAGCGCCGCGAGTTCCGCGTCGCTCAGCGGGATTTCTTGACGCATGCGTAACAAGTTGCTCTTGCCTTCCAGGAGTGCCGACGCCGTCGAGCCTTTGGGCACATAGAACGAGCATTTCGCACAAGCCATGCGGTGCGGGCATTGATCGAAGAAGTCATACGTGCAGTAGCCGTGGCCGAGATCGTAGAACTTCCACGCTTCATCGGCAGCGACTCCCGAACGCACTTTGTCCTGATCGATGAGTACTTCGATGGCGCGCAGATTCCGGCTGAAGTAACCTGCGTCCGCATACGACTTCATCAGCTTCGTTGGCGTGATCTTTGCGTACCGTTGCGTCGAAGACGGCATCCTGTGCCCGAGCCATTCTTGCAGCTCGAACAGACTCATGGGCTCCTTCGCATTGAACAACTGAGTAGCGATAGTCGACCGTGCTCTGTGACTCGTAATTTTCCCGCGCAGATCGTTCTGCGGTACGCCAGCCTTGCGGCACAACCTGGGGATCAGTCCGTGATTCAGAAAGAACTCCCCGAGAGGCCTCATGCGGTGAAGGAACAAGAAGTCAACCATCTCGCCCGTCTTCTGATCGCAGAGCTTTCCCTGTGCGGGTCGAACTCTCTCCCAAGCGTTGATCGCCTGACCGACGACGCCGTCAACCGGCTTCGTGAAGGCCGTCCCTGTCTTGTTCACCGGAACATCGAGAAAGCATACCGACGATCCATTGTCTGGCTGCCAACGCACGCAGCCAACACGAAGACGGCGGATTTCGTCTCCGCGGATGCCGGCGAACAGCCACACCAGCGTCACAGCTCGGATCATCTCGATCGGGTAGTAAGTGTGTATCCTCCCGCTCGGGTTTCGCCAGCTTGCAAAGTCTTCTGGCGTGACGTTCAACCCGGCCCACAGAAGTTTTGCCCACACATCTTCAGCGATGACTCGCGGTGTCGTAGTGACTAAGGCCTTCACGGAACGCGGTGGCGTAAAACTGCGGTAGGGATCAAAAC
>JBAUTF010000127.1:0-7783 GCA_049582065.1 Candidatus Dormiibacterota bacterium | reverse complement strand
GTCGACACGTCGCTGACCCGAAGCACCTGGCCGAGCCTGACTCCGGCCGCGCTCGCCATCGCCTGCGCCTTCGAGTGCGCGTCTGCGATCGCCAGCGTGCGGGCCTGAGCCTCGGCCGACTTCGGGTCCGCCAGGCCGAAGCCGACGCTGATGTTCGTCGCACCACCCTCCTGGACGATCGCGTCCAGCGTCTTGCCGACCGTGTCCACGTTGTGCCACTGGATGCGAAGCACCTCGGTGGCCTGGTAGCCGGTGATCGTCTGCTCGCCGGGTGCGTAGACCGGCCCGACCCAGTAGCCGCTCGTCGAGAGATCGGCATCAGACACGCCGAGAGCCTTGATGCGGGCGATCAGCTTCCCGGCTTTGGCCGCGAGGTCGCTCTGGGCCGCCGCCGCGGTGCTCTGCTGCGAGTCGACGCCCGCTGAGACGGTCGCGAGGTCAGGTTTGACGGACACAATCGCATCGCCGCTGGTGAACACTCCGGTTTCGAACGTCGTCGTCGACGCCGAGGGTGAGCTGATCAAAACAGGAGGCCTGCCGGTCGCGATCACGATGGCCGCGACCGAGAGAGAGCACGCCAGCGCCACGGCCAGCGGGATGAGGACCAAGCGCAGTGTTGAGGTCATTTTCAAATCTCCTTGCTGCGCAAACGCTGGGCCACCGCGCGAAGTAACAAGACGGCCCAGTCAGGGCGCCGGCCACCACCCCGGATCGTGGCCCAGGTTGGGAACGCTGCCGGTGCGCCAGTAGATCCCGCTCCGGCGCTGCATGAGCTCCTCGTCGACCATGTACCGCCGAAGTGTCGCGAAATCCGGATGGCGCCGAGAGATGATCCGGTTCACCTCCGCCTCGGAGTAGCGGCGCCCAGGCTGGAATTCCTCGACCAGCAGCACCGCCAGCCTTTTCTTGCGCTGGGCGGGGATGGCGACCAGGCGGCCGGTCGCGTCGCTGAAATTCTCCAGGACCCGGGCGTCGTAACCGGCGTCCGTCATCTCATGAGTTCCAGGCCGGGAATCTGACCGATGCCATGCAGATGAACATCCGAGCAGTGCTGGAGCAGCTTCAACCCATCACGCACCTCCTCATCTCGCAACACGCCGCCCACTGCCTGGTCCTTGGCAGTCAGCCCACTTGCCGTTTCAGAGATGGAGCCGCCATTCAACCGTATTTCAGCTCGACTCAAGCTAGAACGCCGTGCGCGGGAGCCGGCATTCAAGCGAAGGTACCCACGTCACCGGCGGACACGGACGGTAACCGTTATGCCTATCCATGGGTCTTCATAGCGATATGGTCATGACCGAACTACCACCAGTGGCCCGGCTCGTCCACCTGGCGCGGGGTGGCGATGCGCGCGCGTTTGGAGAATTGGTGGAGCGTTTCCAGCCAATGGCGCAGGGATACGCCCTCGCGCTCCTGCGCGATACCGGTCTGGCCGAGGACGCGTGCCAGGAAGCGTTCGTCGATGCCTTCCTTCATCTACATCAGCTGCGCGCGGACGCCGCCTTCCCGGCGTGGTTCCGGCGCGTCGTCCGTAAGCATGCCGATCGCCAGCGCCGAAGTCGGCTGCTGGCAGTCGAGCTCGGCGACCTGCCGGGAACGAATGATCCATTGGCAGCGCTTCTAGAGGCCGAGGAGCGGCGGGTGGTGCAGAACGAGGTGGCGGCCCTACCCGCTCGCTTACGCTCCTCGATCGAACTCTTCTATGGCAGCGGCCTGTCGGTCGACGAGATCGCGGGCTTCCTGAACGTCGCCCCGTCGGCGATCAAGAAACGGCTGTTCGATGCGCGCGCTCGGCTTCGACGTACGCTTCCGACGCCCGTCGCGGCCGGGTCCAGTCCGCGTGACGCCATTGCGCTTTTCATCGCCTCACGGATCGGCGACGCGCGGATCTCCGCCGATATCCTGGCGCGACGCCCGGACCTCGCCTCCCTTACCGAACGCTGGGCCGATCCCGACGAAGTCCGCGACTACGGGGCGATCGGCGCCGGGTACACGCTCGTCCAGCGGGCTGTCTTCATGGGCCACCGCGCAGTCGTGGAGGTGCTGGTGCGCGCGGGCGCACCGCTACACGCGCGCGTAGGGCTAGACCCGCTCGACCTCGCAGTCCTCCAGGACGACCTCGACATGGCGCGCCTGCTGCTTGCGGTTGGCGCACCTCCGAGCGGCACGCGCGAGGGGACGCTGACGCCTCTCCACCGCGCGGCTATCCGCGGCTTGGACGAAATGGCTCGCCTCTTGCTCGAATCTGGCGCTTCCCGAGACGCCACCGGCCCGGGCGGCAGAAAAGCGGCGGACTGGGCGCGGCTCAAAGGACACACACAACTCGCAGGCCTGATTGAGGAGTACAGAACATGAACGAGCTAATCGAGACCGGCGTCAAGGCGGTCGACCTCTATGCTCCGTTGCCGAGCGGCGGCCGGCTCGCCATCCGGGGCGAGCTCGGCACTGGCCAGGCGGTGGTCGCCTTCGAGGTCGTGCACAACGTTTGCACGCGCACCAAAGCCAGCGCGCACTTCTTCGTTGCGGACGATCTCGAGCAGTTCCGTCGTGGACTTCGAGAGTCGGGGGTCGAGGCTGAAGTCAGCTCAAGCAGCGGCCTGACCTATGCCGAGCTCCGCAAGAACGGGTTGGTGCTCGGGACGATCGTGCTTGGCGACGACCCCGAGGCGGACTCTTGGATCACACTCTCGCGCGACCTGCTCAAGTCGGGCCAACTGCCCGCAGTCGACGCCACCCAGTCCGGCACGCGCCTCGAGCTCGGCGACCATTCTAAACTGGCTGCCGCAGCACGACAGTCGGTGGCGGACGGCAACCTGGCCGGCGCCTCGATGCTGGCATTCCTCCGGCAGTGGTTCACCGTCGCCGAGCCCTGGACCGGTCAGCCCGGGGAGTACGTGAGCATGGAGGAGACGTTGTCTGGCACCCGCCAGTTCGTCAAGTCCCTCGCCTGACCCTTCCCTAATTCTTTAGAGACAGCTCGGAATCGACTATTCGGTCAAGCCCATTTTCACTTGTAAGTGTTCGCAGGCTATTGCCGACTGACTGACTGGTTGATTCGTATTCGGACGGGTGGCGGAGGGGCAGGGATTTGAACCCTGGATAGGCTTGCACCTATAACAGTTTTCAAGACTGTCGCCATCAACCGGACTCGGCCACCCCTCCGCGAGGCAACTGGATTCTAGGAGCAAGCTCAACGTACCCCGATCAGCTCCACCCCACCCATGTAGGACCGCAACGCTTCGGGGACGGTGATCATCCCGTCCGCACGCTGGTAGGTCTCGATGATCGCGTCGATCGTCCTCGGCAGCGCGAGCCCGCTGCCGTTGATCGTGTGCGCGAACCGCGGCGGAGCGGCCCGTTCGGCGCGGTAGCGGATGTTGGCGCGCATAGCCTGGAAGTCGTTGAACACCGAGCACGACGAAACTTCGAGGTAGCGGCCAAGACCCGGCGCCCAAGCCTCGAGGTCGTACTTCTTGTACTGGGCGAAGCCCATGTCCCCCGTGCACATGGCCAGCACGTGGTAGTGCAGGCCCAATCGCTGCAGGATGTCCTCCGCGTCCTTGACCAGCTTCTCGAACTCGTCCATCGACGTCTCGGCCGTGGTGACCTTGACCAGCTCGACCTTGGAGAACTGGTGCATGCGGATGAAGCCCCGCGTGTCTTTGCCTGCCGCGCCGGCCTCGGTGCGCCACGATGGCGCGTAGGCGACGTACTTCATCGGCATCCGGTCCGCCTCCAGGATCTCGTCGCGGTGGAAGTTGGTGACGGGGACCTCCGCGGTGGGAATGAGCCACAGGTCCTCGTCCTGCACCTTGAAGGCCTGGTCGGCGAACTTCGGCAGATTGCCCGTGCCGACCATGGACGCGGAGTTGACCAGCATCGGCGGCCAGACCTCGGTGTAGCCGTGCTCGCGCGTGTGCACGTCGAGCATGAACTGCACGAGGGCTCGCTCGAGGCGCGCGCCGTCCGCGAGCAGGAATGCGAAGCGAGACCCGGAGACGCGCGCGGCGTGCTCGAAATCCATGATGCCCAGAGATTCGCCGAGGTCGTAATGGGTCCGCGCGGCGAAGCCGAGCTCGGGCTTGGAGCCCCACTCCCTCGCGACCACGTTGTCCTTGTCGCTTTCGCCGATGGGCACCGATTCGTGGAAGAGGTTCGGGACCCGCAGCAGAAGATCGTCGAGCTCCTTCTTGACTTCATCCGCCCTGGCCAGCTCTTCCTTCGACGTGTCCGCCATCTGGCGCAGCCTGACCTTCAGTGCATCGTCGCGTGTCTTCGCGAACTCCTTGGAGAGACGGTTCTGCTCCGCCTTGATCGACTCGGCCTTGTGCACGTGGCCGCGCCAGCGCTCATCCAGCTTCAGGATCTCATCGATCGGCGCCGGCTCGCCCTTCAGCTCGGCCGCCTTCTTCACGCGCTCCGGGTCGCGCCTGATGAGCTCGAGTGGAAGCATTACGACTCCGCTTTCATGACCGGGAAGAGAATCACGTCGCGCACCGAAGGCTGGTCGGTCAGCAGCATCACGAGGCGGTCGATCCCGACCCCGAGGCCGCCGCACGGCGGCAACCCGTACTCGACTGCGCGCAGAAAGTCCTCGTCCATCGGGTGCGCTTCCAGGTCGCCCGCCGCGCGCCTCGCCGCCTGGGCCACGAACCGCTCGCGCTGGTCGACCGGGTCCGTCAGCTCGGTGAAGGCATTCGCATACTCGCGGCCGAGGATGATCAGCTCAAATCGCTCGACAAACCTTGGGTCATCGTCGCGTGGACGCGCCAGGGGCGAGATCTCGACCGGGTAATCGATCACGAACGTCGGCTGGCGCAGCCGCGGCTCGACATGCTCCTCGAACAGGTCGTTGAGCTCCTGCCCGGCCGCATGCCTGCCCGTGTGCTCGAGCACCAGGTCGGCCATCCGCTCGCGGCGGAACGGCGGCGTGAGATTCACCGCCTCTCCCTGGTAGGAGGTCTCGAGCGGCCGCCCGGCCGCCATCGCTGAGGCGATCACGAGGTCTTCGACCAGCTTCATCACGTCCTCGTAGTCGGCGTAAGCCTGGTAGCACTCGAGCAGGGTGAACTCGGGATTGTGGCGCGGCGAAAGTCCCTCGTTGCGGAACACCCTTCCGATCTCGTAGACGCGCTCGAAGCCGCCCACCAGCAGCCGCTTGAGGTGGAGCTCCAGGGCGATCCGCAGGTATAGGTCGCGGTCCAGGGAGTTGTGGTGCGTGACGAAAGGCCGGGCGTGCCCGCCCCCGGGCACCTCCTGCAGCACCGGGGTGTCGACGTCCAGGAATCCCCGCTCGTCGAGGAGGCCGCGCATCGACGTGATGATCCTGGTCCGCGCCCGGAACACGTCGCGCACCTGTGGATTCGCGATGAGGTCGAGGTAGCGCTGCCGGTAGCGGATCTCGACGTCCTTCAGCCCATGCCACTTCTCGGGCAGAGGGCGCAGCGACTTGGTCAGCAGCTGGAAGGACTGCACCTCGAGCGTGACCTCGCCGCGCCTAGTCCTGAAGACAGGGCCGGTGGCGCCGACGATGTCACCCGCGTCGAGGTCGGCGAAGCGGCCGAACTCCTCGTCGCCGAGGAGCTCGCGCGTGGCCATCAGCTGGATCCGGCCGTGGCCGTCCTGCAGGTCCGCGAAGACAAGGCCGCCCTGGACGCGCTTGACCATCAACCGCCCGGCCAGCGACACCTGGCCGGTCCGCTCGCTCTCGCCGAGCAGGTCGCGCGCCGACTGGGTCGTCTGCGTGGGGCGGAACCCGCGCGAGTACGGTTCGATGCCGGAGGCGCGGAGCCGCTCGAGCTTCTCGCGACGGTCGCGCATCACGGCCGGCAGGTCGATCTCCGCCCCTTCTTTTTCCTTCTCTTTCACGATCGGAAAGACTAGCGGTCGCCGGGCGCGCGCAGGGCGCATGTCAGGCTAGAGCGAAATCTCCTGTTCCTCGGCCGCCGGAAACGCGTTGACCTCTCCCCCGCCCGATTGGCGGTGATTTCCCAGCGCCTCCTCGATCAGCCCATCGATGTCGGTGTCCGAGTGCAGAGGGTCGTGATGGAAGAACGCGAGCTCTTTTGCCCCGGCCTGCTCCGCCAGCGACAGCGCCTCCTCGTACGTCGAGTGCCCGAAGCCGGCGTGGGTCTTGTACTCCTCGGTGCTGTACTGCGCATCGTGGACGAGGAGGTCGGAATCCCGGCACCAGTTGGCCAGCTCCTTCAGCGTCCCGTTCGCCTCGCTGGTGAACATGGCGACCTCGTTGTCGGTGGCGAAGGTGAAGCGCGACGAGCCCTCATCGATCCGGTACCCGAACGTGGGGATCGGATGCATCAAGAGGTGAGGAGTGATGCGCAGCGCCCCGACCTCGAACGTCTCACCCGGGTTGCGCTCGATGAACTCCATCTCCGCAGGCATATGGCTCAGTCTCACCGGGAAGTACGCGGGGTCCATCTGGTCCGCGAAGGCCGCCTGCAGCGATTTCGCGGAGCCTGACGGGCCCACGATCGTCAGGTGGGTGCCAGGTACGAACGCCGGCAGGAAGAACGGGAACCCCTGGATGTGGTCGAGGTGCGTGTGGGTGATCAGCAGGTGCGCCTGCAGCGGCTCGTTCGGGCTGAAGGTGGCGCCGAGCTCGGCGATTCCCGACCCCGAATCGACGATGAGCAGGTTGTTGCTCTTGTCCCTGACCTCGATGCAGGTCGTGTTGCCGCCATACCGCAGGGTTCGCCGGCCCGGCGTCGGTCGGGTGCCCCGGGTACCCCAGAACTTGATCCTCATCGGTTGGCTGTCGCCTGGTAGATCTCTTTGGTGATGAAGATGTCGAGCAGGTCTTTGTCGAGCTTGCCCTGGTCCGCTTCCGAGTGCAGGATGTCCAGCGCCGTGCTGGTCGGCACGGCGGGCTTGTACGTACGGTCCCGCGCGGTCAGGGCGTCGTAGATGTCCGAGATCGTCATCATGCGGGTCTGAATTCGGATCTCGTCCCCGCGCAGGCCGCGCGGGTATCCCGATCCGTCGAGCTTCTCGTGGTGGCCCCACGCGATGTCCGGAATGTTCATCATCACCGGCGTCCACGGGATCTTGGCCAGGAAATCGTGGCTCTTGGTGACGTGCGATTCGATTTCCTTTCGCTCCTCGTTTGTCAGCGTGCCCTTCTGGATGCTCAGGAAATGGAACTCCTGCGGGGCGATCAGAGGCTGCACCTTGCCCGACATGTCCGGGAAGTCGTGCTCTTTCACGGCCGACAGGATCGATGCCTTGTCCTCGGGTAGGACGCTCGGTTCATTGGCCGTGGCTATGGCCTCGAACCACCTGCGGAACTGGTCGATCTCGGCATCGAGGCGACGTTCGATCTCAGCGACCGTGGCAGCGTCGATACCATCCCGCCGGCTGGCCTCCAACTCTGCCCTGAGGTGCTTGTTCTGGGCCAAACGCTCGACCGAGTCGAAGCGCCACCCGATGAGGTCCAACTGGAAGGGATACAGCTTCTTTGCCTTGACCAGGATGTCCTCTCGCACGCCGATCTTCCCGAAGTCGTGCAGCAAGCACGCGTAACGGAGCTCCTTGAGCTGGTCCTCGCTGAAAATGACGTCGCGGTACTTGCCGGTATCGATTCTGGTGACCTCCATGGCCAGGCTCGTGGTGAGGGCCTCGACGCGTTCCGAGTGTCCCGCGGTGCTCAGGTCTCTTTGCTCGATCGCGTAGACGCTTGCCGTCACGAATTTGTCGAAGAGATCCTCGATCTCTTTGAGCAGGTTCTTGTTATCGATGGCGACAGCGGCCTGGCTGGCTACGGACT
>JBAUTF010000126.1:0-4014 GCA_049582065.1 Candidatus Dormiibacterota bacterium | reverse complement strand
GACGAGCTCGCGCAGCTCGGGCTGGGACGGAGCGACCCGATCGCCCTGGTGCTGCCCAACAGCGCCGAGTCGATCGTCCTCTTCCTCGCCGCCGCGACGGTGGGCACAGCCGCGCCCCTGAACTCCGCATATAAAGAGGACGAGTTCCGCTTCTACATGGACGACATCGGGGCCCACGCCCTGGTCGTCTCCCCCGGCCAGGGCGAGGCCGCCCGACGTGCGCTCCCGCCGGACGCGACGCTGGTCGAAGCGTCCTT
The DNA here is from genome assembly GCA_049582065.1 of Candidatus Dormiibacterota bacterium. GTDB lineage: Bacteria > Chloroflexota > Dormibacteria > Dormibacterales > Dormibacteraceae > DATKSS01. The sequence continues at coordinate 3,757 of JBAUTF010000126.1, read as the reverse complement.
CGACTCGAGGGGAGAGCTCGTCCTCGAAAGCCTGGCGCCTCGAACAGCCAACCGCCGAGCCGCCGGCCCGTCGGGCGAGGACGCCGCCCTGGTCCTGCACACGAGCGGGACGACCAGCCGGCCCAAGCTCGTGCCGCTGCGGCAACGCAACCTCGCCTTCTCCGCCGAGAACATCGCGCGAACCTACCTCCTCTCGCCGGACGACGTGGCTCTTTGCGTCATGCCCCTCTTCCACATACACGGGCTGATGGCATCCACGATGGCCACCTTCAGCTCCGGAGGGACCGTCGTGGTGCCCCCGAAGTTCGACGCGATGACCTTCTGGGCGGTGGCGGAGGAGCACGGCGCGACCTGGTACTCGGCGGTCCCGACCATGCATCAGATGCTCTTGCTGCGCAACCGCGGCGAACGCCCGCCCGGCGCCGGCAAGCTGAGATTCATCAGGTCAAGCTCATCGGCGCTTTCGCCGGAGACCATGCGCCAGCTCGAGTCGCGGTTCGGGGCGCCCGTGCTCGAGGCTTACGGCATGACGGAGGCTTCCCACCAGATGGCCTCCAACCCGCTCCCGCCGGGCGACCGCCGCCCGGGCACGGTCGGCGTCGGTACGGGGATCCAGATCGGCGTGATGGATGAGAGCGGCAGGCTGATCCCGGCGCACGAGCAGGGCGAGGTCGTCATCCAGGGGCCGAGCGTCATCGACGGTTACGCGAACAACCCCGAGGCGAACGCGAAGTCGTTCACCGACGGCTGGTTTCGGACCGGCGACCAGGGATTTCTCGACGCCGACGGCTACCTCTCGCTCGTGGGCCGGCTCAAGGAGATGATCAACCGGGGCGGCGAGAAGATCGCGCCGCGGGAGATCGATGACGTCCTGCTTCAGCACCCGGCGGTAGGAGAGGCGGTGGCCTTCGGTGCCCCGCACCCGGTCTGGGGCGAAGAGGTCGTCGCGGCCGTGGTGCTGAAAGGCGACACGACCGAAAAGGAGCTGATCGCATTCGCTCGCGAGAGGCTCGCCGATTACAAGGTGCCGAAGAAGCTGTACATCGTCGAGCAGATCCCGCGCACCGCCACCGGCAAGATCCAGCGCCGGTCCGTCGCCGCCACCCTGAACCCCGAGAAGTGACCGTAGCCATCGTCGGCGCCGGGGCGATCGGCGGCCTGCTGGGCGCGCACCTTTCGCGCAGCGGGCAGGATGTGGTGCTGGTCGCGCGCGGGCCGCACCTGGCCGCCATGCGGGAGCGAGGCCTGACCGTGCGCGGAGCGGGCGGCGAGTTCACGGCCACGCCGCGATGCACGGACGACATGGCGGCCATCTCCGAGGCCGAGGTGGTCTTCCTCACGCTCAAGGCGCACAGCATCCCCGCGGTCGCTCCGGCGATCGGCGCGGCCCTTGCGGACGATGCCTGCGTGGTCGGGACGATGAACGGCATCCCGTGGTGGTACTTCCGGGACCGCCACCTGGAGACCGTCGACCCCGGGGGCGTGATCGCCCGGAGCATTGCTTACGAGAAGGTGGTCGGATGCATCGCCTATCCGGCGGCGACGCTGGTCGAGCCCGGAGTGATCGAGCACGAGGAGGGCAACCGGTTTTCGCTGGGCGAGCCTGACGGCTCGAAGAGCGAGCGTGTGAAGGCGATCTCGACCATGCTCATGGCGGCCGGCTTCAAGGCGCCCGTGCAGACCAGGCTCCGAAACGAGATCTGGCTCAAGCTGTTGGGCAACGCGACCTTGAATCCGGTGAGCGCTCTGACCCGCTCCACGCTCGCCCAGATGTTCGCATCGCCGCTGGCCCGTGACGCGATCCGCTCCCTCATGGAGGAGGTGGCTTCGGTAGCGCGGGCGCTCGACGTCGAGCTGCCGGTCAGCATAGACAAGCGTATGGAGGGCGCAGCCGCGGTCGGCGAGCACAGGACCTCGATGCTGCAGGACCTCGAGGCGGGCAAGCCCCTGGAGGTCGACGCACTGGTCGGCGCGGTGGTCGAGCTGGCGGATGAGAAAGGCGTGCCGGTGCCGTCGCTGCGCACCGTCTACGGGCTGACCAAGCTCCTCGACGCCTCAGCGCGCGGCGGCGTGCAGGGAGCGACCCGCTAGCCCGGCAGCCAGTTCGGCGCCCGGTGCTGCGCTTCGATCGCCCAGCGGAGGGTGTCCAGGACCTCGGCCAGGTGAGCACGCATCGCCGCCTCGGCCCCCTCAGCGTCATGAGCTTTCAGGGCGCCGAAGATCGCCTCGTGCTCCTGCAGCGACTGCTCCCTACGTCCGGGCCGCAGGATCGTGCGGTACTGGAAGCGGATGGCTTGCGACTTGAGGCCGCCGACGATGCGGCTTGCCGTGGGATGGTCGGCCGCGGCCCAGATGAGCTGATGGAACCGCGCATTCAGCTCGGAGTAACCGAGCGAGTCGCCGGCTTCGGCCCGCTTCCGCATCTCCACCATCACCTGGTGCAGCTCGCGCAGGTCCTCCGGGGTGACACGGATGGCGGCGCGATATGCCAGAAGCCCTTCCAGCGACGCGCGCACCTCTTCGATCTCCAGCGCTTCCCGGTCCGGGATCAAGCGCACGCGCGCCCCGCGATTGGGCTCGAGGCTGACCAGGCCCTCCTGGTCGAGCCGGACCAGCGCGGCGCGCACCGCGGTCCTCCCCACGCCGAGCTTGCTCGCCAGCGCTGCCTCGACGAGCCGCTCGTTGGGGTGGAACTGGGCGCTGACGATGGACTCGCGCAGCAAGTGGTACGCGTCCCGGTTGGACGCTGGAACCTTCATCTTGCTTCTGGCCATATTATCGTCAATAATGTCGACAATCCGTCTTTATTTCGCTTAGCTCATAGGGGAGGAGCAGTGAACACCTTCCGTTCCAGTTTGCGCATGCCTTCGGTCGCCTTCTCGACGCTCGCCCTTTTGCTGCTGGCCGCCTGCGGTGGCAGCAGCGGTACGACCGGCGGAGGGCTCGGATCGGGAAATCTCCTGGTGGGCGTGATCGCGCCCTTCACCGGGGTGGACGCAGGCCTCGGACCTGCTTACTACGCCGCCTGCCTCGCGGCCGCGCCCGAGATCAACAACAACGGGGGCGTCGGCGGCCGCCAGGTCCAATGCCAGCAGTTCGACACGCGCGGTGAGCCGGCCGACGCAGTGCCGGCCGCCAACCAGATGATCGCGGCCAACAAGAACCTGATGGCGGTCATCGGGTGCACGTCCGACGAGGCGGCGACGGTCGCGCCGATCATCGACCGGTCCCACATCCCCATGTTCTGCATGACGGGGCAGACGGAGTTCAACAAGACGCCGCTCCAGTACTTCCACCGCCTCGTGCCGGCCGACATCTACGACGCGTACGCGATGGTGGGCTACGCGCTTTACGGACCTGGTCACCCGGCGTACAAGCGGGCGGCTCTCGTCTTCGGCAACGACATCGGCTCCCAGGCCTTCGTCCAGCCGGCGACCAACGCGTTCACCAAGCTCGGCGGCACGATCGCCATCAACCAGCCGATCACGCTGGGGGCATCGGACTACCGCGCCGAGGTGACGGCCATGCTGGCCACGAAGCCTGACGTCATCTTCACCGAGGCGCTCGGCTCGGCCGGGACATACCTGGGAGAGGTCAAGACGCTCAACGGCGGCCAGATGATCCCCTTCATCGGAACCTCAGCGACCATCGACCCGACCTGGTTCCAGCAGGTCCGCGACGCCATCGGCGTCAACGACCTGGTCAAGTACTACGGCGGAGTCGACCTCGGGTACTCGTTCTCGGGGCCGGCCTACGA
>JBAUTF010000125.1:0-1660 GCA_049582065.1 Candidatus Dormiibacterota bacterium | reverse complement strand
GCATCAGGTCGCCTGGGCGATACTGCTCGTGAAAATTGATCATCAGAAACTCCGGCGAGTAGGATTCCCAGCCGGCCCTTCCCGTGCGGCGCATGCTGCCATCTACCCAAACACGATCTTTACCCAGCCACAGTCCACCAGAATTTTGATCGACAGCCACGTGCTTCGTGAAGCGTGAAACCTCCAAAGCAAGAGCCCAACGCGGACCTTCGGCACTTAATTCCCGTACCGGCACGCTGCGGCAGATGCCGTCTGCGTCTTCCACCGCCTGCACGTGTCCGACTCCGGCGCTGTTGGCGAGAAAAAGGGGCAAGGGATCTACCCACTGCCGTTGCGACGAACCGCTCAGCTTCGCCGCCAAGACAACGTTGCCCGCTTCTTGAAGAGCCTTTCCGAGATCGTCGTCGTCCCGGGCATCCTCCGCTTCAGAAAGCAATATGTCGAGACCAATCGCCCCAGGCCGCTGCGCGGCGGTCGCACGCACCAGTCGTGCCAGCAGCGATCTGGGCCACGGCCATCTCCCGTAGCGGCTGAGGCTGAGATCGTCGATGAGAACAACTGCGACAGAACTGGAGGTGGGGAGAGGTCTGCGAAGGCGGAAGTAAATGTCGCCGAGCCGTCGGCTGAGTTCTTCGACGGGGTACGTCATGCTGAGCGCAGCCACGAGGCTCAACAGCAAGAGATTCAGAACGAGCCAGGATTTGACCCGGTTTCGAGATCGCTCGCCATTCACAGACGGTGCTTTCATTTGTCTGGGGCGTCCAGATCAATTCCCAGCCGCCGCGCTTTCTTGTAAAGCGTCTTGCGTTCAATGCCAAGGCTTCTTGCGGCGAGCGAGCGGTTGCCTTGGGCGTCACGCAAGGCGCGCACGATCTGCTGCCGTTCCGCTCCCTTGAGGGTCGTGGCTGTTTCCTCTACCTTCGCGCTGCTTAGCGCTCCCGCGCCACTCGCCCGCTCAACGTCCTCCGCAGAAATTTCTCCCGTGGTGGACAAAATGGCAGCTCGCTCGATCAGGTTCTCCAACTCGCGCACGTTTCCCGGCCACGACATGCGCGTCAGCAAGCTGGTCGCCTCTTCATTCACCGTGATTTGGCGCGCGTTGCGTTCATTGAAGCGCGACAAGAAGTGGCGAACCAGCAACGGGATGTCTTCCCGACGCTCTTCCAAGGCGGGCAAGTGGATCGTCATCACGCTGAGACGGTAGTACAGATCCTCGCGAAACTGTTTGGCACGGATGCGCTCGCCAACGTCCGCGTTCGTGGCGGCAAGAATTCGAACATCCACGGGCATGTAGGTATTCGATCCCAGTCGGCGCACCTGCCTCTCCTGCAATACTCGCAACAGCTTGACCTGGAATCCGGGCGTGGTTTCCGAGATCTCGTCGAGAAAAATCGTGCCGCCATTCGAGCTCTCAAACAAGCCGCGGCGCGCACTGTCGGCGCCTGTGAAAGCTCCTTTTTCGTGGCCGAAGAGTTCACTTTCCAGCACACTTTCGGCCAGGGCCCCGCAGTTTATGGCGGTCATCGGTTTACTGGCGCGCTGGCTATGGATATGAATGGCGCGTGCCACGCGTTCCTTCCCGGACCCGCTGGCACCGACGAGCAGGACCGTGGCGTCCGTCGGTGCCACCCGCGCGATAGAACGGTACACCTCCAGCATC
>JBAUTF010000124.1:0-3706 GCA_049582065.1 Candidatus Dormiibacterota bacterium | reverse complement strand
GAGATATACCAATGACGCTGCCCCAGGTCATTCGCGGCCGCGCGTGGAAGTTTGGCGCCAACATCGACACCGACCAGATCATCCCGGCCAAGTACGCGATCTATTCGCTGGACGAGAAAGAGCTCGGCAAGCACGCGATGGAAGGCGTGCCCGGCCGGGAAACGTGGGCGGCCGGCGTGACCCCGGGTGACATCCTGGTCGCGGGCTCGAACTTCGGCTGCGGCTCATCCCGCGAGATCGCGCCGGTGGCGATCCGCGGAGCCGGCATCTCGCTCGTGATCGCGGACTCATACGCGCGCATCTTCTTCCGCAACGCGATCAACATGGGCTACCCGATCCTGCAGTCGCCCCAGGCGGCCGAGGCGGTTCAGGAAGGCGACGAGCTCGAGGTCGACCTGGAGCAAGGGATCGTGCGTGACTTCACAAGGAGCGATGAGTATCGCTGCGAGGCCTTTCCGAGCTTCATGAACGAGCTCCTCCACATGGGCGGCCTCGTGCCGTGGGTCCGCCAGCGTCTCGAAGAGCGGCGGCGGACAGCTCCTGCGCGTGGATGACATAAAGCCCGTCGAGCTCCAGGAGCCTCTCGATGAGCTGGCGCGCGACCCCAGGGCTTTCTCCCACGACCTGAAGTTCCCGCCGGCGGACAAAATCCGCGTCTACGACGACACGCTGCGCGATGGCGAGCAGATGCCTGGCGTTGCGATCACGCCCAAAGACAAGTACGAGCTCGCCCGCATGCTCTCGGACATCGGCGTCCACATCATGGACGTGGGTTTTCCCTCGGTGTCGGAGGGGGAGCGCGAAACCCTGCGGCTCATCCTTGAAGGGAGAAAGCGCGGCGAGCTGCGAAAAGACCTCGAGGTCGTGTGCATGATGCGCTCGACCAAGCCGGACATCGACGCGACGATGCGCGTCCTCGACGATCTTGGGTACCGGCGCGACGAGGTCACCTACTTCATCTTCACGTCAGCGTCTGACCTGCACGTGAAGTACAAGCTGGGCAAGACCCTTCTTCGCAGGGAGGGCATCCCTGAGTCGGAATGGCTCGAGCTGCCGGTCTCGTATTACCGCGAGGCGAACCTGCGGATGATGTGCGAGGCGATCAAGTACGCGCGTGAGCAGGGCGCCACCTCGATCGAGTTCGGGGGCGAGGACGGCAGCCGCGCAGACGTCGATTACATCGGCGAAATCCACCGCGAGGGCCTGAAGGCGGGGGGGACGCGGCCTTCGACGCCCGACACCGTCGGGTGCTATTCGCCTTTCGCCGTGCGCGAGTACATCCCGGCGATCAAGGCGGCCGCGCCGGGCGCGCCGCTGGTAGTTCATTTCCACAACGACCTCGGGCTCGGTGCGTGGAACACCGTGATGGCGCTGGGCTCGGGCGCGGAGGTGTTCACCACCAGCGTCAACGGGATCGGCGAGCGGACAGGCAACGCTCCCATGCACCAGGTCCTCATGCAGCTGCGATACCTGTTCGGAATCGAGATCCCAGGGTTCAAGTACGAGAAGCTGCGAGAGCTCGCCCGCCACCTCGAGAAGGTGAGTGGAATCCCAGTGCAGCCGACCGAGCCAGGCATCGGACTCGACGTCTTCAGCCACGAATCGGGAATCCACACCGCCGGCATGCTCATCCACCCGGCGATCTACCAGTTTCTTCCGCCGGCGGATTTCGGTGCGGAGATCACCTACGTCTACGGCAAGCACTCTGGCGCGCTCGCGATCGAGAACGCGCTGCGGCACGCAGGCATCGCGCCCGAGCATGAGCTGGTCGGCAAGGTCCTGGCCGAGGTCAAGCGTATCCGCGAGGAGCGCGCGGAGCGCGCCGACTTCTCCGATTTCCACCGCCGGTATTACGATCACCTGACCCGAATGGGACTGACCGGTGACGAGGTGGTCGACATCGCACGCGCCCTGACGACGAAGGCGCCGGACTGATGGCAACCACAACGCGGGCTGGGACGATCACGAAAGAGCAGTACCTCCAGCTCCACCACTGGATGTGCATGGCAAAAGCGCTCGACGACCGAATGCACATCCTGGTCAAGCAGGGAAGAGCGCCTTTCGTCGGTTCGAGCCGGGGCCACGAAGGCATCCAGGTCGCGTCCACCGCCGCGCTCGGACCAGACGACTGGCTGGTGCCGCACTATCGGGGGCTCGCCAACTCCATCGTGCGCGGCCTGACCATGAAAGAGTGGATGCTGGCGGTCTTCGCCAAGGCCGCGGACCCGCTGTCGGCGGGTCGCAACATACCGGGCGGCTGCTACAGCTACCGAGCCTTGAAGATCGTCTCGGTGTCGCAGGTGGTGGCCAGCTGGATTCCCAAAGCCTCCGGCGTCGCCTACGCGGCCAAGCTTCGAGGCGACCATTCGGTGACGCTGTGCACCTTCGGTGACGGCGCGACCAGCCAGGGCGATTTCCACGAGGGCGTCAATTTCGCCGCGGTGCACCGGCTGCCGGTGGTCTTCGTCTGCGAGAACAACAGCTACGCCATCTCGGTGCCGATTCGGCTGCAGATGGCAAACCCCAACGTGGCGGACCGGGCGGCCGGCTACGGCATCCACGGCGCGACCGTCGATGGCGGTGACGTGCCGGCTTGCTACGCCGCGTGCCAGGAGGCAGTCGAGCGCGCCAGGCGGGGCGAGGGCCCGACGCTGATCGACGCCAAGGTCTGGCGCATCAACTCTCACACCTCCGAGGACAACCAGCTGAAGTACAGGACCAAAGACGAGATCGATGAGGCGAGCCGCCACGACCCGATCGCCCGGTTCACGTCCTGGCTCATAACGAAAGCGTGGATTTCAGCCGACGATGCGCAGCGGGTGCAGGCGGCATGTGACAAGGAGGCGTCGGACGCCGCCGACTGGGCCGAAACGCAGCCGGACCCGCTCGCCGAGGACGCCCTGAAACACGTATTCGCCTGAACCGGATACAAGGGCTCGATCGCAAAGCTAGACTGACCTCGTTTTGGAGTCGCAACCCGAAACCCCGCAGGAATCGACGCCGTCAGGCAGCAAGACCGCTCCCGACGAGCCGGTCGCTGCCGTCTCGACACGCGAAACGGTCCCCGTCTGGGCGCGGACCGTCCCGGTAGTTCCCCCAGACGCCCCGGATAGCCTGAGCACCGCCGCCGAGGCCGAACCGCTGCCTGCCAAACCGATGCAAAAGGGAGACCCGGCCTGGACGCAAACCGACCCGCCTACAACGACCGAGGCCAGCCCCGCCGTTCCGCTGCCGAAGGAGGCGCCCGTCTGGGCGCAGACCGTGCCCCATCCCACCGATTCGCCGGTGGCCGGGGCCGCGTCCACCACCGCGTCGATCACCGAGACTCCGAAAGCCGTCGCAAGCGATGCGGCCGGTAAGACCTGGCCTCCGGCCGAGGAGAACGCGACCGCGCCGCCGGCTGAGACCGACATCTGGCCACCCGAGCCTCCGACCGAGAGGGCGATGCCGGCGTGGCCGCCGTCGGCGAACATAACCGACCCTGGAATCCCCTCCGACATCCCCGAGGCGGTGATCCCGAGCTGGCCCGACTCGTTCGACGTGGCACCGGCCACGACCCCGCCCCAGGCCGAGGCCACCGGAGCCCAGCCGGCGACGATCACGCCCGCCGCCGCCTCGGCGCCGCCACCCGTCACCTCGAAGCCACCCACTGCGGCTCCGGTCGCCGGTTCGAAGCCGCCGGAGGCGCCGGTCGCCGCCTCGAAGC
>JBAUTF010000123.1:0-9874 GCA_049582065.1 Candidatus Dormiibacterota bacterium | reverse complement strand
ATCCAGCTCGCATCGTAAAATTTGTCGCATCGTGTCAACAGTGAACTACGATTCGGACCCGTCTTCCATGTGGACGGCGAACCGAGAGCAATTGCGCAGAACAGCCTTGAGTGGAAAGGCCTGCGGGAGATGCTCTCATGCCAAACCAACGAGGTTCGCCGCCTGACACTTTAGTTCGCCGCGCCGCCAAGCGTGGTGTCTCTCTAAGAGACATAGCGCGTCACACCAACCGGGCGGTCAACCACCAGGCCGTCGCCTTCGCGTTTCAGAGGGAACGGAATGGCTCACTCCGCTCCGAGACGCGTGCTCGGTATGAACGCGCCATCGACGACGCCGCAAAGGAGCGTGAGGCGCTGGCGAAGCTGGCTACCGAATGGCTTCGCGGTGAAATCGCCGCTGGGCGGTTAGAGAAGAACCCGAGCACCGACGAGCTTCGCCGCGTCGCCGCAATCGTTCGCTCGGTCGTGCTCGACGCCGGCGCCAACGGTGCCTCGAAGAGGAATGGGAGATAAGAAAAGCCCGGGGGTTAGGAGTCCCGGGCTTTCCACCGAAACGAGCACGACTACGCGGGCAAACGATAACCCGAACCGCGAAAACGGGCAACCCGCCGTGATCAAGCGCAAGTTCACGCCCGCTCAACTGGAGGCGGCCTACGAGGAGACGGCGCGCATCTACGCGGCGTGCCTCGCACATGGCGACCACGACTTTCGCTTCGTCAAGATCGTCCCGAACGGAGACGGCTTTCGTTCCATCCTGCCGTCCGATGCTTTCGCGGAGCTGCACGCTTGCGGGTTCATAGCGATCTCTGCGTGCTCGCGCTGCAACGCGTTCAGCATGGTTCCGCTCGGTCAAGACATGCCGGTCATGCCATGAAGATCCACGTCGATTTCTCTGACGTTGTGCGATTCGGCGACAGCGACGGCACCGAGCCGCGTCACTCGCTCAACATCCTCGGTGCCGTCAAAACCGAGTGGCGCGTCTACGACTTGCGCGGCGACTACGCCATCCACACGCGCTACGACCTCTACGCAGGCGGCAAAGCGTTTCGCTGGAAGCACCCAGACGGCACGAACAGCCGCGACGGAGAGATCAGCTCAACGGATCGCGCTTACGGCCTGGAGCTGGTCGATGGTCAGCACAAGGGATTGCTTGTGGAGGGTGAGAAAGCAGCGGACGCCGCGCGTGCGGCGTTGCCTTCGTGGTGGTTGGTCGTCGCGACCGTGTGCGGCGCGCTGACCATTCCTGACGTTGATGTGCTCGCCAGGCTAGCGCGTGTGCCGTCGTGGTGGTTGTTTGCGGATCATGACGCCAACGGTCGCGGTCAAGAGCACATGGCGAGCATCGGTGCGTACCTGAAACGGCGCTGCCGCGTGCGCATGGTGCGCTGGCGTGACGCCCCGCCAGGAGGCGATGTCGCCGACTTCCTGATCGATCACAGCACCGCCGAACTCTTGGAGCTGCTGCTGCACGAGGCGGTACCGGTCAAATGAAGACGGCGAAGAGCACGACGAGGCGAGCAGCCCCGAATGGCGATGTCGAGCAACTCGCGCCGGGCAGCGTGCATTACAGCAAATCGGATCCCCGTTGGTCGCGGACAGTCGATCAGATCATCCGAGCCACAGAGCACCAGCGCATCACTTGGCTCGTCGAGCCGGTGATCGCCATAGGTGAGGTGACAGCGATCGGCGGCAAGGCGAAGGCAGGCAAAACCACGTTCGTCTACAAGACCTTGGAGCAGATGGGCGTAGGCGGTGAGATCCTCAAGTTGAAGGTCGAGAAGGCGCATGCCCTGATCTGGTCGGAACGCTCGGAGACGATCAACGGTGAACGCTTCCGCGCTCTGTTCGGCGGCCGACCGCAGCCGCACATACACCTGGTCACGCGCTTTGATGATGAGTTCTTCGACCGTGACACGGGACGGGCCTTCGACTTCGAGCAATCGCTGCAAATAGTCATGGTCGAGGCGAAGCGTCAGAACTGCGCGGTCGTGGTGTTGGACACGTTCTCATCGCTGGCGAGGGTCAAGGACGAGAACGACGCCGCCACGATGCAGGCGGGCCTCAGCATCGTAACCAAAGCGGCGAGCGACTACGGCGTGGCCGTCGTGCTCATTCATCACCTCGGCAGGGCGGGATGGTTTCGCGGTTCGACCGTGTTCGAGGCCGAGCCGTCCACGCTCTTGAGGATCAGCGGCGAAGGCACGCAGCCTCGCACGATGGAGCTCCAATCCAACATCGTCAGCAAGGCCCCGGAGAAGGTCGTCTTCAATCTCGACGACCGCGGCGACCAGTACGTGATCGTCCAGAGCTGGGATACAGAAGCGGCGAAGGACGTACTCGCCGTGCTGAGTCACAAGAAAGCCGAAGCGAAGATGGCGTCCGAAGTCTCCGAATTGCTGGGCGACGAGGACGCCGTTGCCAAGCAGACGACGAGGCGGACGCTCGAAACGCTAGCGAAGGCGGGCAAGGCCGCATACGGCGAAGAAAAGCAGAGCTTCGGACACATGCGCAAAACCTACTGGCGAGTCGGCGACGTGCGCATCAGGAAAGGAACCGAACGATGAGAAGCACATTCAATGAAAGTGCTGAGCACATTCAAAGCACCTTCATGATCGTGCCGGTTCCAACATATACGCACTTTTGTGAATGTGCTTTGGAGAAGCACATTCATGAACGTGCTGTATATGACCGTGCTGTGCTTTCGAATACGAAAGCACTTCCACGTGAATGTGCATCGCTTGACGAACCGAACGGCTGGGTTTGTCGCTACTGCGGAGCACGCGTGCCGATCGTGCTCAAGCGATGCCCGAAGTGTTCGACACCGCGCGGTTGGCGACCACCACGATCGACAGGGCGGCGTCTGTTCCGACGAGGCAATCTTCGGCACCAGGCACGCCGATCCTCCGGCCTTGGCAGACGTCGTCCTTTCGAGCGTGCTGGTGCCTGCAATCAGGATTCGCCGGATCATGCCCGGCAAAGGAGTTAGTGCGATGAGCGAGAGCGCGCCGGATGCGGTCGTGTACGTGGTCAGCCGCACCGGTCACATTCAAGAGACCACAGAGAGTTCACCAGCGGCGCGTGCGGCGCGAGAGCATCGTCCATACGTGAACGCCGCCGGATGGTTTCGCCTCGCGACGCCGACTGAGATCGAGCAGTACCAAAACTACATGGGGACGAAGGAGAACCTACGTCATGGATGAATCAACAATCATCGACCAGGCCGCGAGCGAACTGCCCGCAGCAATCGAAGCTCTCGACGCTGGGTACGAGGCGGTAGCGCAGTACGGCAGAGGTGTTCGCGCTGCACTCGCCGAAGTGACGAAGGCGAGCAAGGATTCGCTGATGCGCGCGAAGCAGTTGAGAGAGGACGACACGATGAACCCGGTCGGGAAAAGCCGACTGTTGACCGAGCTGCCCGGGAACCTGATGGCGGCAACGAGCGAACAGCTTGAGCGCGCTGAGCTCACGCTGGACCTGATCGAAGGCGCCCACCTCGAGCGCATCCTCCACCACGACGGACGCAACGATTCAGCGCTGCGCTTCGAAATCTCGAACTTCATCTCAGGCGCCAAGCCGGACACAGCTACGGCGATGTTCGTTTCGCTCGCTGCGAATCCGCGCTATGCGACGTTCCTAGCTGGCCCGGCAGGTGACTCGGTCGCTGCGCGGTTTGGATTCCGTCCGGCGATATTGCGCGAGACAGCTCTTAAGGCGTTGGCAGCGGACGGCACGCTCGAACAGCAAGCTCGCTCGCGTGCGTTGGCGGCGCTACCAGCTGCGCGTCGTGTGCTCGCTTTGGCCAAGGCCGGCCGGGACTTCGCCGTGGACAACATACGTCGTCCCGTAGCTACGAAGAACGTCAGCCAGGCTTTGCGCTAGTGGCTAGCTACACACGTGCAGACATCAAACGTTTGGCACGTACAGGAGGCTTGACTCCTGATGTCATAGCTGCCATAGACGCTGCTCAGAGGACAGGACAAGTCGCACGTGGCGATGGTGTGTCACGAGCACAGCCGCTTGCTGCGGACAAGCAACCTCCACGAGCAGGTGGCACCGAGATCACACCTCAACCGAGGCCACAAGCACAACCGGAGCGACATCAATGGATCGGTTGGCAGATCGAGCTTGATCGAGCACGTCGTAGACGTGACATCTGATTGGCCAAGGTCAAGGCTTACACGAAGAAGCAGCTGCGAGCACGCACAGCAGCAGAGCATGAAGCAGCACGAGCTAAGGCAGGCGCACGTCGGCGAGCGCGTGCAGCTCAACAGCGACGGAGGGACGGATGAATAGGTGGACGTACACCCCCGCCCACACGTTCAACACGCCAAGGAGCGGCCTCTTTGTTCAACTTGACGCCCTCAGGCCACCTAAACCCGTGAAAACCCGTTCAAAACGCCGTCGTACGGTCGCCACAGTGACCTGTGCCACGTCAAATCGCGAAAATCGCACCCGACCCCGCGTCGCTAGTTCCGCTGGCGTGTGGGTCACGTCAACCAACTAGGAAGGAGCTAAAACGATGGAACCGACGAAGAACAGGGTCGGAGGCAGGAACTCCTGCTCGATCTGCAACCATCCCGAGCGCCGAGACATCGACCAGCAAATCGCGGCGCGAATTCCGCTCCGCAAGCTGGCGAAAAGATATGGCATGTCCATCACAGCGTTGTCCAACCACAACAATCGGCACGTCTCCAAGACCGAATTCGCCACCATCAAGCGCGCTCGTGCTGGCATCAGCAAGGCATCGCCTCAGTCGGCGCTCACTCGAATCGAAGATGGCCTGGTCGCCCTCGAAGAGCTGATGGCAAACTCGGCGAAGAATAAAGAAAGCGCTCAGTGGCTGAACGCATACCGTGAGCGCGTGAGGACTTTGGAATTAGTCGGCAAGGCTCGCGGCGAATTTTCGGACGCTCCGCAGGTGACCATCAACGTCTGGCAGACGGAGGATTGGGGCCGCATCCGCGCCACGATCTTCGAAGTCTTGGCAGAGTACCCCGCGATTCGCGCAGAACTCGCCAAAAGGCTCATGGCGCTTGGAGAGGGCACACCCAACGGTCACGAGGACTCAAAGACCTTGCGCGGCGGGGATTCGCAGTCGTAGAGTAAGCAGCGCCGGGTCCACCCTTGGACGCCGGTGCGGAACCCGAACCGCGAGCACACACGAACAGCGCGCTGGGTGGAGCGCTGTAGGTAGGAGTGTGCTTGCTATGCAAGAGCGACTAATCGATACGTCCGGCTGTGGGTGTGGATTGCACGCGAGCGAGGCCGAGCATTGGCACGAGAGGCTTAAGGTCGACTTCGTCAAGATCGGCGTCGCCGGACGCAAGGAGTTCCTCAAGTTGTGCGCGCTCAGGCTGCAAAGCGTGCCGGACGAGCGTCGAACCGACTACCGCTGGTTGCACTACGAACGCGCCGAATTCTTGAAGCAGTGGGCGCAAGAGGACAACCGCGCTTTGCTCGACAGGGCGACACGCTAAGAGACACGACGAGGCCCGGGACTCAATCAATCCCGGGCCTCAGCTCGCGGCGCGCCGTGCGGTCAGCGCCACAACCAGCGCCAGACGCCGGCCTTCGCAAGCAAGCGTCCGACTGCGTGATTCTTGATCCTACGCATGATGCGCTTCGGGTTGCCGCTCGTTAGCGTCTCCGCGTCGTTGATTGTGCGAGCCATGTGGTAGGCGGGACGTTTCATGCCTCGTCCTCCGGCTCAGCCAGGTAGTCGGCGATCATCGCGTTTCGCCGCTTGTCGTTCCTCGTCCGCCGCCAGAGAACCCAACCGCAAAGCAAAGCGAGCAGGATGCCGCCGACACGCCACGGGATGAACAGAGTCGAGGTCGTCTCGTTGCCCGCGGTCACGCTGCCCACGCCGATGAATGGGTGATCGCTCCATGGCACGGAGAGGACCTTCGTTTGACCGCGTAGCACGAGCGCCTGGCCGAACGGCGCGACGTTGACCAGCTCATGCACGTTGCCGCGCGAGTTGTCGAGCGTGAGAGCGACGGTCGGCACGTCCCAGCTGTCGGCGATGCGCGGCGCGTTGAGGCCGAACACGTGCAGGCCGCGCACGACTGCTCCACCGGTCGCGATGATCACGCGCGAGGCCATCGCCCACGAGATGCGAATCATGCCGGGGCTGGTGCCGCCTTGCGGGGCGAGCGTGAATTGGACATCGGTTTCGTGGTCGCCGGCGTCTGCGTTCGTCGGGATCACGGTCGCCGCCTCGACTTCGTGCCGAGCGTTGCCTGCGATGGTGAACGATTGCTCGGTCGGGACAACCCACGCGTCGGATGGCGTGACCGAGAGCGTGACCGGATCGGCGGTGCTGTTGACGACGATGAAGGTAAGCGCTCGCTGGTCGGGCGCAACGAGCGCGAACGCCGGGGCGAGCGTGAGGTGAAACGGAGCTGCCTGAGCGGACGCGACAGGGGCCAGCGCGATGCTGACCCCTGCGACCGCCGCAGACAGAAGGGCTCTTAAAACCCGCGTCTGACGGATGCTCTTGCTCATGGCGGCTAGTTGGCGGTGGCGGTGTAGGTCTCTGACAGCGTGTAGACGTCGGCCGGAACGGAGCTTGGGACGTTGATTGACTGACGGACGCCGATCACGTCACCCGCGGTCGGGGCGCTCGTGACTTTGACCGTGGTCCCGGCGGTCGTGAGCGCGCCAGCGCCGACGCAGCTGGCGAATGAAGCGTTGCACGCCGACAAGGTGTCGAAGGAGATGTCGAGCTGGTCGGCGGGGTTGGCGCCCTGGAAGTTCTGGACGGCGGCGGCGACTTTGAGCGTATAGCCGCCGTTGGCGTTTGTAGCGATCGTGACTGGGCCGGTGTCGATGTTGGCGCTGGTGCCTGCCGGGATGGTCGCGGCGTAGGTCGCCGCGAGGCCGGTCATGCTGATCGAGGATGGGACGGTGACGTTGAGCTGTGTGCCTTGACTGGAGCTGTCGGCGCTCGCGACGACTGCACCGACGACGCCGAAGACGCCTAGGACGACGAGGACGAAGAACGCGCGTAGCTTGCTCATGATGTGGTTTCCTTTGCCGTCAGCCATGACGGCGACTCACGTTTGACAAGCTTCACGAATCGACCGGCGCAGTAGTTGCACGGGTCGAGCGCGCTGAGCTTGTGGCAGCGCGAACATGCGCCTACACCGAAGGTTTGGAGGAAGCGCTCGGGTGCACCGAGGCGAATGACGACGACGCGAGATCGAACCATTTGGTGGCTCCTCCGAGTCGTAGGTGCGGTGAAGGAAGTCAGGCGGGACCTCCTTCACCGCCGCGGGTTTAGCTGGCGCGCGCCTTGACGAGTCGCGGCGCGGTCGCCTTGCGCTTGCTGGTCTTAGCTGACTGCCAGCGCGCGTGACGCAGCCGCCACCTGCTGCCGTCGTCCGCCTCGAACACCGTGCCGTCGGCGTACTTGTCGGCGGTTTCAGTCGCGTCCGGCATGTCCTTCGGCAAGGTCTGACTGCGCGTCGTTGTAAGGAACTTGCCCATCGTGATCACCTCCTCTTGCGTGAGCTATGACGCTTAGCGTCATTCGCGTCAAATCATGCGCGCGAACGAGCAAGGAGACAATCCACGCTGGAGTCAGTAGAACTTATAGCGTCGCTATAAGGTTCGATCGAGCGATCGTGCTCATATGCGTCTGAGCGTGCGTCGCGAATACCAGCGACCCGTCGTACTTGCGGATGCGGCGGGCGAGGCTGACGACGAACCGGCGGATGGTCGCGTCCTCGAAAAGCAGGCCCAGCTCGTCGACGACCAGCATGCGGCGGCGGTCCCTGCGCTTGATTCGGGTCCACAGCGCTTCGGCCAGGAGGAAGTGCACCGGCGCCACCATCTCGTCCCGCAGCTCGCGCATGCCGAACACGACGATCGGAGCTTCGAGATCGACGTTGGTCGCCGCGCTGAAGATCTTGCCGAGACTGCCGTGAGTCCAGCGGCCCAGCACCGTGGCGGCGCGCGAATCGCGAGGCAGGGCACGCGCGACATCGCGCAGCACCGGCTGCTCCACTTCCGCATAGGCGGTGCGGACGGCGCTTTCGACCAGGGCGCGCTCCGCCTCGTCGAGACCGCCGCAGACGCACGCGCAGAGGTCGACAGCATCGGCCGCGGCCGGACCGATCCAGGCTTCATCGTGGCGGTCTGACGGCCGCAGGTCGAGCACGTTCAACGCGTGCCCGGATCCGAGCGAAAGCTGCACGTCCACGCCGCCGAGCTCAACCGCCAGGCCGCCGTACTCATGCTCGGGATCGATGACATAGACCTGGGTGCCGCACCCTAGAGCGCCGAGGGCGATCGTCGAGAGGAGATACGTCTTGCCGGCTCCCGAATGCCCGAACACCCCGATGTTGGCGTTGGCGTATCGCCTCTGGTCGAACGGGTCGATGAGCACCGGCATGCCGGTCGTGCGGTTCCGCCCGATGACCAGCCCGCCCGCCTCTTGAACATCGGCCTCGTGCCATGGAAAGAAGGTGGCAAGCGCGCTGGTGTCCACTACGCGCAGGCGACGAAGGCGGTCCGGGCCGCCCGGCAGAGTGGCCAGAAACCCGTCGCGCATGCGGAAGGTGCAGGGCTGCAGGTCGCAGAGGATCGCGCGCGAAGCCGACTCGATGCGCCGGGCCCCGAGCTCCAGCTCTTCCAGCGTCGGCGAGGTGAGCGTCACGTATACGGCGACGTGGAATGCCTTGTCCTGGCTCGACGCAAGGCGCCTCTGCAGGTCCTCCGCGTTCGGCAGGGCCCCGGCCAGGGCCGGGTCCGAGGTCCCAACGCTCTGCTCGAGAAGCCGGCTGGCCCGCATACCTATCAGCTGGCGCTCCAGGTAGTGCACCACCCAGGCTACGGGCAGCGGGATCGCGTGCCAGGAAAGCCTGAGGTCCAAACCCGGCGGAAGCAGGCTGTAGAGCCAGCCCGGCTCCAGGTCGGTGCCAGGCAGCCGGTCGACGCACCAGGTGCGATTGAAGCCGCGCGCATCCAGCAATCGGTCCGGGAGCTCGCGGCCGTATACAGGACTATGAATCGCGGGACGTACCTCGAAGCCGATCCCCATCTCGCGGACGGCGCCACTCAGCCGCGAAGCCTGGGTCTCGGTCGTGACGAGACTGGTCGTGAAGCGGTGCGCCGACGGCGAGCGCGCAATCCGCTCGGCGAAAGCAACATCCGCTCCGCGCATGCCTGCGAACTCGACCGGCATCATGCCCGCGACGTCCTCGCCCGGTTCGCGCCCTGACTGCACGCGAATCACGACCTGCAGCGGCGCATCGAGCCCATCCAGCAGGCGGCGGAACGCATTGACCCAGCGCAGGCGGTCGTCCTCGGCAGCCGAAGCGAAACCGATGGCGGCGGTCTCCATGACCACCGCATCGCTCGCTCCATCCCACAAGACCTCGGGAGGTCGCGCAACGAGTCGAAGGGGCGTCCGTTTCAGTGCATCGATCACACCGCCAGTTCTTCCGGATCCTCGGGGTAATCGCGGATCTCGCCGAATGCCGGTTCGTCACCCTCAGGCGACCGCCGCCTGACAGCCCGCCACTCGACCCGGTAGTTTCGCACCAGAAATACGGCAACGTCCGAGGTCCAGTCGTCGGCCGCCCGGCCGCGCCACCGTCCCCACGCCGCCGTGGCACCGAATAGCACGATGGCGCCGGACGCCACTCCCCGCAACAGCTCGGGCGCCCAGTGCGACGACCAGAGCGCGAATCCGGCAACCAGCGCGACTGCCATGTAAGCGAGCCGCATGGGTGTCAGCCCATAGACGAGCTTGTCTTCCAGGTCGACGTCAAGAGGAGCGCGCGCGGTCATGCGGCCAACGTACTGGCCCACAACGCGCCAGGGAAGCCAGGTTGTTAATCCGCTGAGAACCTTAGAATCGAACGTGA
>JBAUTF010000122.1:0-3632 GCA_049582065.1 Candidatus Dormiibacterota bacterium | reverse complement strand
ATCGCGAGGCCTCGGGCCTGGAAGACGCTTGAACCGCTTGGAACCGGCTGGGCGCAAGCCGGCTGCCGCGTTCCTGCGGTTTGGCGTTGCGCCAGGAGTCGCGACGCTGCTCGCGATTGCGGCCTTCGTGGTCCAGGCGCCCGAGCTGGTGTCAGCCGCCGCCCACGGGTGCGTCGCTCCGGGCAACGACGGGCCCAACCCCGCGCTGACGGGCATCGTGAACACCTACTACCCGGCGACCGCCAGCGCTGCGGCGGGCGCAACAACAATCTCAGTCGGAGCCCGGATTCCGGGCGGGTCACCGGACATCGCGGCGGGCGACCTGCTCCTCGTGATCCAGATGCAGGACGCGGACATCTCGGACACGAACACCGTCGCGTATGGCGACGGGGCGACCGGCCGCGGTTACACAGCTATCAATTCGACTGGCAAATACGAGTACGTCCGCGCCACGGGCGCGGTCGGCGCGATCGTGGCCGGCGCGGTCGGCATCTCAGGCTCGGGGGCCGGCGCCGGTCTGGTCAACAGCTATGACTTCTCCACCACCGTGAGTACGGTCGCCCCTATTCATGGCTTCCGGACTTTCCAGGTCGTCCGCGTCCCGCAATACTCGAGCGCGACTGTCACGACCGGTCTGACCGCGGCGGCATGGGATGGTGCCGTCCACGCCGGCGGTGTGCTGGCGGTCGACGTGGCCGGCGTCCTCAATCTCAACAGTCAGACGATCAGCGTCGACCAACTCGGGTTCAAGGGTGCGCTCGGCGCGCCCCAGGCCGGCCCTGCCAACGGCGCCACCGGCACGGACTACGTCGTTCCCAGCCTCAACGGTCAGCACGGGTACAAGGGAGAGGGAATCGCCGGCACACCTCGCTTCCTGTACGACGCGATCGCAGCTGCTCCCATCAATGGCTTGGTGGACGGCTACCCGAAGGGTGACGCCGCGCGTGGAGCCCCGGGCAACGCGGGTGGTGGCGGTACGGACGCCGATCCCGCCCTCAACGACCAGAACTCCGGCGGCGGAGGAGGAGGCAACGGCGGTCAAGGCGGCGGCGGCGGCAACAGTTGGAACACCAACCTGCCGGTCGGCGGCCTGGGCGGCGCGGCGTTCCCGGCGTTCCCGGCTGCAGCCAACAGGGTGGTCCTCGGCGGCGGTGGCGGAGCCGGAACACGCAACAACTCGAGCGGCGTCGACTCTTCGGGCGGCACGGGCGGCGGGATCGTCATGATCAGGGCCGGTTCCGTGGGCGGAACGGGCACGATCTCCGCCGACGGCGGGGTGGGCGTAACGCCTCAAAACGACGGCGGAGGCGGGGGCGGCGCGGGCGGCAGCGTCGTGGTCAGCTCGGTAACCGGCACCGTCGGTGGACTGACGATCAGGGCCAACGGAGGACAAGGCACCGACGCCTGGCCGACCGACGCCGGCGGCGCGCGCGACTACCACGGTCCGGGTGGCGGCGGCGCCGGCGGAGTCATCATCACCTCGAGCGCGCCTCTTTCGACCAGCGTTCTGGGTGGCGTCCACGGCACCACCACCACAGATCACAACGCGTATGGATCCACCGACGGAGCGGCCGGCCTCGTCCTGGCGACGACTCCCGGAAGCCTGCCGGGGTCGTCGTCCGGGGCCGAATGTCTGCCGGTCCTGACAGTCACGAAGACGACCAGCACACCCAACGTGACCAATACGGGGGGTACGACCGCCACCTACTCGATCACGGTCGGCAACGCCATCAACACCGCAGCAGCGACCGGCATCACGATCTCCGACGCGTTGCCCGCCGGCTTCAGCTACGCGTCTACCGGGGCGATCGCTCTCAACGGGGGCAGTGCGCGGCCCGCGACGGTCAACCCGAGCCCTGGTGACCCCAGCCCGGCATTTGGGACGTTCACCATCCCCGCCGGGGGTTCGGTCGTCATCACCTTCACGGTGAACATCGCGTCAACCGTGCCCAACGGCACGTACAACAACCCAGCCACGGCCACCTACCTGGACCCGACCCGCACCGCGGTCAGCGGAACCACGTCGTCCGGCTACCCCGGCGGGGGCGTTGAGCGCGTGACGGTCGGACTGCCGGCTGACATCGCGATCTCCAAGACGGTCAGCAACACAGGGCCGAATCAGAACACCAACGTGACGTTCACCATCACCGCCACGAACATCGGACCCGGAAACGCCACCGGGGTCCAGGTCACCGACCTGCTTCCGGCAGGCTTGACATTGATCTCTGCGACACCGAGCGCCGGCACGACGTACGCGTCGGGGACCGGGGTCTGGAACATCGGGGCCCTCGCCAACGGCGCGCACGCGACCCTGTCCATCGTCGCGAAGGTAACGGTGACCACTCCCGTTACCAACACCGCGACCAAGACGGCCGAGGACCAGTCCGACCCAGACGCCGAGAACAACTCAGCCTCGGCGACCGTGAGCGCGCTCCCAGGCTTACCGAACACCTCGGCTCCGTTGGGGCCGGGTGGTGGACCGACGGCTCCCGAAGGAACGTCCGGTATTTCGCTGGCCGCTCTGGGCATGGTTGCGGGAATGGGAGCGATCGGCGTGGCCGCCATCTGTTCGGGCCGAAACAGATCCCGGTTCCGGCGGCGTCGCAGCCAGGTCGGCATCAGCCGGGGTCCAGGGGAGCGGATCGCCCTCGGCGGTTCGACCCTCATTGCGGGCCTGGTTCTGGGCGTGATTTCAAGCAGCCAGCTCGGAGCATTTGCGCAGGCGCGATTGACACCTCCGACTGCAGTCGTCAACGCCCCGGTCACGTCCGCCGCAGGGTTACTATCCGACACCCAAATGATCGGCAGCACGTTGGTCACCACGACGCCGCCTGCGGTGCCCGCCGCGGAGAGCTTCCACCTCGTCACAGGACCGATCATTCCGGCCCGCCTTCGCATCCCTTCGATCGGCGTGGACGCCAGGGTCTATGGCATGGGCCTTGGCAGCGACGGTTCGATGGCTGTACCGGACAACCTGTGGACGTCGGCATGGCTGTCGACGGGACCTCGCCCGGGGCAAGCGGGTAATGCTGTGATCGCCGGGCACCGCGGGATCAGCACCCCTGGACTCTTCGGCCATCTCGAAGGCGTGCGGGTAGGTGACCTGATCTACCTCTCAGACGCGACCGGCGGCGAGCTCGTTTTTGAGGTGACGCGAATCGCCTCGCTCGACCTGAGCCGTGCGACGCAGGTCGCCGTCTTTGGGCCGACCCCGGTGCGCGAGCTGGTCCTCGTGACCTGCTACGGGAAGTACCTCGCGAGAACGGGAACCGACGACCATCGACTCGTCGTGTTCAGCCGGCTCGTACCACCAGGCTCCTGATGGCTCGAGTGACCGGCCGAGCGTCGCTGACGCCTGCCGGCGGCCACTCAGACTGACCAGCGCTCCCGGAGCTTGTTGCCCGCGACGTAGCGGACGGAGCGGCCGCCGCCTTCCTGCTCCAGCCATCCGTCGCGGCGAAGCCGCTGCAGGTCCTGCGCAGCGGTTGGGCTTGCGATGTCGGTCTCATGCCGGTAGTCGGCGTTGGTGACCGGCAGTCCGAGCAGCGCCTGGTCGAGCGCGATGGAGAATCGCTCCGGGTAGCCTTCGTCGCGCGCAAGCTCCTCGCAGAAATCGTGGCGCGCGTATGCGA
>JBAUTF010000121.1:0-3768 GCA_049582065.1 Candidatus Dormiibacterota bacterium | reverse complement strand
TCTCTGCGAGGCCGATGGCGTGCATCTCGGTCCGGACGACCTGAGCGTCGCGGCAGCCCGGCGGCTGGCAGGCAACCGCCTGGTCGTCGGAGCGTCGGCCTCGAGCCCTTCGGCCGCCCGCGCTGCGATCGCGGCGGGCGCCGGATACATCGGCGCGGGCCCCGCCTTCGCTACGCCGATCAAGACGGAGAAGGTCGTGATCGGGCCGGCGGGCGTGGCTTCCGTCGCTGCGGCGGCCGGTCCAGACGTGCCGGTCTTCGCCATCGGCGGCATCGACGAGGGCAACGTCGAGCGGCTGATCGCGGTAGGCGTGCGCCGGGTTTGCGTCATCCGGGCGGTCTCGGCGGCCGCCGACCCCGAGCAGGCTGCCCGCCGCCTGCGTGCGATGCTGGATTCGTGAGCGAGGTTCGAGGGCTCGGCGAGTTCGGCCTCCTGCAGAGGATCAAGCCTTACCTGGCCGCCCGGTCGGGCGACGACGACGCGGCTATGCTGCCCGACGACGGTGAATTTGCAGTCGTCAGCTGCGACATGTTCGTCGAAGGCGTCCATTTCGACCTGGCCTGGATGACCGCGGCCGATGCGGGCTGGAGATCGCTGGCCCTGGCGCTCGGAGACCTGGCAGCCAAGGGCGCAACGCCGTCGTGGGCGCTCGTCTCACTGGCGATGCCGCGTCGATGGGCGGTCGAGAACCTGGACGGCCTTTACCAGGGGATGTCGGAGCTGGCGCGGCAGTCTCGATTTGAGATCGTCGGCGGGGACATGAGCTCGATCGACGGCCCGGCCGTGGTTTCGATCACCGTCGCGGGCCGGACCGACACATTGCCGCTCCGCCGGTCGCAGGCCATGCCGGGCTGGTCGGTTGCGGTCAGCGGCCCGCTCGGCGCTTCCGCGCACGCCCTCCGCGAGCGCCGTCCACTGCGTCTTTTGCCTCGCTTGGAGGAGGGCCGCCGGCTCAATCAGCTCGGGCTGTGCTGCGGCGACATCTCCGATGGCCTTCTGCGAGAGATGGAGAAGTTCGCGTTCATGGCGCATACCGGCTGCCTCCTGCACGCTGCGCAGGTGCCGGTCTCGGAGGGCGCGACGCTGGAAGACGCGCTGACGGGAGGGGAAGAGGCGGAGCTGGTGTGCACCGGCCCAGAGGAGCTGATCCAGCGCGCGGGTCTGCATTCGATCGGGGTTCTCACGGCGGACCAGGCGATCAATGTGGTCGGCTCGCGCGGCGAGCCGGTCCAGGTCACGCGGAGTGGCTACGACCACTTTGCGTGAGCAGGTCACCGACTCCCCCGCGGAGACGGAGGCGGCGGGCGAGGCGCTCGGCCGCCGCCTGCGCATCGGCGATGTGGTGCTGCTGAAAGGCGAGCTGGGCGCGGGCAAGACGACATTCGTGCGCGGGGTCGCCCGGGGCGCCGGCTCGGACGCGCCGGTCGCCAGCCCCACCTTTCAGCTGGTGCGGGTCTACCCGGGCCGGGTGCAGCTGGCGCACGTCGACCTGTACCGGATCGAGAAGCCGCCGGAGCTGGCAGACCTCGGGCTGGACGAGCTGGCCGACCAGGGTGCGGTCCTGGTCGAGTGGGGCGACCGGCTTCTTACTTCCGCCTCCCCACTTGTGGGGAGGTCCCCGGCGAAGCCGGGGGGTGGGGAGGATGCACTGCCCTTTGCGTTCATCGAAATCGAGCATCTCGGCGGCGACCGCCGGGTGCTGCGGACCAGCCGTGATCTTAGTCATTGACACCTCGTCGGCCGCCTCCGCGATCGCCCTGCTGGACGATTCCGGGGCGGTCGTCCGGGAGGAGCTCCACGAGTCGGGCCGGTCGTTCGATCTCCCCGGCCGCTACCGCGCGCTGGCCGCTGCGAAGCCGATCTCGAAGGTGGCGGTGGCGACCGGTCCAGGATCGTTCACGGGCCTTCGCGCAGGGGTTTCGTTCGGTCTCGGCCTGGCCATCGGATTGGGCGTGCCGATCGTCCCGCTGCCGACACTTCTGATCCAGGCGGCGCGGAGCGACCACGCCCTTGTCGCGGTCGCCGAGGCCGGGCGGGGCAGGGTCTACTTCATGCGCCCCGGTGGAGAAGCCGCGCTGGCCGAGCCGCGCGAGCTGCCAGGCGACCTTCCCGTCGCCGGCTGGCTGCGTGCCGCCACCCGGCAGTCGCTGGTCGACGTCGGGCTGCGATTCGTCCCCGACGCCGAGCTGCGGTCGTTCGGCGAGGCGGCGGCAAGAATCCTCTCGACGGCAATCGAAGTTGCCTATGGTAGTCTCAAACTCGAGTACAGGCAGTCGTTCACCTCGAGGGCTTGATGGTTCAAATCAGGCAGCAGCTTGCGATCGAGCTGATGCGCGAATCGGACGTCAACACGGTGCAGGAGATCGAACGCGAGATCTTTGCTACGCCGTGGCCCAGGAACGCCTACTATCGCGAGCTCGCGTCGCGATCCAGCGCGCATTACGTGGTGCTGCGCCAGGAGGGTCTTGATCCGCATCCGCCCGAGGTCAGAGCGCCTGATTTCGACCCCACCGTCATCGGCTACGGCGGGATGTGGCGGATGTACGACGAGGCCCACGTCACGACGATCGGTGTGCGCCACGACCTCCACCATCACGGCTACGGCCGCATCCTTTTCGCGGGTCTCGTTCAGGCCGCTTATGACATGGGCGCGAAGTGGGTCACGCTCGAGGTGCGCACGACCAACGACAACGCCATGCGCATGTACGAGGGATTCGGCTTCAAGGTCATCGGCCGGCGCAAGGGCTACTACACGGACAACGGAGAGGACGCGATCGTGATGTGGTCCGACTCGATCCACTCGCCTCGCTTCCGCCGGGCATACGAGTCCAACCTGGAGCGAATCGAGGCGGATGTGCGCGGCCTTCGCCGCGACCTGATCACCCGGAGCGAGTAGGCCCGGATCTGCGCCGCCTCAGGCGACGATCCGATGCAAGCCCATGACCGAATTGGTGTCGCTCACCCAGGAGGAGCTGGCATTGGTCCTGGAGGCGCTCGATGACGCCGCTTTCTATCGCGACACCCGTTCTCGCGTGCTCGACAGCGCGGTGAGACGAAGCCGGCGCCCGCCGGCCGGCGGGGAGCGGGGCGCCGGTCGTGACGCGGCGCTCCACAAGCGTCAGGCGCAAGCCTATGGGGCGCTGGCCCTCAAGCTGAGGAAGCAGGCGCCCACCGGCCGGGCACGATCTTGAATCTCGGCACGGAGATATCGAGTTGACGCTGACGCTCGGAATCGAGACCAGCTGCGACGAGACGTCGGTGGCCGTGGTGGCGGACGGCCGCCGGATCCTCTCCAACGTGATCCACTCCCAGGTGGACCTGCACCGGGAGTTCGGGGGAGTCGTCCCCGAGCTGGCCGCGCGCGACCACCTCGAGCGCCTTCCCCACATCCTGGACCTCGCCCTGGAAGGCGCCGGCGCGAAGCCGAGGGATGTGGATCTCGTCGCGGTGACGCGCGGGCCGGGGCTCGCCGGCTGCCTGCTGGTCGGGCTGGGCGTGGGGGAGGGGCTTTCCGCCGCGTGGTCGAGGCCCATCACAGGCGTCAACCACCTGTGGGGCCACATCTACGCCGCCCTGCTGAGCCGGCCCGACCTCGAGCCGCCGCTCCTCGGGCTCGTGGTCAGTGGCGCCCATTCGGACCTGGTGCGCATGCCCGCTCACGGCCGGTTCGAGGTCATCGGGCGGACCCGGGACGACGCCGCGGGCGAGGCGTTCGACAAGGCGGCGCGCATGCTGGGCCTCGGGTATCCCGGTGGCCCGGCCCTCGAC
>JBAUTF010000120.1:0-13385 GCA_049582065.1 Candidatus Dormiibacterota bacterium | reverse complement strand
GGATAGGGATGGCCGGGCGCTTCAGGAAGTCCCCGGCGGAGCAGTAGGCCGGATTCACTCCGGCCGTCCCTCATGTCCTCTTCCAGGCGCCTGCGGACAAGGTGTTACGCGGTGGGGGTTCCTCTGGGGTCCCCGCGACTGAGTCGCGGGAGGGCCTCCTCACCCGTGCTATTGAGGGGGCGGTAGTTCTTTTTGTAGTATTCCCAGTACTCGCCGGACTTCAGCGGCCGCCACCATTCGGGATGCTGCTGGTACCAGCGCACCGTCCGCTCGAGGCCTTCCCCAAACGAGACGCTGGGCTCCCATCCGAGCGCGGTGATCCGGCTGATGTCGAGCGCGTATCGGTAGTCGTGCCCGGGACGGTCCGCTACGAACTCGATCAGGCTCCGCGGCTTGCGGGTGATCTCGAGCACGGCCTCGGCGACCCGCAGGCCGGTGGTTTCGGCGCCGGTGCCGACGTTGTAGACCTCGCCCGGTTCAGCTTCGTGCAAGACAAGGTCGATGGCGCGGCAGTGATCTTCTACGTAGACGTAGTCGCGCACCGCCGATCCGTCGTTGTAGAGCGGCAGCCGCATGTCGTCGATCGCGTTCGTGATCAGGACCGGGATCAGCTTCTCGGGGTACTGGTAAGGGCCGTAGTTGTTCGACCCGCGGGTCACGAGCAATGGGAGCCCGAAGCTCTCGGCGTAGGCGCGGGCGATGTGCTCTCCGCCCGCCTTGCTGGCCGAGTAGGGGCTTCGCGGCCGGAACGCATCGTTTTCGCGCGACCGACCCTCGGACACGTCACCGTAGACTTCGTCGGTGCTGACGAGCAAGAACACCTGGTGGCCGTGTTTGCGGGCCGCCTCGCAGAGGACCGCGGTCCCCCTCACGTCGGTCTCGATGAAAGCGAAGGGGTCCATCAACGAACGGTCGACGTGCGTCTCGGCCGCGAAGTTGACGATGGCGTCGACCCCTGCAGCCAGCTCGTTGACGAGGTCGGGGTCGCAGATGTCGCCGTGCACGAAGCGGTAACCGGGCTGTCCTTCGAAATCGACCAGGTTGGCCAGGTTGCCTGCGTAAGTCAGCTTGTCCAGCACCGTGATCTCGACCTCCGGCCGCGTGGCGCGCAGCAGCCGGACGAAGTTGGACCCGATGAACCCGGCGGCTCCGGCGACCAGGAGCCGCTTGAGAACCCTTTTCGTCACTTGATCGGTGGCCCGGCCGTCCAGTCGTACCCGATCGCGGGATCGTCGTGAGGGATACGCCCCTCGTCCTCTGGCGCATAGACGTTGGAGGTCACGTACAAGAGGTGGCTGAGCTCCAGCGCGCGGCAGCCGTGGGCCACGCCGGGAGGAATTTTCAGGCAGGTCGCGTGCCTATCGCCCATCGTGAACTCTGCGAGCTTGCCCTTGGTCGGCGATCCGTCGCGGGTGTCATACAGCGCCACCTTGACGTTGCCGATCACGTACCACCAGTCGGTCTGACGCTGGTGGATGTGCCATGCCTTGGCTGTCCCCGGATACATCAACGAATGGCTCCACTGGCCGAAATGGCCGAAGAAGTCGTCAGTCTCGCGGATGATCTCGCGGAAAAAGCCACGCTCGTCCTCATGGGTCGTGAGCTCCTTGAGCACCACGCCGTCGATGTCAGGCACGTTCAAGATCATGACTCCCGGTTGACGCTCTTCGCACGCACGAAATCCTGGACCGCGTAATAAGCCTCCATTGACTCGCCCGCGTCGCCCCAGAATCCCTCGACCACGTCGTACTCCATCAGCCCACGCTCGACGTACCAGTTGTTCACGTCCGTGATCTCGAGCTCGCCACGACCGGACGGCTTGAGGTCGGGCAGCACCTTCCACACGGTCTCGTCGTAGAAGTAGACGCCGGTCACTGCGTACTCGCTCGGCGGCTGAGCAGGCTTTTCCACGATGCGCTCGATCCGCTTCTGGTCGTCGAACTGCGCCACGCCCAGGTTGCGCAGGTGCTCGGGTTCGGTCTCCTTCGACAGCACCACGCGAGCGCCTCTCGCCTGCGTGCGGAAGGCATCGACGCAGTGGCGGATAGACCGCTCGAATATGTTGTCGCCGAGGAGGACGACGCTGCGGTCACCCGACACGAACTTCTCCGCCAGGCCCAGAGCCTCTGCGATGCCTCCAGGCTTCTCCTGATAGGCATAAAAAAGCCGGTCGATGCCAAACTCGTGACCGTTGCCGAGCAGCCTGAGGAACTCACCTGCGTGCGTGCCGCCGGTGACGAGCATCATCTCCGACACGCCGGCGCGGACCAAAGCCTCGATCGCATAGCTGATCATCGGCCTGTCGTAGAGGGGCAGGAGATGCTTGTTGGTGATGCGAGTCAGCGGGTGCAGCCGGCTGCCGGTGCCTCCGGCGAGGATGACGCCCTTCATCGCCGGGATTCTAGATGGTGCTGCTCTGCGGTTATGTTGGGGCTGGGATGGATGTGAGCCCAGGCGGTCAGTCTCCTTTGACACCCCAGACGCGGTTCTCGGCGGACGGCTTGTGGTGGTGGGACGGAGCCGATTGGAAGCCGGCTGTCTCGCCTGACAGGCTGTGGCGTTGGAACGGGCTCGCGTGGGAGCCGGCGGCGCCCGGCTACGCAACGAAAGGCTCTGGAGTCGGACGCGCGATCGGCCTGACGGTCGCCATGTTCGTCGGCGTCCTGGTCCTGGTCGCGATCATCACGGCGGTCATCGTGCTGACTCTGGGCGACCAGATTGCCAACGTCTTCTCCAACGTGGTCGGCGCCCTGAATCGGCCGTAGGAGCCCTAGAACCACCAGCCAGGCGGACCAACCGGCCGAAACCCACAAGTTGTTGTGGCAGACTGGCCCCGACGCCAAATGCCGAGACCCGAAAACTGGCCCCGCACCATCATGCACGTCGACCTTGACGCCTTTTACACGTCGGTCCATCAGCGCGACGACCCGAAGCTGCGCGGCATCCCCGTGGCGGTGGCTGGACGCTCGAAGCGGGCGGTGGTGATGGGGGCATCCTACGAGGCGCGCGCCTACGGAGTGCGGTCGGCCATGCCGCTGCACGAGGCGATGCTCCTGTGCCCTCAGCTCACAGTCGTCGCTCCCGACGGGGCGAGGTACCGGGAGGCGAGCCGCCTCGTGCACCAGATCTTCCGTCGGTTCACCTCACCTGAGCTGGTGGAGGGCGTCGCGCTGGACGAGGCCTATCTCGACGTCACGGCGCGCACCCGCCACGGAACGACCACGGCGGAGGAGGTCGCGCGACGCATCAAGTTCCAGGTCCACACCGAGGTCGGGCTCACCGCGTCTGTCGGCGCCGCGACCTCCAAGCTCGTGGCCAAAGTCGCCAGCGGCACGCGCAAACCAGACGGGTTGGTGCTGGTCCCGCCCGACACCGAAGCCGGTTTCCTGGCGCCGCTGCCGATCGGCGTCATCCCGGGCCTGGGGCCGAAGACCGAGGAGCGGCTGCACGCAATGGGCGTGCGCACCGTGGGCGAGCTGGCCGCGTACGAGACACAGCGCTTGGTCCAGGCGCTGGGGGTGGGGGTCGCGGTGCTGCAGCGGTTCGCCCAGGGCCGAGATCGCACGCCGGTCGACGGCAGCAAGCCCGCCAAGACGATCTCAGCGGAGACAACGTTCGAAAACGACGTGAGCGACCGCGAGCAGCTCGAGGTGGCGCTCCGCGACCTGACCGATCGCGTAACCGGCAGGCTTAAAGCCGAAGGCGTCCGGGCACGAACGATATACGTGAAGCTGAAGCTGCCCGACTTCAGGTTGGTGAGCCGCCAGGTGAGCCGGACGAGCCCGACCGACGACGGCGAGACGATCTTCCGCGCCGCCCGCTCGGCGCTGGAGAAATCGCACGTGGACTCGAGGGCGGTGCGCCTGATCGGGGTGGGCCTGTCCGGGCTCGAGCATCCGGCGCCCGACCTGCAGCTGACGCTCTTCGACTAGGCGCCGTCCGGTCGACGGCCGGGCGCGGCAGCGCGGCCAGCACTTCGCCCACCGTCCTCCAGCCAAGGCTCTCCTGCGCCCTTGCGATGAGCGCCCGAAAGACCATGGCGGTGGCCCTCGCATCGTCGAGCGCCGCGTGCGCGGGGGTGATGTCGAGGGCCAGGTCCCCGACAAGGCGCGCCAGCCCCGGCGTCTGGCCCTTGGGGAGGTCGAGCACCAGGCGCGCCAGCGCTGAGGTGTCGATGATCGGGTGCTCGAGCGGGCTCTCGAGGCCGCGGCCCACCAGCCAGGTGTCGAAGGCGTCGTGGCTGTGCTCGACCAGTACCGCACCATGTGCGAATCTCAAGAACGCTCGGCGCGCGTCTTTGAACTCCGGCGCCCCGATGAGCATCGAGCGGTCGATGTGATGGCGCCTTCGCGCGTACGGGTTGATCGGGGCGCGGCAGTCGACTAGCGTGTCGAAGAAGGAAAGGGGCCCATCGAGACGGAACCGCTCGGCGCCCATTTCGAGGACCAGGAAGGGCGCATTGCCAGTCGTCTCGACGTCGAGCGCGACGAACTGCGAATCCTCGAGCATGGTCTGAGGTTTCACCTCGGGCGCGTCGACTGCGATCTCCTCCCATGCCACGAGCTCGCTCGCCCCGCGCGGCTTGAGGAAGAGTGGCTTGGAGCTCATCGGGCCATCGCAATCGCGCGCCTGGCCCAGTTGATCTCGTCGCGCGTCAGGGCGTGCAGCAGCAGCACGGCCACGGCATACACCACCACGCCCACCGCGATTGGAATCGCGATCTTGGTGCCTCCCAGATCGCGGATCGGGTATACGGCCACGCCCATGACGAGCCCGGCGAGCACCACCCGCCAGCTCAGCGACAGAACCGCGACGCGGCCGACGTGACGGGCTGTCAGCGTCCAGCCCACCGCCCCCAGGACGATCTCCGTCAAGACGGTCGCCCAGCTGGCACCGATATAGCCGAAGGTCGGGATCAGGGCGATGTTCAGCGCGACGTTGGCGACCAGGCTCCAGCCGGCGGCCCAGGTGAACGAGGACTGGTGGTCCGAGGCGCTCAATGCGCCGATGAATGCGTTGTTGGCGAATGCGAACCCAAGGCTCAACGCCAGGATTGCGATCGCCGGCTCGGACTTGGCGTAATTGGATCCCAGGAGGACGCTCGTCAACGGGCCGGCCAGCACGAAGATGCCGACGCTCATCGGCCAACCGATGAGCACCAGGGCCTTGAAGAACCGGTTCAGCGCGTCCAGGAGCTCGTTCGGCCGCTCGCGGTGGTAAATCGAAAGCACCGGAAACACGACCGAAAGAAGCGTCATCGGGATGAACAGGAGAGCCTCGAACGGTTTGGAGGCCGCTCCATACCATCCGGCCTCCGCGTGCGATCGGATCGCGTACACCATCGGCTGGTCGATCCGGAAGTAGAGGATCGTGAGCACGAAGGTGAACGCGAAGGGAAGCCCTTTCCAAAACCACTGGCGCAGCAGCGGGAGCTCAAAACGCCAACCGATGACCGCTATGCGTTTAAAGGCCAGGACGAGGGCGAAGTACAAGCAACTGAACGCATACTGAGCCGCATAAGCCCACACGAAATACGTCACGCCTCGTCCGGTCTTGATCCCGTAGAGGACAAGGCCCAGCAGCAGCAAGCTCTCCAGGACTACGGCGATCGCTTCGAACCCCAGCTGCTGCACTGCGTAAAGCCCGTTGCGAAGCAGGGTCGAGTACGAGGTAAAGACCATGAGGAGGAAGCCAGGCACGAGCAGGCTGCCCAGCCCGGCGAGCCACAACACGGCAGCCAGCACACCAAGGCTGGCGATCGACATCAGCAGCCTCAGCGACATCACGTTTCGGAGGTAGCGCTCGATCTCGTGGTGGTGCCTCGCCCCTTCGCGGACGAAGAGCACGTTGAAACCCAGATCGAGCACCACGCTGACGATCGACGCGTAGTTGACGAGGGTCACGAATGTCCCGTAGGGCGCCGGGTGAAGCCACCTCAGCATCGCGAGGACGGTCACCAGCGCGATCAGGCGGGCGACCACCTTCGCGGCGAGTACCAGGACGGTGTTGCGGAGCGCGCGCGACCCGAGCCCGGCGCTCGCGGCCGGCAGGTCAGGGGCAGGATCGTGATCTGGCAACTGCAACCAATGCTATCTCGCCGGCGTCGTTAGACTGCTCGCCCGATGGCGGAGCGAATGCGGATCCTGAGCGGAATGCGTCCTACCGGGCGATTCCACCTGGGCAACTACCTGGGCGCGGCCAAGAACTGGGTCGAGCTCCAGGGGCAGTACGAGTGCTTCTACTTCGTGGCCGACTATCACGCTTTAACGACCGAGCCCGACGGCCGCAAGGCCGAGGACAAGGTTTTCGACCTGACCGCCGACCTGCTCGCCGTCGGCATCGATCCAGAGCGGAGCGTCGTCTATCTCCAGTCGCACGTGCCTGAGGTGGCCGAGCTGTCGCTCCTGCTCTCCATGGTCACGCCGCTGAGCTGGGTCCTCCGCACGCCCGCGTTCAAAGAAATGGCCAAGCTACACCCGGACAACGTGAACCTGGGTCTGCTCTCCTATCCGGTGCTGCAGGGCGCCGACATCCTCATCGTCAAGGGCGGCGGCGTGCCCGTCGGCAAGGACCAGCTCGCCCACCTGGAGCTGATCCGCGAGGTGGCACGCAAGTTCAACCGAACGTATGCCCCGGTCTTTCCCGAGCCTCGCGCCCTGCTGACCGAGACTCCGCTGATCAAAGGCACCGACGGTAAGCAGCGCATGTCAAAGACGGTCGGCAACATCGTCGGCGTCACCGAGGACCCGGAGGTGATCCGCAAGCAGGTCCTCAGCATGGTCACCGACGTCAAGCGCACGTACAGGACGCAGCCGGGCCATCCGCGCACCTGCAACGTGTGCGCCACCTACAAGTACTTCTTCGACGACTGGCAGCACTACTGGGACCTGTGCCGCAAGGCCGAGATCGGGTGCCACGACAAAAAGAAGCTGCTCGCGGACCGGATCATCGAGACGTTCAAGCCGTTCCGCGAGGTGCGCGCCGAGCTCAGCCCCGAGCGTGTTTCGGGAATCCTCGAGCGCGGCAGCGAAAAGGCGCGCGACGTGGCTCGGCACACGATGACCGAGGTGCGGCAGGCGGTCGGCCTGCCGGCCTACCGCTGACGGCACGGAAATCTTTAAGATTTGAGCCCGATGGCAGACGTGGCAGCCCCGAGACGAGTCACCCGCCGGCGATTTCTCGGTTGGTGGATAGCCGGTCTCATGACAGCCACCGTGCTCACAGCGCTGCCGCCGCTGCTCCTCTTCCTGTGGCCCGCGCCAGCCAAGGGACAGAAGAAGGGGCCGCTCACGATCACCCTCGACACGCCGCTCGACCAGATCCAGGACGGAGATGCGGTCAAGTTCAACGCCCCGACCAACCCGAACTCAGCGTTCATCATGGCGGACGGTGGCGGTGACAATGCCCCCGGCGACCTCGCGTTCGGCGGTTTCGTGGTCAAGCACGGAGGCAAGGTCGACGTGCTCGCGATCAACTGCTCACACCTCGGATGCTCCGTCGCGCTGAACAAGAGCGCCATGAGCTTCGACTGCCCTTGTCACGGCTCGCGCTTCCATCTCGACGGCACGGTCCTGCACGGACCGGCGCCGGTGCCACTTTCGCACCTGACATGGAAGCAGGGGAACGACTCCAGCACGATCCAGGTCGACGGCATAGTGTTGGGATTCTGAAGTGGCGATCCCCCACCCCCGCGATATCCAGGTGGCGGTCGTCGAGTGGCTCGACGAGCGATACCCGTTCACGAAGGCGATCGACGAAGCCCTTTACCAGCGCGTGCCGAACTTCGCCAACGCCTTCTACTACTGCTTCGGGGGGATGGTGTTCATCCTCATCGTGATCCAGCTGTTGACCGGAGTCTTCCTCTCCTTTTACTACGTGCCCGATGCCGGGGTCCCCGGCGCATCGCCCGCATACAACAGCGTGCTGTTCATCCAGAACACCCAGTACCTCGGGTGGCTGATCCGCGGAGCTCATTTCTGGGGAGCGAACATCCTGATCGTCATGGTGTTGATTCACATGGCCCGGGTCTACTGGACAGGCTCGTACCGGGCGCCGCGCGAACTGAACTGGATGGTCGGCGTGATCATGCTGCTCTGCATCCTCGGTCTCTCGCTGACCGGCTACCTCCTGCCCTGGGACACCAAGGCGTACTTCGCCACCGAGGTCACGATCAAGCTCTCGGGCTCTCTGCCCCCGGCCCAGCTCGGCTCCTTCATCAAGGAGGTGCTGCAGGGCGGCCCCGTGGTCGGCCCGCCGACGCTCCAGCGCTTCTTCACGCTCCATGTCTTCGTGCTGCCCGCCGTCATCGTGCTCTTGATGTACGTGCACTTCCGGTTCATCCGGGCGCACGGCATCTCGGAGCCGATGTGAGCACCCGGGACGTCGGGAAGGAAGGACCGGGAGCGGCCGTCGCCGCCCAGGAGATCCCGATCGTCGAGGTCGACAGCCACGCCGGGCACACGCTCGAACCGGAATGGAAGCGCCTCCCGATCGGACCGGACAACATCCTCTACCCAGTGCTGGTCGGACTTGCCCTCTTCCCCATCCTCATGGGCGACGCGGGCCACCACCTCGCGGACGACATGCCGGACGAAGACACCCACCCGTTCTTCCCGGACCACTTCTGGCCCTACCCGATCATCGCTGTGCTGATGCTGGTCACGGTCGGGCTGCTTGCCGCTTTCGTGCAGAAGAACCTTCAGCTCGAGCAGGCGGCCGACCCTCGTGCGGTCACCATCCCACGACCGGACTGGTATTTCCTGTTTCTGTTCCAGCTCCTCAAGCTCGGCCCGGAGCTGATCATGTTCGGGGTGGTCCCGCCTGGCGCCGTGTTGGTGCTGCTGGTGTGGCCCTTCATCGACGCGAAGGCCGGCCCGCGCATGGCCAGGCGCCTGGGCTGGGCGAAGTGGCCAGTGCCGGGCCGCAACATCATCACGGGAACCGGCTGGGTGATCTTTCTCGGGATTATTGCCGGACTCACGCTCTGGGCCCTGGCCGGCCCTCAGTTCTGCATTCCTTGGTTCATCAACAGCCCCGTCTGCGGGGCCTAAGGCAAAGCCCTAGCCGCAACCAATCACCAGCCTTGCCTTGGCGCTGTCGTGAATCGATCCGAACCAGCCCTTCAGCGTCAGCGTCCGTGCCCCGACGTCGATGCCGCTTACACCTTCTCCGTGACGCGGTACTCGAGGTAGCGGCCCAAAAGGAGTCGCGTGTGGGCCTCCAGGGCCGGGAGCACACTGAGGACCAGGCCCACCATCGGGTAAGCGAAGTACTGCAGGTGCACCGCCGCCTTCTTCCACAGCGGCCATTCCTTGGGCTTGGGGGGAAGCATCCTGATCTCGAAGTACAGGAAGAAGACGACAGTCGACAGCGTGGTCGAAAGCAGGATGCCGGAGTAGGTCCATAGCGTCTGGCCGAGATCGGTGAGCGAGAAGTCGACGCTCACCCAGATCGGGATCGATGCACCGAACATGAGGAGTAGCGGGAGGAAGATCCAGTTGAGGTGGTTCAGGAAGAGGTTCATGAACCGCCTGATGCGAAGCCAAAGCGGGATCTCCGGATGCTTGAAGAGCCTGGCCAGCACGTAGGGCACGTCGGTGATGCCCCAAGCCCATCGCTTGATCTGGTTGTACTGGCTCATGTGCGTCGACGCGTAGTCGCGCGAGTTGGGCGAGTCACCGTACAACGGCAGGTAAACGGATTTGACCGAGAACTTCTTGCCGAAGGTGAAGAAGGCCTTCCAGTAGAAACGCGAGTCCTCCGGGATGACGTCCTTGTCCCAATAGCCAACCTTGTGGACAAAGTCGAGGCTGCATGTATAGCTGCTGAAGGCGACCAGCCGGTGCGGCCTCGAGTGCAGGAACATCTGCCACTGCGAAGTGGCGGCCGACATGATGCGAACGGCCATGGGCACCTGCCAGATGTTGTTGTGGAACAGGGGGACCGGCTGCCAGATGACGTAGTCGCGCAGCGTTTCGCGCGCGTGGTGCCAGCTGATCCAGGCGAAGTACTGGGGGTGAACGCGGTAGTCGGAGTC
Source organism: Candidatus Dormiibacterota bacterium (assembly GCA_049582065.1). Classification (GTDB taxonomy): domain Bacteria; phylum Chloroflexota; class Dormibacteria; order Dormibacterales; family Dormibacteraceae; genus DATKSS01. The sequence continues at coordinate 3,349 of JBAUTF010000120.1, read as the reverse complement.
GAGATCGGTGATCAAGATGTTGCGAAGGTCGTAGCCTTCTTCCGTCAGCACGCGCACCATCCAGCGGCCACCCCAGTTCATTGCGGCCGACTTGCCGACCACGATCCCCGGTTCGAGCGGGTCTTTGATGTGGTAGAAACCGCCGAGCCTGGGGCCGAACTTCTCCTTCAAACGGGCGACGTTCTCCCAGCCCGGCTTGTCGGTCTCACGGGTGATGATCCCCACCATCATCAGCTCGGACGGGTAGTTCGAATCCACGATCGCCTGCACCGTCTGCTCGAGCACGTGGTACGGCTCGGTATAGGTCGGGATCACGCTCAGGTGGATGTACTGGAGAGGGTCGAGGACGCCCTTTCCCCGGTCCTCCTGGCACAGCGCCAGCCAGTCCATCGCCATGTCGCGGCGCATCCTGAGCATGGTGCTGTACACACCTGTGACGACCGTGATCGCCCGGATCAGCCAGTAGATGTCGAAGACCAGCACGGCGGACGCGACGACCAGCGCGCCCGGAGATTGGAAGATGATCGGGATCCAGGCGGGCGAAAGCAGGAGGATCCAGGTTATGAGGCCCGGCGCCGCCTCGAAGAGCCGGGCGCAGAACTGCCGAACAGCCTGCTGCAGAGCGGATGCCGGCTGCTCGGCCGGAAGGGTCGCCACCGCCCGATTATCGGCGCTGCTGCGACCGGGAATAGCCAGGCGCGCGCCGAGCTTCTTGTAGTCATGAGCAACATGAAGCATTTCGACGGCCCGACTTTCGAGGCCGACGTGCTCCAGGCCAGCGAACCCGTGGTGGTCGACTTCTATGCCGACTGGTGCGGCCCGTGCCGCATGATGACCCCGGTGGTCGAGCAGCTGGCGGGCGAGTACGCCGGCAAGGTCACGATCGGCAAGCTGGACGTGGACAGCAACCAGGAGATCGCCATTCGCTACGGCGTGATGGGCATTCCGACGCTCGGTCTGTTCCGCGACGGCAAGCTGGTGGACCGCCTCGTGGGCTACCCCGGCGGGCCGGCCCCGATCAAGGCCTGGATCAGCAAGAACATCGGCGTCGCCGCCTCCAACCCGGCGAGCTAAAACCGCTCATCGCGGTTGAGGCCGGGTCATGCCCGGCCCCTTATCTTTTGGCGGCCGACCGTGGCATTGGTACACACAAATGCCGGTCGCCTTCGTGACATCCACACCATGTACCCGGCAGCGGGCCTCTGTGAGCATTCTTCCAGGCGATGCGCCGGGGGCCACCTCACATCGGTCGTAGGCGGCATTGCACAACCACTAGTCAAGGGGGACTGCCGCTTATGTTCTTGGATGGACTCATACCTTCGCCCAACTGGCTGAACTCAGGCGACACCGCCTGGCAGCTGACTGCGGCCACGCTGGTCGGGCTCCAGAGCGTTCCGGGCCTGGCGATCTTGTACGCCGGGCTGATGAAGCGGAAGTGGGCGCTCAACTCGGCGCTGATGGTGCTTTACGCGTTCGCCATGAGCCTTCTGGTCTGGACGCTGTGGAGCTACAACATGAGCTTCGGCAACTCGGCACACCTCTTCGGGCAGGACATCATCGGCATTCCCTGGCCCGTCAACTTCGCATCGTCCGAGTTGAGCCAATCGACCATTCCGCTGCTGACCAGCAGCGGAGGCCTACCGGCGCTCAGATTCCCGACCTCGGCCATGGTCTACTTCCAGTTCGTCTTCGGCGCGATCACGGTCATCATCCTTGGCGGGGCCCTGCTCGGTCGCATGAACTTCAAGGCCTGGATGCTCTTTGTTCCTCTGTGGATGACGTTGGTTTACCCCGTCGGCGCCTTCCTGATCTGGGGCGGCGGCTGGCTCGCGCAGCAGGGCGCCGTCGACTACAGCGGCGGGTATGTCATTCACGTGGCGGCCGGCATATCGGGCGTGGTCGCGGCGGCCGTGATCGGACCGCGCCTGCTCAAAGACCGGCAGGAGAACAACCCCAGCAACCTGTTGATGGCCATCGCGGGCGGAGGCCTGTTGTGGCTCGGCTGGAACGGCTTCAACGGAGGCGACCCTTACACCGCCAATGCCGACGCGGCGGCAGCCGTCCTCAACACCAACCTGGCGACCGCAACCGCCCTCCTGGTCTGGATGCTTCTGGACGTCTTCATGACCGGCAAGAGCAACGTCGCCGGGATGATCAACGGCATGGTCGCGGGCCTCGTAGCGATCACGCCTGGAGCCGGCTGGGTCAACGGCTTCGGTGCCATTCTCATCGGAATGGTCGCGGCGGTCGTCCCCTGGTTCACGATGCAGTATCTCCCCCGCATCAAAGCGATCGCGAGAATCGATGACACCCTTGGCGTGATGCACACACACCTCTTTCCTGGCGCCATCGGCGGGTTGATGGTCGGCCTGATCGCAGACCCCAGCATGATCGAGTACCCCGGCAGCGGCAAGACCCCGGCTTTCGCGGTGACCGGTTTGTTCTACGGGAACGCTCACCAGCTCGCCGTTCAGGCCCTTGCCCTGGCCGTCATCCTTGTTTACGACGCGGCCGCGACGTTCCTGGTCATCAAGCTCGTCGGATTGCTGGTGCCCCTGCGCATGCCGGACGCACACCTTGAAATCGGAGACGAGATGGTCCATGGCGACGTCTCGCTCGACCTCGGCAGCACCAGGACGGGAATCGAGCCGCCCTCGGTGCCGCTGACTCACTTCGACCCGTCGGGCGTCCCCGCGACACCCTAGTGGCCGGGGGGCGGCTCGTGTTCTCCAGACGAACCTCACTCCCCTCAATTTGTGTGACCCGCATGTATTCGGCAACCGGCACTTGGGAGAGGATCTGCCACATGACAGCTTTGTACGTAGTCGGAATCGCAGCGTACTGGACCCTGCTCCTGTTCGTCGTCAGGCGCCGCACCCCGGGAGAGGCGTAAGCAGCTAGCGGCGCCGGCGACTCGTCGGCGCCTCCCCACCCTGATCGCGGTCATGCCGGCCTGCAGTGTGGGGAATACCAAAGGATGGCCTGGATATACGTGTGGAGCACACGTGATTACCTGAGCCTCAGGTTCATAGGATGAGTGTGGGGCCCGTCAAAACCAAGCTTCATGGAGGGTGTTAATGGCGATTGAGACCAAGGCGGTTAGCAAAACCAGCCCGCGCGAAGTGATCGAACGCGCGAAGGCGGAGGGCGTCGAGGTGGTCGACGTCCGGTTTGTCGATCTTCCCGGCACGTGGCAGCATTTCAGCCTGCCCATCGGCGAGCTCGAGGTGAGCAGCTTCACGGACGGCCTCGGTTTCGACGGGTCCAGCATCCGCGGCTTCCAGGCGATCGACGAGAGCGACATGCTGCTCATACCGGACGCGGACTCGGCCACGATCGACCCGGTCCT
>JBAUTF010000119.1:0-4941 GCA_049582065.1 Candidatus Dormiibacterota bacterium | reverse complement strand
GGCCCGGCGAGCGGCCGGGCCGCGGGCCGCCTCGCCTGTGGCACCGGGACGGGGGCCGCCTCCACCGCGACCGGCGCTTCGACCCGCACCCCGTTCCAGGCCGCAAAGACGGCATGGTGGGTGGCCGTCGATGGGTCGGCGAGAGGAAGCCACCGGCTGCCGTCCCAGACCCACTTTCCGTCCGGCGACAGCATCGGGGCACCTTGCGGGGGGCCGGCGCCGACGCTCATGAGAACGTCAATCTAGGGCGCGAGATCGGCCGCATCTCCGGTTTAGGAGGTAAAGAGTTATGAAGACCAGGGCTCGGGGGCCCAATTCTCCCACCGCGCGGCCTTTGCGCTGCACAGGTGTTCAACGCTCGAAGCCTGGGTTTCGGGTCGAAAGCGGTGGGGGCCGGAGCGACCCGGCCCCCATCCGATCAGCGCTTCAGATCAGGTCGTGTGCGCGAGGGTTCCCGGCCGCTGGGCCGTCATTTGCGCTTCGGGCCTGCTGTAGAGATAGCCGTCAGGCGCCGCGATGACGTACGCCACCATCACGGCGAAGCTGATCAACCCGAACGCCAGACCGAAGACGCCGCCGAGCAGCAGCACGACGAACCAGGTCTTGTCCGGGAGCCGGTAGCTGTTGACCAGGCCGCCGATCCAGGCCGCGAGCTGAACGATTCCGCCGATCGCGGCGAGGAACGCCCCGATGACGATCACGACGACCGTCGACCAGAAGAACGAGTCAAGCGCCGGCACAAAGGTGTAGGAGTTGGCGGTTCCCGCGATCTGCGTGAAAGTCCCGCCGTACCCCAGCATCAGGGCGACGCCGACGAGTGCAACCACCAGGCCGGCCGCCAGGACGACGAGTCCCGCGATCCAGGTCTTGGTGATCACTGGCTTTGTCATTGGTTATTCACCTCCTGTGCCAAGGATCCGCGCCGGAGGCGGTGAACCCTAGAGGCCTGCAGCCCACGAACTGCATGCCGTTGGCCCTTTTCGCTCTTTGACGTCAGCGGCGCCGTCGCATAATCCGCAGTGATGGCAACCGCGCTCTCTCTGACCCATCTCGGCTCGCTCATGCGCGGCGTGCACAGCGTCGATGAGGTCGGCGCCAACGAGCGCGCCGCCTCTTTAGCCAAGCGATCCATCAAGAAGTCGTCCAAGCTCTGGGCGCTCGACCTCGCGATCCGCTGCATGGACCTGACCACGCTCGAGGGCGCCGACACGCCGGGCAAGGTGGCCGCGATGTGCGCCAAGGCGATCAGGCCGAGAGCCGGCGACCCGACGGTGCCTTCGGTGGCCGCCGTATGCGTCTATCCCGCCCGCATCGCCGATTGCGTTACGCATCTGCGGGGCAGCGAGGTGCGCGTGGCCTCGGTCGCCACCGCTTTTCCTTCTGGCCAAAGCTTCACGTCGATCAAGGTTGCCGAGACCGAAGAGGCCGTCCGCGCCGGCGCCCACGAGATCGACATGGTGATCGACCGCGGCGCGTTCCTCGCGGGCGACTTCCAGCGCGTGTACGACGAGATAGTCGCAATCAAAGAGGCGTGCGGCGAAGCGCACCTGAAGGTGATCCTCGAAACCGGCGAGCTCGGCACCTACGACGCCGTGCGACGAGCGAGCATCCTGGCGATGGCGGCCGGGGCCGACTTCATCAAGACCTCGACCGGCAAGATCCAGCCCGCCGCCACGCTGCCCGTCAGCCTCGTGATGATGGAGTCCATCCGCGATTTCATGCGCGAGACCGGGCGGCCGGTCGGCTTCAAGGCCGCGGGTGGGATCAGGACGTCGAAGCAGGCGATCGCCTACCTGGTCGTCACTTATGAAACCCTGGGACCGGAATGGATGACCCCGGAGCGGTTGCGGCTGGGCGCGTCCACGCTGCTCAACGACGTCTTGATGCAGATCGAGAAGGAGCGCACCGGCGCATACCAGTCCCCCGACTACTTCTCGATCGACTAGCCATATAGATAGAAAGGTAAAGAGATGGCCCTGACCAAGAAGCAGACCGCCGAGCTGGCCAAGCAGGTCTTTGAATACGCTTCGGCGCCCGAGTCGATCGACCACGTGCGCATCCAGCCCCGCTACGGGCTGTTCATCGGCGGGCGGATGGTCGATCCGCATAGCAAGAAGCGGTTCGCAACCATCAACCCCGCTACGGAGAAGAAGCTCGCCGAGGTGTCGGAGGCTGACGAGGTCGATGTCGACCGCGCGGTCAAAGCAGCGGGCAAAGCGTTCGACTCCTGGGGCCGGCTCGCCCCTTCGCGACGCGCGCGCTACCTGTTTCGCATCTCGCGCCTGCTCCAGGAACGGGCAAGAGAGCTCGCGGTCGTCGAGACGATGGACGGCGGCAAGCCCATCAAGGAGTCGCGCGACGTCGACATCCCTCTGAGCGCCGCGCATTTCTTTTACTACGCGGGTTGGGCGGACAAGCTCGAGTGGGCCTTTCCGAACCGGCGACCGACGCCGCTGGGCGTGGCCGGGCAGGTCATCCCGTGGAACTTCCCGCTCCTGATGCTCGCCTGGAAGATTGCGCCCGCGCTCGCGGCCGGCAACACGGTCGTCCTCAAGCCGGCGGAGACGACGCCGCTATCCGCGTTGCTGTTCGCCGAGATCTGCATGCAGGCCGAGCTTCCGTCAGGCGTCGTGAACATCGTCACCGGCGCGGGCAAGACCGGCTCTCTAGTGGTCGGCCACCCCAGCGTCAAGAAGGTGGCGTTCACCGGATCGACAGAGGTCGGCAAGCTCATCCAGCGCGCCCTTGCCGGGAGTGGCAAGAAGCTCACGCTCGAGCTCGGCGGCAAAGCGGCCAACATCGTTTTCGAGGACGCGCCTCTCGACCAGGCGGTGGAGGGCATCGTCAACGGCATCTACTTCAACCAGGGCCACGTTTGCTGCGCGGGGAGCAGGCTGTTGGTGCAGGAGTCGATCGCCGAGCCGCTGCTCGAGAAGCTGAAGCGGCGCCTCTCCACCCTGCGACTCGGCGACCCGCTGGACAAGAACACCGACATCGGCGCGATCAACTCGCGCGCGCAGCTGGAGAAGATCCAGGGCCTGGTCGAGTCGGGGATCGAGGAGGGGGCCGAGCTCTACCAGCCGGAGTGCCGCCTGCCTGAGCGCGGCTTCTGGTTTCCGCCGTCGCTGTTCACGAACGTCGCACAGTCGTACCGCATCGCGCGAGAGGAGATCTTCGGCCCGGTGCTGTCGGTTCTGACGTTCCGCACCCCGAACGAGGCGGTCGAGAAGGCGAACAACACGCCTTACGGGCTCTCCGCCGGCGTGTGGACCGATAAGGGCTCGCGAATCCTCTGGATGGCCGAGCGAATGCGCGCCGGCGTGGTGTGGGCGAACACCTTCAACCGGTTCGACCCGACATCGCCTTTCGGGGGCTACAAGGAATCCGGCTACGGCCGCGAGGGCGGCGTCCACGGCCTGCTCCCGTACCTCGAGCTGAACTGATGGAAGTGCGCAAGACGTACAAGCTCTTCGTCAACGGCGAGTTCGTGCGCTCCGAGTCAGGGCGCGCGTACCGGCCGGTAGGCAACGTCAACGTGCCCCGCGGCTCGCGCAAGGACCTCAGGGACGCGGTGCGCGCGGCACGGACGGCGTTCGCCGGTTGGTCCGCCAGGACGGCGATGAACCGCGGCCAGATCCTCTACCGCGCCGCCGAGATGCTCGACGGCCGCGGCGCCCAGTTCGTCGAGCTGATGGGTGGCGGCGCTCGCGCGCGCCGCGAGGTCGAACAGGCGGTCGAGACGCTCGTCTGGTACGCGGGCTGGACGGACAAGCTGTCGCAGGTCACGGGCACGGTGAACCCGGTGGCCGGCCCCTACTTCAACTTCACGATCCCGGAGCCCACCGGGGTGGTCGCGATCGTCGCACCCGAGGAACCGCCGCTCGCGGGGCTCGTGCGCCGGCTCGCCCCCGCGCTTTGCGGTGGAAACGTGGTCGTGGCGCTGGCTCCCGAAAACGATCCGCTCCCCGCGCTGACGCTCGCCGAGGTGCTTGTCACCAGCGACTTTCCAGCCGGAGTCGTCAATGTCCTCAGCGGGCAACGGCGCGAGCTGCTGCCGTGGCTCGCCGCGCATATGGACGTCAACGCGATCGACGCCGCAGGCTGCACGGCGGAAGAGACGAAGGCCATCGAACTGGCCGCCGCGGACAACGTGAAGCGTGTGATCAAGGTCTCGTCAGAGGAGCGAAGCCCGTACCTGATCGCGGCCTTCATGGAGATGAAGACCGTGTGGCATCCCATCGGAGTCTGAGCCTCACTAGAATTCAGGTTGCATGGCCGAAGTGCTCACCAGACCGGTCCCGGTTGAGATCAAGGTCTCCCGGCTGGACAGGCCTGGGTCGGGCAAGCCCATGTTGAGCTCGACCAGGATCGCGCGTCGGGTCCACCAGCTCGGACGGCAGATCTCCGAGGTCTACGCCGACATCGAAACGCCGCTCGTCATGGTCGTCATCCTCAAGGGCGCGACCGTTTTCGCGGCGGATCTGCTGCGCAGCCTGAGCATCCCCGCCGAGCTCGAGTTCGTCCGCGCGTCCAGCTACCCGACCGGGACCTCCAGCAACGGGCGGCTCAAGCTGGCCCACATGGTCCAGGGAACGCTGATCGGCCGCCACGTCCTGCTCGTCGAAGACATCATCGACTCGGGCGTCACGGTGAGCGCGATCGCCAGGCGCATCCGCCGTGTCGGCCCCGCATCGCTGCGAATCGCCGCCTTGCTCGACCGTCCCGCACGGCGCGAGATCGAGGTCCAGATCGACTTCTGCGGATTCGTCATCCCCGACCGCTTCGTGATCGGTTACGGCCTCGACTACGCCGGCCTGTATCGCGAGCTCCCTCACATTTATTCGCTGACCTGAGCCTCGATTCGTCGCCCTACGAGTCGTGGCGCAAAGCCGAGCTGCACTGCCACCTCGATGGCGCCGTGCGGCCGGCCACCGCTGAGGA